>JBARSW010000266.1:0-21330 GCA_049644925.1 Chitinophagaceae bacterium | reverse complement strand
TTTATACCATTGATGGTGGTGGAAACAATGCCACATCAACCGGATTGCCTTCTGGTGTAAGCGGAGTTTATAATGCTGGTTTATTTACAATTAGTGGAACTCCAACAACACCCGGAACTTATAATTATACAGTAAATGCAACAGGCCTTTGTTTGCCTAATTCGCTATCGGGAGTTATTACTGTAAATCCAGATGCATCTCTTGCACTTACAACTGGAAACAATGCACAAACTATATGTATTAATACTCCTGTAAATAATATTTCTTATACAATTGGTGGGGGAGGAACTGGCGGTACAGTCATTGGTTTGCCTGCCGGAGTAACAGGTATATTTAACTCTGGGATTTTCACAATAAGTGGTACACCAACAGTTACAGGAACATTTAATTATACTGTTTCAACAACCGGAACATGTATTCAAAAGACTGCAAATGGCACCTTAACTGTAAATCCAGATGCGACATTAGCTCTAACCTCAGCTCCAACAACTGCAAATCAAACTGTATGTGAAAATATTGCTATTACTAACATTATTTATTCAATTGGTGGAGGCGGTACAGGAGGAACTTTTACAAGTCTTCCACCCGGAGTAAACGGTGTTTATAATGCTGGCGTATTAACAATTAGCGGAGCACCGACAGCAGTTGGAAGTTTTCCGTTTACAATAAATACAACTGGGACTTGTATACAAAAAAGTCTGACAGGAACAATAACTGTAAATCCCGATGCAGCTATTTCATTAACATCAGCTCCAGCATCAAATGCCCAGGAACTTTGCCGTAATAGTTCTTTAGGTACAATTACATACTCCATATCAGGTGGTGGAACCGGGGGTACCGTAAGTGGATTACCCGCTGGAGTGACGGGAGTTTATGCAGGGGGAGTATTTTCAATTAATGGTACACCAACTGTGGCAGGAACTTTTAATTATACAGTTAATACTACAGGAACCTGTGTTCAAAAAACGGCTAACGGTACTATAATCGTCAATGAATTACCTACACCCAACTTTAACTTAACAACTCCAACATGTGAAACCAAGGTGCTCACATTTACTGATTTGTCTGTTCCTAATTCAGGTGCCTTGAACAGCTGGAACTGGAACTTTGGTGATGCAGGTATTTCAACAACCCAAAGTCCAACACATACTTACGCTTTAGCTGGTCCATATACAGTTACATTTTCTGTAACAACAGATAAAGGTTGTGTAAGTAATCCCATCCTGACAAGAAATATTACTGTAAATCCACAACCGGTAACTGATGTTGTCTTACCAGAAGTATGTCTGAGTGATACGTATGCACAGTTTTTTGATAATAGTTCTGTTGCATCCGGCTCTATTGCCAGTTGGAATTGGAATTTTGATGATCCGGGTAGTGGAGCCTTAAATACTTCTATTTTAGAAGATCCGCAACACTCTTACACTGCTGTGGGTAATTATATAGTTACATTAACTACTACCACAAATAATGGATGTATAACAACCAATACTTTTCCGTTTACCGTTAATGGAGATATACCGGTAGCAAATTTTAATGCATTGAGCCCTTCAACAATGTGTGCCAATGATTCCATATCCGTTCAGGATGCATCTACTGTAAATTTCGGTAGTGTAACTAAAGTTGAAATTTATTGGGATAATGCCGGATCACCATCAGTATTTGAAACTGATGATACACCAACACCAGGTAAAATATACAAACATTTATATCCGAATTTCCAGGCCCCATTAACAAAGACATTTACTATACGATATAGGGCTTATTCCGGAGGTACCTGTGTTAATGATAGAATTAAAACGGTTGTAGTAAATGCTGCTCCAAAAGTTCAGTTTAATAATATTCCGGATGTTTGCCTGGATGCTACCTCTTACCTAATCACTCAGGCAACAGAAATTGGCGGTGTACCGGGTACATGGACTTACAGCGGTCCCGGGGTAAATACAGGCGGATTATTTACGCCATCAATTGTTGGTCCGGGAACATACAATATTAATTATACTTACACTTCTACCGCTGGAGGTTGTGTAGATACATTGACCAAGCCTATTACCGTACTCGACAGCGCATCTGCAAAGTTCACATTCTCTGCATTGACATGTGAGAAAACGGCAGTGTCTTTTAATAGCAGTACTTCAACAATTCCGCTTTCTTCCGGAACAATTACAGGTTGGACATGGGATTTTGGAGACCCCGGAAGTGGTGCAAACAATTCATCCTCGATACAAAATCCCACACATTTATTTACAGGTTGGGGTACTTACCAGGTGAAACTTAATGTAACGACCAGTAATGGTTGTAAGAGTACTGTTAAAACAATCCCGGTTTTTGTGAACCCAATTCCAAGGCCAAACTTTTCAACTCCATCAAGTTCTTGTTTACCGGCTGCTAGTGTTGTATTTACCAATACATCTGATATTCCAGATGGCACAAAACCCTCCCTGACTTATTTATGGGATTTTGGAGACCTGGCAAGTGGTACATCTAATAGTTCAACTGGAACTAGCCCAACTCATATTTATAATTCCACCGGCCCCTTTAATGTAAACTTACAGGTAACAAGTGGTGTTGGTTGTGTTCATGATACAACTATAATTCTAAGTTCTGTTCATCCACAACCAAATGGTTCGTTTACTGTAGATAAAGCAGATGTGTGTGTTGGTCAGAGTATCTCATTTACAGATAACAGCGATCCGGCGGATGGAACAACAACACAATGGAACTGGACAATGGGGGATGGAAATGTAATGTCAACTCCTACTTTTAGTTATACATATGGTTCAGGAAATCCCAATCCATATGATGTGACACTTTTTGTCGTCAATAACTTTGGTTGCAGAAGTACCAGTTTTACCAGGCAAGTTACTATCAATCCTTACCCAGTCGTAGACGCCGGGCCTGATTTATATATACTTCAGGATGGTAGTGATACGCTTGAGCCAATAATAACCGGGATTAATCCTACATATTTGTGGACTCCAAATATGTATTTACTGAGTAGTAATACTATTAAGAATGCCATTGCAAAAGGTGTGGAAGATATTACATATACAATTACCGTTACCGGAAGGGGAGGTTGTGAGGCAAGTGATAAAGTATTTATTAAAGTATTAAAAGGTCCTGAAATTCCAAACATTTTCAGTCCGAATGGAGATGGTGTACATGACCAATGGGTTATAAAATATCTTGATACTTATCCTGAAAGTTCAGTGGAAATTTTCAATCGTTATGGTCAAAGAATATTCTCTTCTGTTGGTTATGGAACTCCCTGGGATGGAACTGTTAATGGAAAACCTGTTCCTATGGGTACCTATTATTATATTGTGAATCCCAGGAACGGAAGAAAAACAATGTCAGGTTATGTAGATGTAATACGTTAATCTAACTGTTATGAAAAAAACTATTGTTTTATTTGTAGTATTAGTTTTTGTTTCCCGGTTAATGGGTCAGCAAAGGCCACATTATACCCAGTATATACTGAATAATTATATTTTAAATCCAGCATTAAGTGGTATTGAAAATTATGTTGATGTAAAAATCAGCACCCGGGATCAGTGGGTAGGCTTAAACGGTGCGCCAAAGACAACTTATCTGACAGTTCAGGGTCCAATTGGCAAGAAAGATTACAGAACTTCATCTACTTCATATGAGGTTCCCGGGCAAAATCCAAGAGGAAAATATTACTGGGAAAACTATACAGCTGCTGAACCACATCATGGTGTTGGCCTTACAATGATCAGTGACAGAACTGGAAGTTTTAATCGTTTCTCAGTAGCGGCAACATATGCCTATCATTTAGGACTTAGTCCAACAACAAATTTATCAGCCGGTTTTTCCGCCGGAATAACCAGGATTGGACTTGACAGAACCAAAACAGATTTTTCCGGAGCAGGAGACCCATTTGATCCTGCAACAGGGACTTCCCTTAGTGGAGAAATAAATCGAATTAAGCCCGATGCCGGAGTAGGGTTGTGGCTATACTCGAAAAACTATTTTATCGGTCTATCAGCACAGCAAATTATTCCCCAGAAAATTGCATTTACAGACGATGGTGCTTATGATAAAAAAGGCCGTTTAATACCTCATCTCTTTTTATCAGGAGGTTATCGTTTTTTACTTGGTGATGATATAAATGCTATTCCCTCATTAATGCTAAAATATGTGCAGGGTTCTTCAAAATATGATTTTCAACCTGAGCTTAATTTAAAAGTACAATACAGGGATCTGCTTTGGATGGGGGGTAGTTACCGTTACGAAGATGGCTTTGCCGCCATGGCAGGAATGAATATAGGAAATGTTTTTAATGTAGGCTATGCTTATGATTTTACTACAACATCTTTAAATACCGTTAGCCGTGGCACTCATGAAATAATTATAGGCTTCCTGATTGGTAATAAATACAGTGAACAATGTCCACGGTGCTGGTAATATCCTGCATTATTTTTCCTGAAAATAAAATAATCTACCACTAAGTATAATTCATTAGAATAACATTTATACGCTGCCAAATTTTTTTACTTATTTATCAGGATTAAAGTTTTACTGATTAATATCAGTATAATATGTTTGTACTAATGTTACATTTACCTGCGAAAATAATCCCTGGATGAAAATTATTTATATCAGGAAATTCTTACTATTTCCCTTGTTTTTTTTGACACTGGTTAATCTTACTTTATTTGCACAGGATTTTTCAAACAAAGGGAAAGAATTCTGGATACCTTATGCCTATCATGTAAGTATGAACGGAGGTGGGGCAGGAATTACAATGACTTTGTATATAACTTCGGATGTAAACACTGATTACCTGGTTGAAATTTATGGTGTAACTACTTTGCAATCAGGAACAATTACTGCAGGTCAGGTAGTTACTTGTATCGTCCCCAATACTTACTTCATAAACAATGAAGGCCTTTTTACCGGAAAAACGGTAAGGGTTACTGCTGTAAAACCTGTTGTCGTTTATTCATATATAACACAAAGCGCCATTAGTGGTGCAACTGTTTGTTTGCCTACACCTGTTTTAGGCAGAGAATACTATTCGATGAACTATACACAGCTATCGAATGCACAAAATGCAAATTCATATTTTACAATTATTGCCGTAGAAGATAATACTACTGTTGAAATAACCCCATCAGGGAACACTAAAAATGGCTGGGTAGGTGGTGTCACGCAATCTATAACACTTAATAAAGGTCAGATTTACCAGGTGCTGGGTGTTCATAATAACACAGCATCAGGCGGCTTATATACAGGAGTAGATCTTACCGGTTCTAAAATTAAATCTGTGTCCAGTGCCAGTTCGGGATGTAAAAGGATTGCCGTTTTTTCTGGTGCTGGCAAAATAAGGATAGGGAACAGTTGTGGTTCAGCTAATACATCAGACAATCTTTACCAGCAATTATATCCTGTTGCGTCCTGGGGTAAAAAATTTTTAACTGTACCTAGTTTTAATCGACCAATAAATTTTTTCAGAATACTTAAAAATATTCCCACGACAAATGTTTATGTGAATGGAGTTTTAATTCCACCGGCTTCTTTCATAAACAATTTGTATTATGAGTTTTCAAACAATACACCAAATAAAATTGAGGCCGATGAACCAGTTTCTGTAACACAATATTTTACTACGCAAGGGTGTTCCGGCAATCCAACACCCTATGATCCTGAAATGATTGTTTTGAACCCGGTAGAACAGAATATTCCAAAAGTTACTTTAGTCAGTTCCAATCTTGTTGCAGCTAACCCACAACACCATTTACATGCAATTATGACAAATGCCGGAGCTGGGTTAAGTTCATTCAGGCTGGATGGGAATTTGGTACCAGTTAGTTCCTGGTTACCACATCCGGGGGATTTGTCTTATTCATATTTATATATGGGAAATGTAGCGCAGGGGTACCATACCCTGAGTTCTGATTCTGGATTTAATGCTTTGGCATATGGCTATGCTAATGCAGAATCCTACGGCTATTCAGCTGGTGCAAATGTGAAAGATTTATACCAGTATGTATCTGTTTTTAACCAATATGGGACAGTAAATTTTCCTGCCACTTGCAAGAATACTCCTTTTTATTTTTCAATGACATTCCCATATCAGCCTACTGCAATAAATTGGATTTTTGGACCTCTTTTAAATTCTATGGGTTTCGTTGATGTATCTCAGTCAAATGGGGGAGCACCTATTGTACCAACCAGTACTACAATTGTAAACGGCAGAACGTTATACTTATATCAATTACCTACCTCATATTCTATATCTGCAACAGGTACCTACCCTATAAAAGTTATTGCAACCAATCCAACTTCCGATGGTTGTGGCGGGGTACAGGAAATTGATTATGATATTCAGGTATTTAATAATCCAATAGCTGATTTTAATTTCAGTAATGTTTGCTTTCCGGATGCTGTACAATTCACCGACAATTCAAATACAGATGGACGGCCAATAATAGGTCGGTTTTGGGATTTTGGTGATCTTACTACCTCAAATAATAATAACCCTGCTCATCCTTATACTGCTGCGGGTCCATATACAGTAAGATATTCAATAATCACAGATATTGGTTGTATTGCTGATACAGTCAGTCATCCTATAAATGTTTGGCCAATACCAACCGCATCAGTTTCTGGAAACATTGAAGTTTGTCAGAATGGTTCTTCTCCTAATATCACATTTACCGGAGCTGTTGGTACTGCACCTTATACATTTACTTACAATATAAATGGTGGTGCAAACCAATCGGTAACTACTGTCAGCGGTAATTCTGTTACAGTTTCTGTGCCAACAGGTACCCCGGGAACGTTCACCTATAATCTTGTAAGTATTCAGGATTCAAGTCCTGCAGCATGTATCCAGAATCAAAGTGGTTCTGCAGTAGCAATAGTAAATCCATTGCCTACCGCAGCAATTACCGGAGCTACAGCTGTATGCCTTAATGCTCCACAACCGAATGTTGTTTTCACAGGCACAACGGGTACAGCACCTTATACTTTTACTTATAATATTAATGGGGGAGCCACTCAAACAGTAATTACAAGTAGTGGTAATTCGGTTACAGTAAGTGCACCAACATCTGTATCCGGAACATTTACTTATAATCTGTTAAGTGTTCAGGATGGTTCATCTACGGCCTGTTTACAAAATCAAACAGCTTCTACTACAATTATTGTTAATCCATTACCTACTGCAACTATTAATGGTACAACAGAAGTTTGTAAGGATGCCATATCTCCGGTAATTACTTTTACAGGTGCGGTTGGAGTGGCCCCTTACACTTTTACATATAATATAAATGGAGGTAGTAATCAGATTGTTACTGGTTCGGGAAATACTGCAATAGTGCCAGTACCTACGGGTATTGCCGGAACATTTGTTTACAATTTAATAAGTGTATTGGACGCAAGCTCTACATTATGTTCTCAACCTCAAAGTGGTTCAGTTACAGTGGTAGTACATCCATTACCAACTGGTAATTTTAATTATTCAGCTCCTTCTTGTGAGCAGGGGTTAATTAATTTTACAGATATTTCAACACCCAATGTTGGTTCATTAACAAATTGGTCATGGAATTTTGCTGATCCTGTCAGTGGTATTAATAATACTTCTGTCTTACAGAATCCATCACATGTCTTCGCCAATGCCGGAAGTTATAGCGTTTCTCTTTCCGTAATAAATGATAAGGGATGTGTCAGTAACCCGGTATTTAGTCGTCCGGTAATAATTAATCCTAAACCACTGGCAGGATATATCATCCCCGAAGTATGCTTGAGCGATACATATGCTCAGTTTAATGATACCACACATGTAACATCTCCTGATATTATTACTAATTGGGAATGGCTTTTTGGAGATCCGGGCAGCGGTGCTAATAATACATCTGTTATTCAACATCCGCAACATAGCTATTCTGCTACCGGTGATTATCTTGTAAGGCTGATAACTACTTCCAATAATAATTGTAAAGACACTATTGAACATACGCTGACAGTTAATGGCAGCTATCCGGTGCCGAATTTTACACTTTTGACACCCTCTACATTATGTGCAAATGACTCAATAAGCCTGGTAGAAGCATCAACAGTATTTCCCGGTAATATTACAAAAATTGAAATTTTCTGGGATGATGTGGGACAACCTGCAGTTTTTGAGGTTGATGATTTACCATTCCCCGGTAAAGTTTACAAACATTTATATCCAAATTTTCAAACACCTGCAACAAAGATTTATACAATACGGTACAGGGTATATTCCGGAGGTGTTTGCCGGGAAGTTAAGTTGCAGGATATAACTGTACATGCTGCACCAAAAGTTCAATTCAATAATATTCCAGATGTTTGTTATGATGCGTCATCTTATCTTATAAATCAGGGTTCTGAAATTGGCGGTGTTCCGGGTTCATGGGTTTATAGTGGTTCGGGAGTAAATGCTGTTGGTTTATTCACACCATCTGTTGTTGGTCCGGGAACTTATTCTATTCAATACACATATTCATCTGCTGCCGCCGGTTGCAAAGATTCATTAAGCAAACCAATAACTGTTTTAGATACAGCTTCTGCAAAATTTTCATTTTCACCATTGCGTTGTGAAAATACTGCTGTAAGTTTTAATAGCAGCATTTCAACCATCCCACCATCAACCGGAACAATTACCGGATGGACATGGGATTTTGGCGATCCGGGTAGTGGGGCTGCTAACTTTTCAACGCTTCAGAATCCATCGCATTTATTTACCGGCTGGGGTACATTTTCTGTTAAGTTATTTGTAACAACCAGTAATGGCTGCAATAGCACAACACAAACAATACCTGTTTTTGTAAATCCTTTACCAATACCCGGCTTTTCAACTCCGCCGAGTTCTTGCTTACCTTCGGCCAGTGTTCTTTTTACCAATACATCTGATATTCCGGATGGCACTAAGTCTTCTTTGATTTATTTATGGGATTTTGATGATCCCGGTAGTGGTGCATTAAATAGTTCTACCGGTACAAGTCCAACGCATATATATAATTCAATCGGACCATTCAATGTGAATTTACAGGTAACAAGTGGTGTAGGGTGTTTTAATGAAATTACAATCCCACTAAATACAGTTCATCCTCAGCCATTAGCAGCATTTATTATTGACAATACAGAAGTATGTGTAGGCAGTAGTTTTAAGTTTACAGATAATACCAATCCGATGGATGGATTCACCAACCAATGGAATTGGACAATGGGTGATGGATACTTAAAAACATTATCGGTATTTAATTATATCTATGGGTCTCCTGGTACTTATAATATCAGCCTGTATACATTTAATAATCATGGATGCAGAAGCACAACTGCATATGATACAGTAATTGTACATCCTTATCCTGTGGTGGATGCTGGCCCGGATAGAATGGTATTGGAAAGTGGTCAAATTGTACTTGAACCTACAGTATCGGGTAATGACCTTTTTTACTTATGGACACCAAATATGTATTTTTCCGGGAGTAATACAATCTTAAAACCAACTGTAAATGGTGTTGATGATATAAGATATCTTTTAACCGTAACAGCACGGGGTAACTGCAGTGATACATCTTCTGTATTTATTAAAGTTTTGAAGTACCCAAGTATACCCAATATATTTAGCCCCAATGGAGATGGTGTTAATGATAAGTGGATTATTCAATATCTTGAAACGTATCCGGATAATACTGTCGAGATATTTAACCGATACGGGCAACGGATATTTTCATCAGTGGGATATGGTACTCCCTGGGATGGAACAATAAATGGAAAGCCTGTTCCCATTGGAACATATTATTATATTGTGAATCCGAAAAACGGTAGAAAGACTATGTCAGGTTATGTAGATGTTATCCGTTAGTTGTAAAGCTGAAATACCTTAAAGGTGAACCATTTTTTTATTTTCTATGTTTTTTAAAAATTTATTAAGTTTTATAAGTTGCTCTTGTGACTTTTTTATTTCATCTAAAGAAGTAGAAGGATAAATATTTTCTGTATTATTAGTTCTCTGTATTTCACTCTTCATAAATTCCAATTTGCTGATTGCAGATAACAAAGTGTTTTGGAGGCTATCCATTCTTAACCTGTTTTCAGCTACTAATAATTGGTCATTTAATTGATCCCAATTCAGTGAATTATACTTTTCTTTAAGATTGTTTTTCAGTTTATCCCAGTCAAGTTGATTGAATTTATTTAGAAATGAAACCCTTAATTCATCTTTTTCAAGCTGACTGAATACTTCACCAATGCTTTTTTCAATTATTTTCCAGTATCCTGATGCAGCTATTTTTTTGGAAACTTCAACTGTTTTATTCACTTGTTCTTCCTGGTATTTCTTCAAAACAGGTATTTCAGATGTAATATAATCTGCCAGGATAACTGCTGGATTTTCAGAAATTGTTATTTTATATGCTTTTTCTTTTTTCCCTTTACTATTTAGTGATTCAGGAAGATCGGCAGATTTAATTGCCGGATAATTTGAGGATATCAATAAAGCCTTCTTCTCATTTGGAGAATAATTTTTTAATGAGGAAGAATTACCTGCAATAGGGTACATACTAATCCCAAACACTGGCTTTTTAATTTCCATAAGAAAATTGAGTGATACAATACAAAACAAACCTGCAATCAGCGGCTTAATGGACTTAAGTGAGTTCCCTTTATTATTTTTTAATCCTGCAATTGACTCTATACGGGATAACAACATACTTTTCCGGCCGGTTGCTGAAAGTAACAATAGCTTGTCTGGAAAGCTGAATTTTTCAAGTGTGAATAAAGCTGCTGCATAAGCATGTCTGTTATACTGAAATTGCAAAACCATTTCATCACAACTGATTTCCCTTTCTTTTTCAGTTACAGAAATAAAGGCTTTAACAAACGGATTAAAAAATAAAATTGATTGTATAAACTGAATGACAAGGTTAATTAAAAAATCATTTCTTCTGATATGTGTTATTTCATGTAACAACACAGCTTCTAATTGCTGAGTAGTTAAATTATTAATAGCTGCAATTGGAATTAATATTATAGGTTTTAAAAAGCCAATGGTAACAGGTACTTTAACTAGGTCAGATAGCCAGATTTGTACAGATTTTTTTATTCCAAGTTGGCTGACAGTTTTTTTTATGAAAATTCTCCAGTCTATTTGAATTTTTTGCAATCCATACTGGCTGATGATTTTGACGTATCGGTAATTTCTAATATAACGGGATAATGAGAAAACTATAAAAACCAGGTACACAACGGAAATTAATGGTAATAAGAAATATAGATAGTCTGCAACTTTATTTTGTTCAGATATTTTTAAAAAGCCATAAAATGGATTATTGATTATGGGATTATTAAAATAGGTGGTTAGAAAAGTAAAAATGAACCACAGGAAACCGGTAATAAGAAAAGAGGAAGCCATAAAGCTTTTTACTGCTGGTTTAAGTGTGCTGAATATCAGTGTAATGCTTTGAAAAATAACCCATAAAAATGCCATTTGCCACAGGCTGCTTAAAATTGACCACCCAAGAGATTGCAGAATATTAAGTTGGCTGATTAACATCTTTATTTTTCTTTTAAGCTATCCAGTAATGCCTGAATTTTTTGGAGTTCTTCTTTGCTGGTTTTATGACTTTCGTCGCCTAATGCCTGAATAACTAATTGGGTAGGAGAGCCACCAAATAAATTATCAATGATCTTGCTCAGTAAATGCTTTTGGGTTTTTTCTTTGTTCACTGCTGCCTGATAAATATGAGTCCGCATAGAGTTATCCCTTTTTACTAATCCCTTTTCATTCATTATCTGCATCAACTTCAGGGTAGTAGTATAACCAACATCTTTTGTTGCGGCCAATCCTTCATGCACTTCTCTGACAGTGGCTAACCCGTTGGCCCAAAGAATTTGTAATATCTCCAATTCGCTTTCAGTAGGTTTTATCATTTTGGGTGTTGCCATAATTACCGTATTAATATCTCAAATATACGACTATTTTCGTATGTTGAAAATCCTAAAACTTTTTAAAATTATTTTAACAAGAAACAGAAATAGGAGTGGGAGAGAAGATGCATATGAAGTATCAAAATGGTTCCAATTAAAAAGCCCCCCTGTAGAAACAGCGGGACTTTATGTAATGGTTCTGATTAAGCTCTTAATTCAAAATATTTTTTTTAATCTGTTATTGATAATGAACGGTATTATTAATATTTATAGCAGCTATTGGTTCTGCATCAATTTTATATATTTTCCCCACGGGTTTTTGTACAGGTGGCGGTGGCGCTGGTACATCAATTTTTTTCGAATGTAGTTGTGCCAGTGTTGGTGCGATCACTAAAGATACGATAGACATCAGTTTTATCAAAATATTCATTGAAGGACCGGAGGTATCTTTAAATGGATCACCAACAGTATCACCTGTTACTGACGCTTTGTGAGGTTCAGATTTTTTAAAATACATCTCACCTTTGATTTCTACCCCTTTTTCAAAAGATTTTTTGGCATTATCCCATGCACCACCTGCATTATTTTGGAACATACCCATTAAAACACCGCTCACGGTGGCACCTGCAAGGAAACCACCCAATGCTTCTGGTCCTAACAGAAAACCAATTGTTAGCGGAGCAATTATAGTTATTGCACCAGGTAATAGCATTTTTTTGATTGATGCTTCGGTAGAGATGGCAACACATTTATCATATTCTGGTTTACCAGTTCCTTCCATAATTCCGGGGATAGTTCTGAACTGACGGCGAACTTCTTCAACCATACTCATGGCGGCTTCCCCAACTGCACGGATAGCTAAAGAGCCAAATATCATCGGTATCATACCTCCTACAAACAAGCTTGCCAGCACTTCCGCTTTATAAATATCAATATGCTGATTCTCCGGCATAGCTACTCCCACAAAGGCAGCAAAAAGAGCCAGTGCAGTTAATGCAGCAGATGCGATTGCAAATCCTTTACCGGTTGCTGCAGTTGTATTTCCTACAGCATCGAGCACATCAGTTTTTTCACGGACTTCTTTTGGAAGTTCACTCATTTCAGCAATACCTCCGGCATTATCAGCAATTGGACCAAAAGCATCAATGGCTAATTGCATGGCTGTTGTTGCCATCATACCAGCCGCAGCTATTGCCACACCATATAAACCGGCAAATTGATATGAACCCCAAATACCTCCGGCCAATACAAGAATTGGCAGGAAAGTGGATTCCATTCCAACTGCCAAGCCTCCAATAATATTTGTCGCATGGCCTGTTAATGATTGCCTGATAATTGATTTTACGGGGCCTTTGCCCATTGCTGTATAATGTTCAGTTATTATGCTCATAAGGGCACCAACCAAAAGACCAACACCAATTGCGCCCATCACTCCCCATTTGGTAAACATAAATCCCCTGAGTTCCATAACTTCAGGAAGAATAAAATAAACAAGTCCGGCCGCTGCAATGGCTGTCATAATAATAGAACCCCAGTTCCCCATATTTAACGCCTTCTGCACAACCTGCGTACTTATTCCTGCTGTTTCGCTTATACGAACAAACACAGTTCCAACTATTGAAAATAAAATTCCAATACCTGCTATCAGCATTGGAAATATGATAGGAGAGAAACCACCTAATAAATCATCACCGAAAACTACTGTTGTTTGCTGACCGAGAACTATTGTTGCTAAAACGGTTGCAACATAAGAACCAAAAAGGTCAGCACCCATACCAGCTACATCACCAACATTATCACCAACATTATCCGCAATTGTTGCAGGATTTCTTGGGTCATCTTCTGGAATACCAGCTTCTACTTTTCCCACAAGGTCGGCTCCAACGTCGGCAGCTTTTGTATAAATACCGCCACCTACTCGGGCAAACAATGCTATTGATTCAGCACCCAATGAAAAACCGGTGAGTACCTCGACGGTCAAAAACATCTCTTCAGAATTTACAGCAGCATGAGGTGCAAAAACTTGCTTTAATATTATATATAAACCACCAAGACCCATAACAGCCAGTCCTGAAACTCCTAATCCCATTACCGCACCACCTGTGAATGATACTTTTAAGGCTTTACTTAAACTGGTTCTTGCGGCATGTGCAGTACGAACATTTGCCCGGGTCGCAACTTTCATTCCTATATAACCGGCAGTTGCGCTTAATACTGCCCCCACAATAAATGCCACAGAAATAAGCCAATGAGAGTGAGGATTGGCTGTTGCCATCAATGCAAGTAAAATGCCAACAATAACAACAAAGTAGCCCAGGATTTTCCATTCTGCTTTTAAAAATGCCATGGCGCCAACAGCAATATAATTGCTGATTTCCTGCATCCGGGGTGTTCCGGCATCTTGTTTTGAAACCCAATTAAATTTTACAAAAGTGTAGAAAAGTCCAATAAAGCCCATAACGGGCACCAGGTAAATCAATTTATCCATAAGAGTTTTTCTTATTCGAAATTTGTGAAAACCGGTTTTTTAGCCGGGCGGCAAAGATAGGGGATGCCTATGAAATCCGAAATAAGAAAATCTTATTTTGGGAGATGTATTTTACCGTTGCAAAGCCCTGATATGGATATAGTTGTGTTTAAGAACCTAATTGAGAAATTGATAAAAAAGATTTTCCAAGCATTGAAATGATATCTCCAGCTACTAAGGCCTCCTGAGAAAGCTCTTTTGCAGCAAAATCTCCGGATAAACCGTGTAAATAAGTACCCAATATGGCGGTTTCTTCAGGTGAATAACCCTGTGCCAGCAAACCTGTTAAAATACCGGTCAGTACATCACCGCTTCCACCTGTTGCCATGCCTGCATTACCGGTACTATTAAAAAAACATTTTCCACCGGGAGTAGCAATAAATGAATGATGTCCTTTTAAAATAATTGTACAGTTAAGTTCGCAGGCATTTTTCATTGCCAATAAAATACGTTCAAATTCATTAGCCGTTTCACCAAATAATCGTTCAAACTCTTTTGGGTGTGGGGTTAATATAGACTCAACAGGTATATGCAGTATTAAATCCTTTTTCGAGGCAATAATATTTAATGCATCAGCATCAATGACAACAGATTTTTTATAAGAATGTAGTATTTCTATTAATAAATTAACCGTTTCTATTTCAATTCCAATTCCAGGGCCAATACCGATACAATCAAACCTGGTAATGTCCATGGAATTAAGGTCAGTCATCACCATTGCTTCTGGAACAGTAGTTTGTAAAATATCATATCCGCATTCTGGAACATGACAGGTCAAAAGACCAACGCCACTCCTCAAACAGGATTTTGCGGCCAATACAGCAGCACCAATTTTTCCATAACTACCGGCCACCAATAATGCTTGCCCAAAATTTCCTTTATGCGAGAACCTGTTTCTTTTTTTATAAATAGAATGAATGATTGAATCGTCCAGTAATTCAAATTTGTTTTGCAACTGAGAATAATATTCTTTGTGCAATCCGATATCCAGCAAATGAACTTCACCTATAGATTTTGCATTTTCTGCAAGTAGAAAAGCCAATTTATAACATTGAAAACTTAAAGTATGATCTGCTTTAATAGTTAAAAAGCCTTTTGATGACCTGTCAGTAAATAAACCACTTGGAAGGTCTATGGAAATTATTTCAGCACCGGAATTATTGATATGTTCAATAAATTTTGCAGTTATACCATCAACACCACGATTAAGACCCGAGCCAAAGAGTGCATCAATAATAACCTGCCCTTCTGTAAAAGGCTGAAAATGCTCTTCTGATTGGATATAGTGAATTTCAATCTCGTGGAACTGATGTAAGCCAGCCAGGTTTATTTGAAAATCTTCTGTTCCTTTATGTCCGAATTCAAGGATATGAATACTAACAGGGAAGTCTTGGTGAATCAGCAACCGGGCAATGGCTAATCCATCGCCTCCATTGTTTCCTTTGCCGCAAAAAATTCCAAAAGATGTTGCCGAAGAATAATGTTCAAGTATCCAATCCACACATTTGGTAGCGGCTCTTTCCATCAGTTCGATGGAGGGAATGGGTTCATGTGTAATGGTAAATTGATCCCATAACCTGATATCTTCTGCAGATAGTACTTTCATTATACATTAAAGTTGAGAAAGATTTTGCAGAAAAAGAATGATTCAATCACTGCTTTTTGTTACAGCTTGGATTTGGCCGGTATTTTTAAGACTATCTGTTTCTTCTGGTTCAGTTTCCTGGTTTTGATTATAATCCCCAAAAATATCATAGGAAAGATGTGCAGCGTCATAAATTGCCCTGTTGAACTTGTTACCAAGAATAATAATAGTCACTTTTTCATCAATCAACCTGGTAAAAGCAGCATTACAACCATGCCATTTTCCAAAATGATAAATTACCTTCTTTCCATTTGGTAATAGTTGTAATCTCCAGCCAAATCCATAATTATGAATAGTTGGTTTTTCAAAACTGTATCCTGAAAATGCCGAGTCTTTTAAAGCTGCACTGATTACCTGGTCAGTATATAATGACTGATCCCATTTTAACAGATCCCTCGGTGTTGTATAAATATTTTTATCCCCGTAAGTGGCATCCAGAAAATCATAATCCCAAAAGACACCTTTATTTGTAAAGGATGGAGTGGCCGTTAATGTGTCTTTTAAAGTAAAAACAAATGTATTTGACATTTGCAACGGGGTAAATATTTTTTGCTGCATATAGTCCGGATATGAAAGACCGGTTATTTTTTCAATGATCAGGGCGAGCAAAATATAATTTGTATTGCAATAATTGAACCTGGAACCAGGAGATGATACGGGGTCTGGTTTTTTATCATACATCATCTGAAGTACATCTGCATTGGTAGCATATTTTCTGTTCCATTTGCCATTGGGTAAAATGCCCCAGTTGTTATTACTCATAAAGTAGAGGTAATTGGGCAAACCACTACGATGGTTTAGCAGCATTTTTACAGTTATGGGATCATAAGGAAATTCCGGGAAGAACTTTGATATGGTATCTTCTAGTGCTAGTTTATTTTCCTGTACCAGCCGCAGAATTGCAGTAGCTGTAAATGTTTTACTGGTGGAAGCTATATGAAGCGGTGTTTCTTCTGTTAAAGAATCTTTTTGACGGATATTTTTTAGTCCAAAATATTTTTCATAAATAATATTGCCATTTTTAGCCACAAGTATACTGCCATTAAATCCTTTGTTAAGTAATGTTGTATCAAAGAAAACATTCAATTCACGATAGTATTTTCTGAATTCAATTTTGTCCATATTTTTTGGAGCCGGAGGATAGTACTGCAGGGAATCATCTGAAGTTGTCTTGTCTGACGAAGTTGATTGGCAACTCCAGAAAATTACAACTGTTAGTATGGTATAGAAAATAAATTTCATTTTGTTTCAATTGTAGCAAAAGTATCAGACTGCTTCATCTCTTTTGTCTATAAGTTTTCCCCATTTTGTGGTGTATTGTTAATTGCTTATAAGCCCTTCCATGCTGATTTGCTTGTCAGTACACAGTATATTTGCATCATGACAAAAAATAGCAATACAACAAGCTATCCAAAAGAAAAAATCAGGATTCTTTTCCTGGAAAATATTAGTGATGCTGCTGTTAAAAATTTCCGGCAGAAAGGTTATGTGCAGGTTGATAAAATTTCAAAAGCTCTTACCGAAGATCAATTGATACAGGAAATTAAAAATGTACATATTCTTGGTATCAGGTCAAAAACATTGATTACAAAAAAGGTGCTTGAAGCAGCTCCAAAACTTCAGGCAATCGGATGTTTTTGTATTGGTGTAAACCAGGTTGATTTGAAAGCTGCTACCAAAAATGGAGTGGTGGTTCTTAACGCTCCTTATTCCAATACCCGTTCTGTTGCTGAATTGGTAATAGGTGCTGCAATAATGCTCATTCGAAAGATTCCGGAAAAAAATAAAGCTGCCCATAATGGTATATGGATGAAAGATGCAAAAGGTAGTTATGAATTAAGGGGAAAGACATTGGGTATAATTGGTTATGGCAATATTGGCAGCCAGGTTAGTGTGTTGGCAGAAGCTTTAGGTATGAAAGTTATTTTTTATGATGTGGAAACAAAATTGCCATTGGGAAATGCCGAAGATGCAAAATCCTTAAAAGAACTGCTGAACAGGGCAGAAGTAGTTACATTGCATGTACCGGAAACAACGCAAACAAAAAACCTGATTAATAAATCAAATCTTAAACATTTTAAAAAGGGTTCCATTCTCATCAATTATGCAAGGGGAGAAGTAGTTGACCTTGAAGCATTGCGAAAAGAAATGCTGGAAGGAAATATTAGTGGGGCTGCTGTTGATGTTTTTCCAATTGAACCTGAAAAAAATGGTGATTATTTCCAGACACCTCTGCAGGATTTACCAAATGTAATTTTGACACCACATATCGGAGGAAGCACAGAAGAAGCTCAACAGAATATTGGTGAAGATGTTAGTGTTAAACTCTTTAATTATCTCGAAAAAGGAATCACTTTTGGTTCTCACACTGTTCCAGCACTGGCTTTGCCGCCTCAGGAAGGAAGTCATCGTATCCTTCACATTCATAATAATGTGCCGGGTGTACTTTCAGAAATCAATACACAACTCTCCAAACATAATATAAATATTGTAGGGCAGTACTTAAAAACCAATGAAGAAATCGGGTACGTGGTATTGGATGTTGATAAGAAACTATCTACCCAGGCAGTACACTTACTGCGGGAAGTGAAGGAAACAATTAAGGTAAGAGTGCTATACTAATTTCATTCATTTTTTCATGCGGGTAAAATCACAAGTAGCTCTTTTTTAAAATTATTTGATATTTTCAATAAATACTGAAATTATAATAACTTCGTTTTTTCAAATATATACACATGAAAATAGTAATCGTTGGAGCAGGATTTGGGGGAATCAGATTGGCCCGCAAACTCAACAATAAAGCTGGTTTCGCAGTTGTACTTGTTGACAAATACAACTATCACCAGTTCCAGCCATTATATTACCAGGTGGCCACTGCTGGTCTCGATGCCAGTAATATTTCGTTCCCGCTAAGAAAAGTATTTCAGAAAAGTAAAAATGTCAGAATCAGGCTGGCTGAATTAAAAGAAATTGTTGCTGCGCAAAATAAGATAATCACCGATATTGAAGAGATAAGCTATGATGTTCTGGTTTTAGCGATGGGTGCAAATACCAATTTTTTTGGAAATACACAATTGGCTACGTATGCCTTTCCAATGAAATCGACGGTAGAAGCATTACAGATCCGGCATCATTTGCTTCAATTGTTTGAAGAAGCTCATGTTATAAAAGATCCGGATCAATTACAGCGGACCATGAATATTGTGGTAGTAGGAGGTGGCCCAACAGGAGTGGAAATATCTGGTGCTCTGGCAGAAATGAAAAATTATGTACTGCCCAAGGATTATCCTGAACTTGATTTTTTAAAAATGAACATTTACCTGCTGGAGGGAGCTTCAAAAACACTTTCCAGCATGAGTGATAAATCATCTGCAAAATCGCTGAAATACCTGGAAAGACTGGGAGTAAAAGTGCTGACAAATACAATCGTTAAGAATTACGATGGAAAAAGTGTAGAGCTACAGGACGGCCAAATTATTCCGGCATCAACAGTTATTTGGGCAGCTGGTATTAAAGGTAATATTCCAGGTGGAGTCGATAACTCATTAATTGCCAAAGGAAACAGGATAAAAATTGACAGGCAATGCAGGGTATTAGCATTTGATAATATTTACTCGCTTGGTGACCTTGCTTATATGGAAACACCTAAATATCCTAATGGGCATCCACAAGTGGCACCAGTGGCCATTCAGCAAGCTGATATACTGGCACACAATTTTAAAATTCTCGAAAAAAAATCAAATCTTGCCAGGTTTTTGGAATTTGAATATAAGGATAAAGGATCAATGGCAACGGTTGGAAGAAACCTTGCCGTTGTAGATATACCTAAACCAAAGCTGCATTTTGGGGGATTTTTTGCCTGGTTGATATGGATGAGCTTACACCTGATGCTAATTTTAGGTGTGAAGAACAGGTTTTTTGTATTTATGAACTGGTTGTACAATTACGTTACTTTCGATCAGAATCTACGACTCATTTTTAAAGAATTTAACCGAAAGAATAAGATTTAATACAGAGCGTTAAAGCTTTTTCAGAATTTTTCTTGCCCTTGATTTATAAGCCGGTGACTCATTATCCCAATTGCTTTCAATAATTGTTTTCAGTTCATTTTTAATTTCGGGGTATTGCCTTGAAAAATTATAAAGAATAGTTAGGGAGAATGCTTTTATGGCCGGCTTTTCCATAGGGCTTACTATGTAATCAAAACAAGTATTCATGATTAAACCACAAAAGCGTTTAGGAATTGATATTTCATGCAACAGTCGGAGTGTATTCCGTTTAACAGCATCATGAAGGTTTGGTTTGCTTAAATTTTTTAAAAGCTTGCCTAAATACGGATTAATCAGGAAAGGATTAGACTGAACCGCATAACTTAACGGCCATGAAGCTCTTTGAGAAATAATTGTGTCTCCATTTAAAAACAAGTCAAATAATTTGCCAAACCGTTTTTGATCAGCACCAATCCAGTTGACAATTACATCCTTATTAGCTTTTGAATGCTCCAGAAGGATAACTTCCTTAATGTCCATTGTAGACCCATATTTAGACTGCAAATCTCGAAGAATTTTGGCAAATATAAATCCTATAATTTTGCGTTATGTTCAATTTGCGAAGGCTTTTTGTAAGTTTGTTTAATAACAAAAAGCCATTGGGAGAAAAAAAAATAAGACGGTCGAAAAGAAATATTAAAGAGGATTATCAGGCAAAATATCACTCAAGTCAATTTGACCAAATTCTGCAAAAAGACTGTTATTCAAAGATTGTAACATCAGTTTATATTGGGCCTGATAATTCTGTTCCATTTGTTCCATAAGTTAAGACTGTTTAAAGTTCTCACGGTTCGTCTATTTCTTTTCTCGTCCTATTTTTTTTGTGCGTAGGCCGCAAATTTATTCACTTCAACATAACGTCAATTATAAGAAAAACTTCCTTGCCCCGGTAAGTTGCGATTTATTATACTAAAAAAGGGGCGGCAGGATTTTGGACATCCTGTTATACTGAGTACTACTTAACAAAATGGAGTTGGAATCCATAGGCTTTTCGTGGCTCAGCTTGCCCCTTTAAAAATACATAATAAATCGCAACTTACCGGGGCAGTATTAAACATCGATTCTTTTTCTTATAATTAACATTATGTTAAATAAATCATTTAAAGCAAAAGCCACATTTGTGGCCTTTGCATATTAGATTAGTTCTTTATTGAATCATAAGTATCATTCCACTTCTTCTCTTC
>JBARSW010000265.1:0-4545 GCA_049644925.1 Chitinophagaceae bacterium | reverse complement strand
AGTACTTCGTCACTTGTAATAGTCTTATTTCCGCTGTTATTTATTGTCGATTCAATCAGCAAGCCGGTTTTATTCAGGATTTCCTGATCTATTGATATAAGATTATTTATTCTTCCAATTTCTTTTTGCAAAAGGAATATGCTGTCTTCCAGTTTATCTGCCTCCCTGTTTTTTGTTAAAGGTGGAACAACCGGATAATAAACAGCATACCGTTGCGAAAGCAGGGCTATATCCTCAGGCACACTAATCTGCAAACTGTTAATATCTGCAGTGGTGCCCAGCATGTTAATTACAATCACTTTTGTACCGGCCTCTACCTTTACCTTACTCTCATGTGTTAATTCTGCGCCATAACCAAAATAAACGGTGGCATTCGTTATAATGGCATCAGCACGGGCAGTATCAGTATTCTGGGCAAAAGTTTTTAGACAGGCACAGGAAATTAGCATCCCGGCCAGCAGGAAATTCTTATTCATAAATGATGATTTTCAGCATTGATGCAAAAAGAGGCAGGGTTACATAAACACTTCCTTATTTTTGTTGCCTCCCGATAAAATCGGGACCAGCAATGTCGAAAGCAGTTACTTCTGATACACCAATGATGCAACAGCACCGGGCGATAAAACAAAAATATCCGGATGCTATTTTGCTGTTCCGTGTCGGCGACTTTTATGAAACCTTTGGACAGGATGCCGTATTGGCTTCACAAATTCTGGGTATCACACTCACAAAAAGAAATAATGGTGCCGCCTCTTCTTCAGAACTGGCAGGATTCCCTCATCATGCACTGGATACCTATTTACATAAATTAGTCAAAGCCGGACACCGGGTAGCCATCTGCGACCAATTAGAAGACCCCAAACAAGCCAAAGGCCTTGTGAGAAGAGGGGTAACTGATATGGTAACTCCTGGAACAACGGTAAATGACAAATTGCTCGAACATCACAGCAATAACTTTTTAGCAGCCATTCACTTTGGTGATGCTTCGGCCAATGCTCAGCATGAACAGTTCGGTTTGGCATTTCTTGATATTTCCACCGGTGAATTTTTAATTGCCGAAGGCGACCGGGAATATGCTGACAAACTGCTGCAAAGTTTTAAACCGGCAGAAGTAGTGTTTCAGCGTCATCAGCAAAAGAAGTTTAAAGAATATTTCAATAGCAAAATTTATACTTATTCTTTAGATGAATGGATTTTTGATGCTGGCTATGCAACAGAAACTTTATTAAAACATTTTCAGACACATTCTTTAAAAGGATTTGGCGTAGAAGATTTAAAGAATGGTTTGATAGCTGCAGGGGCTATAATTCATTATTTGAAAGATACAGAACATTCCAATCTTCAGCACATTACAGCTTTGCAAAGGATAGACCGGGATGATTTTTTATGGATGGACCGGTTCACCATCAGAAACCTGGAGTTGGTATTTGGTAACTCAGAGGGCAATCATACGTTGCTCAGTGTTCTTGATAATACTGTTTCTCCAATGGGAGCAAGATTATTAAAACGTTGGATTATTTTTCCACTGAAGGACCTGCAGAAAATAAATGAACGATTAGATACAGTAGAATTTTTGATAAAAGAAACTGATTTAAGAAATAAAATCAGTCAGCACATCAAACTCTGTGGTGATATTGAAAGATTGGTTTCTAAAATACCTATGAAGAAAATAAATCCCAGGGAAGTTTTACAACTGGCCAGGGGATTAAAACAGGTGGAAATCATCAAACAGCTTTGTTTGTCCTCTTCTAACGAATATTTAAAAAGACTGGGTGATGCTTTAAATCCCTGCCCATATATCGCCGGAAAAATTTTTACTGAAATTATAGACAATCCCCCGGCATTGGCTGCAAAAGGTGGTATGATGAACAGTGGCGTGAACCCTGAATTAGATGAGCTTAGAAAAATTTCACGAAGTGGAAAAGAATACCTGACCCAACTGCAAATGATGGAAGCAGAAAAAACAGGTATCAGTTCACTAAAGATTGGTTTCAATAATGTATTTGGTTATTACCTGGAAGTAACAAATTCACACAAGAATAAAGTACCGGCAGAGTGGATGCGGAAGCAGACATTGGCCAATGCGGAAAGGTATATCACTCCCGAATTAAAGGAATACGAAGAAAAAATAACCGGGGCCGAAGAAAAAATTTTAAAAATTGAATTGGAATTGTTTGAAGCCTTGTTGAATGAACTCTTTGATTACCTGGCACCTGTTCAAACGAATGGTAACTTGCTGGCCATTCAGGACTGTCTTTGCTGTTTCGCTAATAATACTATCCAATACCAATACAAAAAACCACAATTACATACTGGTGATGAATGGTTAGTGAAAGAGGCCCGCCATCCTGTAATTGAAAGAAACCTGCCTGCGGGTGAGGTTTATATCAGTAATGACCTGGAATTAAATAAAACAGAACAACAAATAATTATCCTTACCGGGCCAAACATGAGTGGCAAGTCAGCCTTACTACGGCAAACTGCTTTGATCACATTGATGGCTCACATGGGAAGTTTTGTCCCTGCAGGTTATGCAAAAATTTCATTAACAGATAAAATTTTTACCCGGGTTGGAGCATCAGATAACTTATCAGGTGGTGAATCTACTTTTATGGTGGAGATGAACGAAACGGCCAGTATTATTAATAACATCACACCCCGTAGTTTAATTTTATTGGATGAAATAGGAAGAGGCACTTCTACTTACGATGGAATTTCTATTGCCTGGAGTATTGCAGAGCATTTACACAATTCTCCTAATCAACCGAAAACTCTTTTTGCGACGCATTATCATGAATTAAATGAACTGGAAGAAAAATTAAGCCGTGTAAAAAATTACCATGTTACCAATAAAGAGGTTGGGAACAAGATAATTTTCCTTCGCAAACTGGCCCGTGGCGGTAGTACACACAGTTTTGGTATCCATGTGGCAAGGATGGCAGGAATGCCCCCTTCTTTAATTGATAGAGCCAATGAAATTCTGAAACAACTTGAAACAAAGCATGTTAACGAAGAAACCAGCGAAATGGTAAAAAGAATTTCAACCCCTAAAATGCAGCTTTCCATTTTTGACGCCCATACAGAAACATTCGGAGAAATCAGAAAATTACTGGAAGGCTTTGATATCAACCGGCTGACCCCAGTTGAGGCACTGCTCAAACTTCAGGAAATCAAAAACCAGCTGAAATAAACAGTTTACCCACAGTGCTTTATCTTTTTCTTTAAAAATATTTACAATCAAAAAAACTTCTTATTTTTACTTCAAATACTATAATCATGAAATTGATTAAACTAACTGCTTTACCACTTCTACTTGCTTCATTGTTTTTAATTAGTTCCTGCGAACCTGATGCGGAATTAAAAAAGACAACCGACTATCAAAAGAATGATATCCCAATGACCGGGGCCAAAGTTATTCCCATCAGTTCTTCTGCAGCAACTGGAAAACTAAATGTGTTTTACACAAAAGAAACAAGAATTTTAAGTTATACTTTCAGTTGGACCGGTTTAACCGGAGCTCCCTCAGTTGGTATAGGAGTCTATGGACTTGCCCCTGAAGGTTATGCTGTTTCACCGACTGCACCACTTCAGGTAATCAGCACTACCGGAAAAACGGCTACTGGAACTATCTCCGGAACATTACTGGCTGATGGTTCGGCTGTTAAAGAATGGGATTTATTGAATGGCATGTATTATATCATGCTTAGAACAGCTGCTTTCCCTGCTGGAGAAATCAGGGCTCAGATAAGTTTCCAATAAAAAAATACTTATAATTTTATATTAAGACCGGTCTGTTTATTCAGAACGGTTTTTTCTATTTTACCTCAAACCAAACAGGCTTTGAATTATTCCAGTCACCATTGTAATTAATAAATAACTCTTCACCGGCATTTATATCCCGCATTGTCTTAATACTGATAACCTCCTCATCAAAATCCATTTCATACTCACAGTTAGAAGAGTAAGAATGATTATAAACAGGAATATATCCCAGGGCCATACAGCATTGATCTTTTTTATCACCCCATTCAAAAATATAATCATGAAGTAATGTTTTATCAAGAAAGAGTCTATCATTAAGACTCATTATTATTACCGGAGAGATCTCAATTAAAGTATTTGCCTTTATTGCTTCTGATGTAAAAACACCACGACCCATTCTTTCAGTTGGTGCAATAAATAGAAAAGGGAGAATCATAAATTAAGATTAAGAATTACGAAGTTAAAAGAGTTTATAGTACATGGTTCATAGCATGTCCTGAATCATACTGCTCACTATTCCCATTCCCCCATTCTCTATATTTCCACCTTAAACCTTCTACCTTAAACCTCTCACCTTCCACCTTTCTCCCATGTGAACATAAAATGCAACCACGCAACCGTTTGCATGTATTGAATTCAATACCTTTGCCGCAACTTTGCCGATTAAGTACGAATAATAAAAAAACAATAAATATGTGTGGAATTGTAGGATATACCGGACACAGGGAAGCTTATCCCATTATTATAAAAGGATTGAAAAGACTTGAATACAGGGGTTACGAC
>JBARSW010000264.1:0-3948 GCA_049644925.1 Chitinophagaceae bacterium | reverse complement strand
AACATGATATAGAAACAGATAAGCGGATACGTCTTGAAGCTGAAATAGCAAATGAAGAGGCGGCCCTGGAACAGGAAAAACTGGTTTTCATTGAGAAGGAAAGACAATTACAAACCATGCAACATGCATTTAACGATATGTTGCAATCTGTTCGCAGCAAGGAAAATGATAAAAATTTATCAGCTCAACGACTCGAACATCTGAAAGAAAAGGAAGGAAGCCTGAAAGAATTTTTATTAAAAGCAGAAGGTCAATTAAAGGGGATAGATGAAAGTATAGGATTTACCAACCTGCAAGTGGAAGAAGAAGAAAAGGCATTTTTAATTTTAACGGAACAACTGGAACAGTTGCGCCATGAAATGGATGACCGGCGAAAAGTGCTGGATGAAAAGCGCAAAGCCCTGGATAATCTCAGGAGTGAGTACCAGCAAACCCAACGAAGCCAGTTTGATGCAGAGAAAAAAGTAGCTGTTGCAGATACATCTGTTCAAAATCTTCAACGTGTTATCAGCCAGATTGAAGAGGAAAGAAAACAGCGGGAAGATCAGCGGCATCATATAGACCAGGACAGGATACTAAAAGAAAAAGAACTTGGTATAAAAAAAGTTGACCTGGAACAATTACAGTTTCACCAGGAAAATACGAAAGAGCAAATTTTACAAACACAGGCAATACTGGATGACCTGAGAAATAACCTTGCTGATGAAACAAGGAAACTGGATGCAAAGAAAAATGAACATGATTTGCTGAAAAGCATGATTGATTCCATGGAAGGGTATCCGGATAGTGTAAAGTTTCTGCATAACAATGAACAATGGAATCATACCTCACCTATTCTATCTGATATTCTCTATGTAAATGAAGAATACAGAACTGCATTAGAAAATGTGCTGGAACCTTACCTCAGCTATTATGTAGTTAATAATCTAAAAGAAGGATTGCAGGCAGTTCATTTACTGGATGAACATAAAAAAGGAAAAGCTAACTTCTTCCTGTTGGATAAGATAGCCCTGAACACCTCAAACGATAATGAACCTCACCAACTGGATGGAGCCATTCCGGCATTAAGCGTTGTTGAAGTGGAAGAGAAATACAGGAAACTGGCTGAACATTTACTCAGCAATGTATTTATTGCCGATAGTGAAGATGCCCTGCAAAACAGTAATGGTTTTGTAGTGATAGAAAAGAATGGAAAATATGTGAAGGGAAAATATTCGTTAACCGGAGGCAGTGTCGGATTGATAGAAGGAAAGAAGATCGGCCGGGTAAAAAACCTGGAAAAAATTCAAGACGAAATTGGAGTACAGGATTTGGTAGTGGAGGCGTTAAGGTCTCAGATTCAGGCAAGGCATAATGAAGTAATTGCATTTAATGAAGACCTGCGGGAGAGTGTTATCAGGGAAACAGAAAGGGAAATTCAACAATTTACCAATGAAGTTTTTGCCCTGCATAATAAACTGGAAAACCTGCATTCAATGCAGACAAACAGTGAACATCGTTTGCAGGAACTGAACCTGCAAATGCAGCAAACACATAGTTCTGTGGAAGGAGTCAGAAACTTGTTGGGTGAATTCAATATGCAATTAGAGGCAAATACGGCCAGGTTGACTGAAGCGGATGAAGATTTCAAAATTTCAGAGACTGAGTATAATGATGCAAATAATCAGTATAACGAGTTTAACCTGAATGTTACAAAACAACAAAGTAAGATTGCCGGGTTGAAACAAGAGCTTGACTTTAAGAACAATCAATTGAATGATCTGAAGCAACAGATTGAACACAATACCGCACAATTTGGGGAAACAACCCAGCAGATTGAACAATCAGCGCAATTATTAAAGGAGCTCGAAGAATCTTTACTCCATTTAATGCAAAGCAAAGATGAAGAAGAAAGGAAATTAAATGAAGCAGACCAGTCATATTATAATCTTCGTAACAAGTTAAGCGAAAAGGAAAGTGAGATCAGGCATAAAGTGAAGGACAAAGAGCAGGTGGAACATATGATTGCTGCTATTAAAGACAAGTTGAATGAACTTAAACTGCAATTGGCCGGAATGAAAGAAAGGCTGAATGTAGAATTCAGAATTAACCTGGAAGATATTTTAGGTGCTGCCAGAACGACGGAAACACTGGTAGAGGAGCTGCAGGAAAAGGCAGACAGGATGAAGAAACGGTTGGAAAACCTTGGAGAAGTGAATCCTACAGCTATTGAAGCATTTACTGAAATGAAAAAGCGTTACGATTTTATTGTAGAGCAAAAGACAGATCTTGTAAATGCAAAAGAAAGCCTGTTGAAAACAATTGAAGAGGTAGAGATAACTGCTAACCAGAAGTTCCTTGATACATTTCATTTGGTTAGAGAAAATTTCACTAAGGTGTTTCAGACATTGTTTACTGAAGATGATCAATGTGATCTGGTTCTGGAGAATCCGGAAAATATTGCTGAAACCGGAATTGATGTAATTGCCAAACCTAAAGGTAAACGGCCATCTTCTTTAACGCAGTTAAGTGGGGGGGAGAGAACATTGACAGCCACAGCATTATTGTTTGCAATATATCTAATTAAGCCGGCGCCATTCTGTATTTTGGATGAGGTGGATGCTCCGCTGGATGATGCCAACGTTGGTAAATTTACCAATATGATAAGGCAGTTCAGTGATAACTCTCAGTTCATCATTGTAACACACAATAAAATGACGATGAGTACGGTAGATGTTATTTATGGTGTAACCATGCAGGAACCCGGTGTTAGTAAATTAGTTAGTGTTGACTTCAGGAATTTGCAACAGAATTCTAATTAACGGGAAGTTAAAGTATTACTTCAAAATACATAGTTTGTGCAGGAAAAAATTCGAGAGTCTGGTTATACCGGACTATTTTTTGTATATTTTAATTTACTGAATTGGATAATTTAATTATAAGACATTTGATTTTTGAGCATCCCGCTGTTTGGCCCGCCTGCTAAAATCAGATTTAATTTTATGAACAAAAGCAGAAAGGCAAAAATAAATGCCACTGCAAAGAAGGAATGCTGCAACGATTGCCCAAAAATACCAGTCACTGTCTTTGGGTAGTTCAAAAATGGAATAGAAAATAATAAGAACACAGCCTATTAATGATGCAAATCCAATAAGTAATTTGGTAAAGTATCTTTCCTGGTGACTACCGTTTGACATAAGGTATTTTTTATAAGAGTTGTTTAAGCAGCAAATGTAAGAGAAAAATAATCTTTTGTTAATCGTAAGATGGTCTAAGGTATATTTTTTTCGGTTTATTATATTTGTTAACTTATTTCTTATAATATGAGCAGATTTTTTTCAATTATAATTTTGGTGTTTGTTTCAATACATTTAACTGCCCAGGAGGCTCCTGAAGGATTATTTATTTCATCAAAAGCACCTGAATTCAAAGCAAAAGATCAATATGAAAATGAAATAAGACTTAAAGATTTACTGAAAAAAGGGAAAGTGGTACTCGTTTTTTACCGGGGATATTGGTGTCCCTATTGTAATAAAGAATTAGCACGGTTTCAGGATTCGTTATCATTAATAACTGAAAAAGGAGCAACAGTGGTAGCTGTATCCCCCGAAAAACCAGAAAATGTACTGTTGACTGCTGAGAAAACAAAAGCAACGTTTTCCATCCTGCATGATGCGGGATTAAAAATAATGAAAGCATACGATGTGGAATTTGAAGTTACTGAGAATACAATAACCAGGTACCGGAACTCCGGGCTTGACCTGGAAAAGATTAATGGGTCAAATGGAAAATATCTTCCGGTACCGGCTGTATTTATTATTGATAAAGAATCAAATGTATCTTACCGTTTTTTTGAATCGGATTATAAAAAGAGACCAAGTGTAAAAGATATTTTGAGTAACCTGTAATTACTTTTCAACCTCAAAACATAAGGAAAGTACTTTGTATGGCATTTTACCAAACTCAAAG
>JBARSW010000263.1:0-8070 GCA_049644925.1 Chitinophagaceae bacterium | reverse complement strand
CTATGAAGATGAGGTAATATTCTTTGAGCACAAAGATTATGACGGGTATTACCTTAGACAAGGTACTAATATAGATGCCTCAAATCTGACTTTGTATGGATTAGAAGACCCCTTTACAAACACTTATGTCTATAACTGGAACGACAGAATATCTTCTATGAAAATTGGTGCCAAAGCATGTGTGACAACATATACCAATATCAATTACGGTGGACAAAGATGGCAAGTGAGGGCAAATGGAAATAATACTCATTATGTTTCTGACTCTGCTCCATTGGGTTGTGGTGACAACACGAGTTCATTCAGAGTTCGTGACCGGGATCATTGTGTTTGGTAGTGTACTAGTAAAAATATTACAGACCCTTGTCGGGTGGAGATACTTCGTCTTCCGCTTCAGATTTCTATTTTGTTTTTAAAATAAAAAAAAGAAGAATACCTGACTTCCAGGTTGTCTTGAGAGTTCCTAAGATAAACAAAAGATAAATGGTTGTCAGTAGTCTGCGACTGGCTGCAAGAATAAATAAATGCAATCATGAATTACATTTTCTAATCAGTCTCATTTGAGGAATTATTACATTTTTAATTTAGCCTGTTTTAGTTTTGGCTTAAGTAGTAGAACTATTTCGAGTTTTGCATTCTCACTTTTAGAAAGGACTTGTAACATATTTTCCAACTGCTGTTCACTAATGGAATAGTGCTTTATGGTTGGGGAGCTTCCATTTTTGGGGGCCTCTGTTTTTTGTTCAGTTATTGCTGATGTAATGAAATGGGCCACTGCCATGGCTGACTGGCCTCCTTTCATAAGGGCTTGAATCATACGGTCCAGTTCTTTTTCACTCATAGTAATCCCAATAGTATTCAATTCTTTTGCCAGCCACTCCATCATAGCCTCTTCCTGACTGTTGGTTTCGCTTTGGTTCTGTGATGTGTTTTGATTGTTGGGTATAGATTTTATTGTCTTATTTGTCTTTATTTGGGAAATAGTTTCCCGTATAGAATCTTTTTTTTGGATAACCTGGCTAAAGGCTGCCTGGTTATGTATAAGCATAAAACTTATAAAGACAATAGTCGATAAATGTAATTTCTTTGAATTGTTTTTACACATTTTATTTATTTGTTCAATAATTGACTAAAAAGATAGTACTATTTTTTTTCTACATCGTGTTAAGTTTCCTTAATAAAAGGATTGCTTTATCATTAGCAGGTGTTTGGTTAAAAAAACACGCCGTGGTTGGTGCCTGTCAGTAGGTTGTTTTGCCGCCCCACCAACTATACAAATTAATGACACCCAATAGCATAACCTTACAGTGTTAACTTCATTACAAAGTGAAAAATTCACTAAAGTCAAGTGGCTGGTGTAGATACTTCGGCATGCTAAATAAATCCGCAATGGCGTAAAAACAAATTAGTAGCAGAAAATCTGATTTACTAATTATCACACTAAATAGTGATAAGTCTCATATAATATTAATCGCAACCTGTTTACATTTAAAGTATAATTTAAAATTTATGAAAAGTAAAAACAAAGGTGCTTTGTGGCTTTTGTTACTGGCACTGATTGGTGGCGGTGGTTTTTTAGTATGGAAATACCTGCTGAAAAAAAATGGTTCATCCAATTATGTTTCCAGCATTGAAATGAAGCTGCCCGATGCCGGCACTATACAAATGACAAAAGAATTTGGGTTGATACCGGTAACCCAATTCGGAATAGTGATGAAAAAAGGATTCACCAAAAAAGACGCAGAAAAAATAGCTGCTGATGCCGGAGGAATTATCACCGGAGCGATAGACATCATTAATTTTTACCAGTTGGAGATCAAATCTTCTACGGCTGTCACATTTAACCAGAACCTCTTACAACTTCAACAAAAACCTGGCGTAGAACTGGTGAGTCCAAATGGCTTGCTTGTTCTTAATGAATCAGCCGGCACCTGCGACCCTTTGGATGACCCCATGTATAAGGATACTTCGCAGGGCAGAATCTACCAGATGATTGGTTTAAAAAATGCAAATGCCTATATCAAAGCTTCAGGTTTAAAACTTAATCCGGTAAAAGTTGGAGTAATGGATACAAGGGTTTATAAAGGAAGTGATGAACTGGGGGGGAATAACAGCATTAAAAATTTTACTACAGATACGAAAGATTATAACAATGATCCAGATAAAGATAAGCTAGGAAATATAATTAATGGTGGAATAACACATGGCACAATGACCACCCAGATTATTGGCGCTAATGCCGATAATGGCGGTGTAACCGGTGTGGCTTCTATGTTGGGCAATAATCTTACCATAGAAACATGTAATGTTTTTACGCCGAATCGGAATATACTTGATTTATCAACACCCGATCCTGACGACCCCTCAAAAACTACCGACAACGACGGAGTATCTTATGTTCACAATGACATAAAAGCAATTTTTGATCAGATCAAGAATGGAGCAACCGTTATCAATTGCTCCTATGGGCCGTTAGATTATAACAATCAGAATCGGTTTGAATCCGATTTATATCTTTTCTTCTATAGTGAGATAAAAAGAATGTATCCGAAAGTAGTTATTGTAGTATCGGCAGGAAACAATAATAAGCCTTTGAATGGAATGAATGGTAGCACCCAAGGACATAAGGTAGGAAACATACTCACCGTAGGCGCAATGGACCCTGATGGGAAAAAATCAGATTACTCTAATTATGGAACTTCAGACGGAGAACTCACAATGTCGGCACCTGCTGATGATATGATTCACGGAATGGATAAAAATGGAAACCCAATAAGGACAAGCGGTACCAGTTTTGCCGCGCCGCAGGTAGCCGGTGCCGTGGCATTGATGCAATCCATTAACCCCGACCTTAATGCTGAAGAAATAAAAAAAATCCTGGTCAATACTGCTCAGAAAGAAATAACCGGAAGGCATGGAGAAATTTCAAAATGGGAATATTATGGAGCCGGAATGCTACGAGTTGATCTGGCTGTGTTGAAAGTGATCAATGACATGCGGGTTAAACAGGGGTTATCTGTGTTATTACCTGCCAGTATGCTGGATATGAATACCATTTCCCTGTCTTATAAAGGCGGACCTGAAAATTATACCATTACCGCTGAAATAAAAGCCATCAATGGAAAAAGTACAAACCTTTCTATTGAGGTTACCGGTAATAATTACAGTATTGGCGGCAACAGGCAGCAAAGCCTTTCTGCACCTGGCCAGGTAAGCTGGACCCTCAGCACCACAAAGCCTGATGACAAATTAACAGTAAGGGTTAGCCGTAGTGATACAAGGGCCTGTGCATGGGTTGTTATAGAATCGATTGAATTATCCGGAGTTTGGGATTTGCAAGCATCTCTGATTTCGGCCGATTTATTTCAAGTGCCTGCAGGGGTAGCAGAAAAGTCAATAGGTGGTCTGCAATTTCCTTTTGGCAGTTTAGATGTGGATGCATGGAAAAAAGCAGGTTGGCCTATAACCAAAGAAGGAAATACATTTGTATTTACTTTACCTGGTACTGATAATGTAACCTATTATATTGAAAAAATAACCGGAGATACTTTTATCGGTAAGGCTACCGGAAAAAGTAATAATAGTGGTCATATTGATATTGCTTATTATGGAATAACCGGAACGAAGAAGCATTGACCCTAATATTAGGTAGTGTGGATCGCTCCGCCATTGCAGGTGTTCAGTAAAAATAACATACCGTAGTTAGTGTTTGCCACTTACTGAAAAAAAACTAACTCGGCATGAGTGAAGGAGTCTATAAAATTCTTTACTGCTAGAACGATAAGACCACCCAATTCCAATGATGATATTTTTTTCATTTCCTGATTCCGGTCATTGGCTTTTATATTGATGCAACCTTATTTTTGCGGTCAAATTTAAGGCCATGCAATTTTTTATACGTTCTATTTCATTGTTGCTTTTGTTTTTTTGCTTCGGTATGATTTCCACCGCACAGGTTACCGGCGTACGCCTACTGGTACATGTGCCATTACCTGATACGCTGCAAAGGCCGGTTTATGTAACCGGTAGTTTTAATCGCTGGTATGCAGGTGACAGTCTCTATAAAATGGAAAAAAAAGGCGAGGGGATTTATACTTTGTTATTGCCCGTTTACACCGGTAAACTTTACGAATATAAATATACAAGGGCAACTGGGACCGGGTGGAACTGGCTATCAATGACAGTAATGTAAAAAACCGGCAGTTCTTGGCTAGTGAACAATTAGTGATGACTGATACTGTGGTAAAATGGAAAACACCGCCACCCAGGGTAGAACCTGCTGCCCGTGCCTCGGCCATCAACGAAAAGGTGGAAAGCCTGAAAGCTGATCTGAAGGAACAAATGGAAAAAGTTCAGCAACTGCTGAAAGCTTATATGACCAATATGCTGGCAGAAAATCCGAAAGTATCTCTTCACAACCGGCTTGACCGGAAAGCTGCCCGTAAACTGGGAGAGGGGTATAAAAAAATAACGGGCATCGTTTGGGATGTTCTTACTAAACTGAGTGCTGAAGAAAAGGAAAAACTCCGTGGTTTTCTGAACAGTACGGATGCGCAGAAAAATTTTATGCAGGCATTTGGTAAAGTGATGGATGGTTCGGCACAATAAGCAGTTTAATTATTTTGGCTTTGAGGTCTTAGGAAAGATTTTTTCTCATTGTATGGGAGATCTTTGCATCAAAGCAATGAATACAAAACATTTATTGTTGCAATGTGGGATTAAAAAGGGAATAGGGCATTTCATAAATGCACAATTGAAAAAAAATGCTGACGCTGATAAATAAATTTTATCTTTAGTTAAACCTTATAACATGAGAAAGAAATTTTTAGCACCGCTCTTCCTTATAATTATTTTTCTTTCCTGCTTAAGTAATACAAATGATAAAGGCAATGCCGGTACAGAAAAGAAACAACTGGAAAAAGATAACACCGCCCGTAGTGATGGCAGTTTCTTAAATGGCTCCTGGACCTATCGCAGTTTACTGAATGATCCCGATTGGAAGTTAACTTTTGATCAACTACAGTTTGCCAGTGCTATTATGGACCTTAAAACATTTGGCAAGGATTCTATTACAGGAATTTTGTATTGGTCGGATAATCCAAAACAAGGGCTCAATATCAAAGGCAATTATTATTACCAGGATACTGTACTCTGTTATAGTTTAGTTGGTACTGGCAGCACTGCACTTGGAACACCCGGTTGGCAATATGATTACAAAGGATATGCAGTATCCACATGGCCCAGGAATGTAAAACAAGCAGATGTATTAGTGGGAAGTACACTTAGAGCAAAACCACATGGTGGTGCGCCGGCAGGGTTTGTGGCAACAACCTATATGGTGAGAAGATCGAAATAAAAAATTTTCCACTGTCTTTTTTTCAGGTGAGTTCTTCTCAATTGATTTTAGGTAATTTTAATTTTATTACCTGTTGCAACAGTTCCAGTGCCTTCACTTTTCCATTTGCATTACGCACATTAGAAGCAACAGATTATACTACCCGCAAGTTGACCATTCTGTTAATCACAGAATTATGTTTTCTCGTCAATTTCTATATCTCCTTCATCATCTTTTGGTTTGGGGTAATCATTATTTAGCTGGTTCTTTAAATTACGTTCATCCTTAATATTGCGTATTACTAAAAAGGCAATAAAAGCGATGGCTACTATACTTATTAAGATTATTACTGGCCAGTTCATACACTAAGTTTAGAAGTAATTTAATCCATATTATCGGTAAGCCATGTTAAGTTATTGTGCCGTCTATGCCAACTCACTAAAAATCAGGAAGTGATTCGTTGGGAAAAATAATTTATACTGAGAAGGAGCACTTGCAGTTTTATAACAATTAAATTCTCAGGGAATTAGAAAATCAATGAAACTGTTTTTACTGAAGTTCCTTTAATTTTTTTCACTGTCTTCTTCATAAATACACAGCCTGTTAGATAGTTGCATGATCTGTTTTTGCATTTCGTTCATGCGTTGTAAAAGATATGTTATGGTTTCAATACCTTCCAGGTTAATGTCCATTTCGTAATATAATCGTACCAGTCTTTCTATATACCCTAACTGGCTTACCGGTAAAAATAATTTTTCTTCAATACGGGTAACTTCGAGCAGGCCGCTATCTTTTAAGGAATAGATAAAAGAAAGTTCAATATTGTGGTGAATACAAAACTCATCAGCAAGTATCATGTCTTCTGTTTGCATACAATAAAGTTTAATTGAGTTTGCTAAGCTCCGTGAACAATGCTTTTTGTTTCTCAGTAAGGTGGGTGGGTAATTTTACTTCATAAGTAATAATCAGGTCGCCGGTTTCGCCTTCTTTTTTATACACCGGAACACCTTTTCCCTTCAGCCTGATTTTTGCACCAGGTTGAGTTTCCGGACTCACTTTTAGTTTTACTTTACCTGTGAGTGTATCAATAGTAGTTTCACCTCCCAGCAGGGCAGTGTATAGATCTATGTGGGAAGTTGTAAAGAGGTCGTTACCGGAACGTTTAAAAAGGGGATGGGGGGTTATAGAAAAAGTAATATATAAATCACCGGCAGGACCTCCGTTTACACCCGGAGCACCATAACCTTTAAGTTTTATAACCTGCCCGTTTTCAATTCCGGCAGGTATAGTAATGCGGATATTTTTTCTATTAACAGTAAGGGTCTGCTGATGTGTAACCAGTACTTCGGTCAGGCTAAGTTTCAATTCAGCATTGTAATCCTGTCCTCTGAATTTTGTTTGCCTGCTGCGCCCTGATGCTCCAAACATTGATTCAAAAAAGCTGGAAAAATCATGGTCATCATCACCTGAAAATTGCTGGCCACTTGTACGTTGTGAATGGCGTTGTTGCTCAAACTGTTCAGCATGCTGCCAGTCCTTTCCATACTGATCGTATTTTTTTCTTTTTTCAGGATCACTTAGTACTTCGTTGGCTTCATTAATCTGCTGAAATTTATGATGTGCCTCTTTATCAGTGGGGTTAAGGTCTGGATGAAGTTTCCTTGCTAATTTGCGATAGGCTTTTTTAATATCATCTTCAGTAGCCTTTTTATCAACTCCTAAAATTTTGTAATAATCAATAAATTCCATGTAGCTGGTTTTTTATGTATACGGTAAAGGTACTTCATCTTTTTCCCAAGCCTGCTTTTGCTTTAAACATATAAACTGACTGGGATAGTTGGAAACAAACTGCTATTCACTATTACTTTTATTTTTTCTAAGCAACAGGTCGCCTTTTTCGTTACATTCTTCTTCAGGTAATAAGCAGTTGCTATCTTTACGATTAAACTTTACGTATGGAATTAGGCATAGGAATGTTTGGCGATCTGCATATCGATAAAAATGGTAAAAAACAGGATACTGGGCTGCGGTTACTGGATCTTATTGAAGAAATAAAATTGATGGATGAAGTGGGTTTGGATTTTTTTGGCATTGGTGAGCATCACCGACCTGATTATGCAGTATCTGCACCGGAAATCATATTAGCAGCAGCTGCTACTGTTACTAAACACATCAAACTGGGCAGTGCAGTTTGTGTATTAAGTTCCTCAGATCCGGTGAAACTTTATCAAAGCTTTGCGACAATTGACCTACTAAGCCAGGGTAGGGCAGAGTTGATCGCAGGTCGAGGCAGTTTTATCGAATCATTCCCTTTGTTTGGGTACAACCTGCAGGATTATGATGAACTGTTCGAAGAAAAGTTGGACTTGCTTTTGCAAATCAATCAATCCGAACGTATAAGCTGGAAAGGTAAGTTCAGGCCTGAACTCAAAGATCAGGAAATATTACCCCGTGCTTATAAAGATCATCTCAATATTTGGGTGGCCATTGGCGGTACTCCGGAATCGGTATTGCGGGCAGGCATGCATGGATTACCGGTGATATTCGCCATCATTGGTGGTAACCCCGAACAATTTAAGCCACTGTTTAATTATTATAAAGAAGTGTACATGCAATTTAACAACGACCCGGACAAATTCCAGGTTGGCGTTCACATACATGCATTTTTTGGAGAAGATAGTAAGCAGACTTCCGATGACTATTATCCTATTTACTCTGCGCAAATGGATAGGGTT
>JBARSW010000262.1:0-16025 GCA_049644925.1 Chitinophagaceae bacterium | reverse complement strand
CCCCACAGGCAGGCCAATGCACTTTACTAATATTATTTCCCAACATCCATATGGCGGGCCAGGTGCCAACCGAAGCAGGTAGTTTTGCCCTTGCTTCTATTCTGCAATACTTAAATTCAGCGTTATTTTTTGTATGCAGCCTGGCAGAAGTATATTGCCTGTTTTCTTTTGGTTGCTTTATGGCAATTATTTTCAAAAATCCATTTTCAACTTTTGCATTCAATGTGTCCTTATCGGTATAAGATTGTAATTCATTATTCCCCCAACCGTGGCCAACAATAGCAAAGTTCCATTTGCTGCTATCTGGCAACCCTTTATAATTGAACTCTTCTGCCCAAACCAGTTTTGTAAATTTAGTCTGAGAAGCAACCTCATTCTGATGAAATAAAATGCAGATAATAATTATTAAACGGATTAGATTTTTTGGTGGGATAATCATAAAGAGTTATTAATAAAACTTTAGATAAAATATGAGGCCGGTTGAAAGGAATAAAAAGTGGAGGTACTTACTTAGAAAAGAATATACGATCCACTTTTTGATTGCTATATAAAAAACTGTCTGCTATATGAAAAATACTTGAATCAGGTATTAATAATTTGTCTTTTTCAGGCTGACTATCTGAACACTATAAATTGTAGTGCATAAGAAGTCAGGGTTTCAAAAAAAATGGAGAAGGCATTGACTGACTCCTCCATTTAGATTTAGCTTTTCATAACTTCATTTATAAAATCGCCAATATTGCTATTTTATTCCATCTTTTATTGTAACCACCATGGGGTTTTATTAACATCATCAGATCCGGCAAACTGCTCATCAATCGCTTTTTTATAGTTTACAGGGTTTTTGGTTACCTCATCAGTCGGGTACATGTTGCGTTTAGGAACCTGTGTTGGAGCTCCGGAATTTAAAGAAGTAGCCGGATCAAGCGGGAATACAGGATATCCAGTACGTTGAAAAGTCCTGAACGACATTCCACCACCCTGGAAGAAATCTATAAAATACCGTTGCATCCATATTTGCTGCAAGCGTTGCTGTTTAGTCCCGCCTGTTTTATAGGCTGCTTCACCGGTAAAATAGTTATTGATATAGTTTTGATCAATAGCCATTCCATGAAGGTTTGACTGAATTACCGTTGATAAAGTTCTGTAATAATCAAGCTGGGCTTTAACACCATTTTCGTAGTAGGTCTGTGCAGTGCCGGTTATCCAACCTTCTTCAATAGCTTCTGCAATAATGAAACACTGCTCAGCATAGGTGAAGTAAAGATAAGGATCACCGATTCTGGATGCAGATGATGCATAACGCTTGTTCACCAAAGAATACTTTCCGGCTGCCCTGTTAAGATCGAGCAGGTTTGGAGATAGTTCTGATGGTGCGCCTTCATAAGCTGCAAAATCATTTTCCAGTAAACCACCGGTAATTTTGTATGCTGCCGGCTCTCCGAAATAAAACAACCTGCGGTCATTCACATTTTTTAGCGCATCAACCATCAATTTCGACATGGCTAAATTAACCCTCATGCCTTCTCCGTTGTAAAAAGGGTAGGTTGCATTTGAATTGTCAAGATATGATAATTGAAAGTTATCAGCATTGCCGGTCATTAAATTACCCGCAGCTACTATTTCTGCAAAACGGGTTTTTTGTGCTGGTGTAATTTTTTTACTGATAGTCTGCAAAACTCTTAACTGCATAGCATTACAAAGCCTGCGCCATTTTGCAGCATTTCCACCCATCATAATATCACCAGTAAAATTGACACCCAAAGCAAATTTTTCTTCGGCAGCTTTCAAATCATTCAAAACACCAACAAATACATCTGCCTGCTTATCATACTTGGGTTGAGTAATTCCTTCCTCTGCTCTTCCCGCTTCCGAATAAGGAATATCCCCCATGTCCAATGTTGTACCAAATCCATAAAAAGCCTTTAAAAATAATCTTAATCCTTCATAAGAGGGCTTCATTGGATTACCAGCTGCAAAATCAACCATCCTATTAAGTATGGTTATATTTTGTGCGCCGCCAAATCCTCCGTAAGGCCAATAAGAAGAATAATACTGATAAGGATTGGGGTTGTTTTGCAAATTTGTACAATGCTTGCTCCATAACTGTGCCGTTCCCCAATCGGTTGGATTTGGATTCCAGAACCGGTAGGTACTTTTCAATACAGCAGTAGCCAGCAAATCGGGTGAAACAGATGTGGGTACATCCGGGTTAGTATTTAATTGATCAAACTTTTTACATGAACCTGCAACGGTTAAAGAAATTGTTGCAAGTAGTATATAATGTATTTTTTTCATTGCTACAATTTTAGAAAGTGAAATTAATTTTGAATCCGAGATACCTTGTTGCCGGGTCTGAAAAATCTTCATTACCACCATCAGGATCTGAATATTTAAAATCTTTTGCTTTCAACAGCACATTTTGCCCGATTAAACTTATTGAAGCAGCTTTTGCAACTTTATGTAACAGTTTTGCAGGCACATTGTACGATAAAGAAATTTCACGCAGTTTGAAAAAAGTTCTTGAATAAGTATCTGCTTTGCTTCCATTACCACCCCATGCACTACTGTTGTGCAAATCGACCATATATTGCTTGTAAGTAGTTTTTATATCATTCGTTGCAAAAACACGGGTATCAGTTAAGATATTTCCATTCACATCATAAGTAGCAGAACCTGATACTACTTTTGCACCTTGTCCAAGATAATGAGGCGTTGAAGGATCAGCGACATCTGCAGCTCTTTCGGGTGAAAGTGAATTTGGATGAACACCTGCCTGCCACATATAACTTTCAGTTCTTGTATTGGCAAGTCCGCCATTTACACCATCAAAAGACAGGAAGAAACTAAAGTTCTTGTATCTTAAATTGGCATTTGTACCCCAAACAAATTTTGGATCGTAGTAGCCAAATAGTACATCATATCCATGAACGATAGGTCTTCCACTGCCATTTAGTACAAGATTGCCTGAGAGGTCACCCTTTCCGGCTGGAACACGTTGAAAATCTCTGCTGATAAAATGATCAGCCCGTTCTCCTACTTTTACCCATGGCTTATTAGCTGAATAGACAGGATCTAACTTGGTATAGTAACTGGCAAAAGTTGACCAGTTAAGACCTAAATCCAATTGCCAGTCTTTACTTTTAATTGGAGATCCATTAAGAATTACTTCCCAGCCACGCCGTGTTATTTCTTCGTCAAAATTAGTAACGACGCCAGAGTATCCGGAAGCTCCAGTAATCCCTGCCGTTATTATACGTTCAAACCATCTTCTTGTATAGTGTGAAACATCAAGCGTTAACCGGTTTTTCAGGAATATAGCCTGAAGGCCTTGCTCGTACGTTTCATAACCTTCTGGGATAATAGTTGGTGAATATAAATTACTGGGAACTCCTGCACCATTCAATGCACCCCAGGTAGCAGCAGCAATAGAATAACTGCTGTTGATTGCATAAATATCGGCTGCCTTTTTTGATAAGCTCCAGGAACCCCTCAGTTTCAATAAATCAAGCCAGCCTTTTGTTTGCGGCAATAATTCTGAAGCAATAAAGCTTGCTGATACAGATGGATAAAAATAAGAACGCTGAGATTTTGCTAATGTAGAATTCCAGTCGTTACGGCCAGTAAAATCTAAAAATACCATTTTGTTCCAGGAAACAGCTGCACGGCCAAATACAGAATTTATCTGTTGTGCATAAGTACTTTGTGATACCTGGGCTGGGTTAATAGATGCTTTGATGGAGAAAAAACCCGGAACAGAAATACCACCTTCTGTCCTAGCATTCATATTATCATCTCTTTTAAAGAAAATTGATCCTCCGGCAAGATATTCAACAGCAAATTTATTGAATTTTCTTTCGCCTGTCAGTAACAAATCGGAGTTATTACTAAACCCATTACTTACACCTATATTATACTGACCTTTTCTTCCTCCATTCCAACCGCTATATTCAGCACCAGGATAATATGTATTACCAGAAGATAAATAAGAGCCCCATGAACCCCTTAGCTCCCCCCTTTCTTTGTAGAAATCAACACCTGACCGAAGAGTGGCTTTTAACCAGGTAGTTAATTGATAACTCATGGTTAAATCAGCATTAAAAATGTCACGGGAAATTTCGTTTGTTTTTTCATAACGGTCAAAATAAGGGTTATTTACAGAACCACCGGAATAATTATCAATAGTACCGCCGGCCACTAATCCATAATGGTTGTTTTGAATTTCGCCCGGCTTAATCCAGTAATTATCTTTGTAAAGACTGAGATCCCAATCAGCAGGTGACCAGATTAATATACTGTACATCGGATCATAGGAAGTATAACCATTGGATCCGATATTCTTAGAGGCTTTTTTAGCATACGATAAATTTGTGCTCATTTTAAACTTATCGAGGTTAAGGTCAGCACCAAAGGAGTAAGTATATTTTTGCAATTTGGAATTCGGATAGCGGCCTTTATTTTCAGTCCAGTTAAATGAATTCCTGAGTGAGATTTTATCCTTTTGATAACCAATATTCAAATTATTGTTGGTTACATATCCTTGTTCCAGAAAGTTTTTGAAATTGTCTTTACCAACAGGTAAATAAGGTCTAACTGAAAAAGTTTTCGTAATCGGGTCCCACTGATTTTGCATGGATCCGTCCATTTTTGGACCCCAGGACTGATCAGAGTTGAGGGCATAAATGCCACTACCGCCACGACCATACACAGATTGCTTTTCAGGAATAGCCAGGAAACCTGCTGTAAGCATCGTATTGGTTGTAAAATCAACAGAAATTCCCGATTTATTACTACTGCCGTTTTTGGTGGTAACCATAATGGCACCGCCTCGTCCACGCCAACCATACAAAGCCGAAGCGGTTGCTCCCTTCAATACACTGATTGATTCTATGTCTTCTGACGACATATCAGCCAATGTTTTATTTTGATATGCAATTCCATCTATTACCAAGAGTGCAGTTTCTCCACGAACAGAAACAACCGGAACAGCAGCAAAATCAGGAGAGTTTTTTACTAATACACCTGCTACTTTGCCGGTAAGGGAAGTGGCAACATCAAGACCTGAAACTTTTTGAATGCTCTGTCCGGACACTTTCTGAACTGAATATCCGAGAGCTTTTTCTTCTCTTTTAATACCCAGTGCAGTTACAACAACAGCTTGCATGTCCTGAGCACTGGTTATAAGTTTTACATCGATGTTAGTTCTTCCGTTTATAGGTTCCTGTAGCGTTTCAAACCCAACGGAACTTATAAGAAGTGCTTTAACTGTAGAGGGAAAAGTAATGGTAAACTGACCAGTTTCGCTGGTAATGGTACCAATTTTGGTACCCTGAGCCATTACTGAAGCTTTAGAGACTCCATTTCCTTTGTCATCTACCACTCTGCCTGAGACAGTTTTGTTTTGAGACCAGGCAACTGAAGAGATAAGTAACAGGAGAAATAGGAAACCTCCTTGTACGATTTTTTTCATATGCATTCTTTTTGGTTTTAAAAACATGTTATAAAATAAAAATCAACCGTAAAAAGTATCCTGATCCCAGAATGCTATTCATTGGTAATTGTTTATTTTTTTAAAAGTAGTTTGCGCAATCGTTTGTGCTTTTTGAACAATCGATTGAGCTAAATTAACACTTTATTTTATTTAACCAAATAAATTTTCATTTTGTTGTAAGAAATAGATTTAAATCATACTAATGACTAATTTTATGAATTGCCGCTTAACCTGTTATAAATAAAAAACACTCATTTATTTTACACTTTCTTATAAAAACCATAAGGAAATCCGGGACGCTAACCTATTTTTAGTGTATTTTAATTAGTAATGTAGTGAGTTGAGAAATGAATAACTTATGAATGGAAATAATGTTACCATACAATCAATGGCCCGGACACTTGGTGTTTCCGCAACTACTATTTCAAGGGTTTTAAATGGTTTGGGTGAGCAATTCAGAATTAGTAAAAAAACAGTAGAATTAGTTACCATTACTGCTGAAAAATTAAATTATCGACCTAACAATATTGCCAAAGGACTTCGTTTAAAAAAGTCATCAACAATTGGTCTTATTGTTCCGGATATTACAAACACCTGGTTTGCCCAACTGGCAATGGGCATTGAAAAAGAAGCCCGGAAGCATCAATATAATATCTTCTTATGTAATAGTGATGATGACCTTAAAATTGAAAAAAAATCTATTTCCTTACTTCAAAGCTGGATGGTTGACGGAATTATTATAGCCCCCATAGGCCTGGAGCATCATCACCTGATTGAAGCGAAAAAAAACGGAACCCCCATTGTTTTAATTGACAGGATTTTTGAAGGAGTAGATTTGCCATACATCTCATCCAATGATTTTGAAGGCGCATTGGAGGCCAATCAATATTTAATTAATAATGGACACAAAAAAATAGCCTGTGTGCAGGGAATTGTGGGAACATCACCCAATACCAAACGGGTAAATGGCTACAAACAGGCATTAAAAAAGAATAAGATTCCTTTTGACCCTTCGTTAGTATCAGGCGAAGCTTTTAGTTTTAATAATGGCTACTCTTGTGCTAAAAAAATAATTAAAACCCTTTCAAAAACAAAAATTACAGCCATTTTTTCATTGGGAAATCAAATTACATTAGGAATTCTAAAAGCTGTAAAAGAAGAGGGAATAAAAATACCTGAAGACTTATCTTTAGTTTCCTTTGATGAACAATTATATTCGGATTTATTATTTACTCCGCTGTCAACCGTTTCGCATATGAACGATAATTTCGGTGATTTATCTATTCAAATGCTGTTAAAACAAATGGTTAAAGGCAAAAAAGCAAAACCTAAAGATGTAGTTCTTAAATCAAAGTTGATTATAAGAGAATCTGTAAAAAATATAAATCCATTGTCATAAGAAATTCCAATAAATTGTCATTACAAAAGGGATGAACAAGAAAGTAAAAAAAAGTTTATTCTTACTTCACTAACTCAAATTTTTCCTTTAACCGGATATCTCTGGAAGAAGCGCCAATCATCAAGTCAAAATCTCCCGGTTCGGCCACCCATTGCAACTGCTGGTTATAGAAGGATAATTTCTCTTTGTCGATAACGAATTTTATAGTTTTACTTTCACCGGCATTCAATTTAATTTTCTGAAAGTCTTTTAACTCTTTCACAGGTCTTACAACAGAACCTACCAAATCCCGTAAATACAACTGAACAATCTCTTCTCCATTATATTTTCCGGTATTGGTTATCGTTACCAATACTTCAACCTTTTCATTGGCTTTCATCTTTTTCTTACTCAATTGCAGATTGCTATATTGAAAGCTGGTATAGCTTAATCCATAGCCAAATGGATACTTTGGACTACCGGATAAATCAATATAACTAGAAACATTATTCTTATCGCTGTCATTTCTGGGAGGGCGGCCTGTATTAAAATAGTTATAATAAATGGGCACTTGCCCTACACTTAAAGGAAATGTGATTGGCAATTTTGCAGATGGATTGTAATCCCCGAATAATACATCAGCTATTGCATTCCCCGCTTCGCTGCCGAGCCACCATGTATATAAAATGGCCGGGGCATTATCGGCGGTATAATTAAATACCAATGGCCGTCCTGCATTAATTAATACCACAACAGGCTTACCCGTAGCTAATAATTCCTTCAATAACTCTTCCTGTACACCCGGGATATTAATATTACTGCGGCTTCTGGCCTCTCCGCTCATATCCCTTCTTTCGCCAATACTTAGTATGATTACATCCGATTGTCTGGCAATACCAACAGCTTCAGCAAATCCATCTCTATTATCTCCTTCAATATCGCAACCCTTTGCATAAAGCAGTGTTGTATTGGCTCCAACTTTTTGCTGCAAACCTTCCCATTGAGAAACGATAAAGTTAGAATCCACACCCGGCACTTCGATATCCCAGGATCCTTTATTTTGCTTAATGGCTTTCACCAATGGACCAATGAATGCAATGGTCTTTAGATTTTTTGATAAAGGCAAAAGCCCCTTCTCATTTTTTAATAAAACAATACTTTTAGCAGCAGCCTCTCTTGCAACTTTTGCATGCTCCGGATTAATCAATGTAACCTTTTCTCTTTCGGCATTGCAGAATCTATAAGGATCATTAAATAAGCCTAATTCAAACTTTTTAAGCAGAATTCTTTTAACTGCATCATCAATTAAGGCAACAGAAATTTTGCCATCTTTAATCAATTGTGCAAGGTTGTTTTTATAACAACGGCTTTCCATATCCATATCACTTCCGGCTGTAATGGCAGACAGCGCCGCCTCATATTCATTTTTCACACTACCATGTTGTATCATTTCGCCGATAGAACCCCAGTCGCTAACAACAAATCCTTTAAACCCCCACTTACCTTTAAGAAAATCTCTTTGTAACATTTTATTACCCGTTGCAGGAACACCATTTATATCATTGAATGAGTTCATAAATGTAGCTGCTCCGGCATCCACAGCAGCTTTGAAAGGTGGTAAATAAACTTCCAGTAACATACGTTCACTCATGTCTACTGAGTTATAATCTTTTCCAGCAAGAGCAGCACCATAAGCGGCAAAATGTTTGGCACAAGCCATTACTGCATCCAGGTCTCCTAATTTATTTCCCTGGAAACCTTTTACTCTTGCATAAGCAATTTTAGAACCCAGGTAGGTGTCTTCCCCGGCACCTTCCATCACCCTGCCCCACCTTGGGTCACGGGCAATATCAACCATTGGGGCAAAAGTCCAGTGAATACCACTTGCACTTGCCTCTGTTGCAGCTATCCTTGCTGTTTGTTGAATGGCATCCAGATCCCAACTACAGGCTTCTGCCAAAGGGATCGGGAATGTTGTTTTATATCCATGAATGACATCCTGGCCAAATAATAATGGAATTTTCAAACGGGATTGCATGGCAAGTTGTTGCCAGCTTCTTGTTCGTTCAGTTCCCAAAGCATTTAACATTGATCCAACTTGTCCCTTTCTAATTTGGTCTGTTTTATAATTATCAACAGTAACCGGGCCTGTTGCGTGCCAATCATCATTGTATTGATTTAGCTGCCCTATTTTTTCTTCCAGGGTCATTAATTTTAAAACAGAATCAACTTTTTGGCTGTTTGATTTTTTCTGTGCTAATCCTGCTATTGTAAAAGTGAGATACAGGAAAATGTAAATTATTTTTTTCATGATCAGCAAAATACTATTAATTATTCTAATTAGACTTTATGAATTTTACTGAGATTGATTTTTTTGATTCAATGATTCTCAAGAAATAAACTCCATCAGGAATACTACTTAAATCAATGCTTTTTTGAGATCCTGTTAATGAAGTATGAATAACGGTTCTTCCGCTTAAATCATAAATAATAACAGAAGGACGATTATTTAATAAAGAAGAAATATTGATTGTATTTTGAGCCGGGTTGGGAAATACTTTATATCCGTTTGCAGCAAGTACTTCCGATATCCCTGTAATAATATTATTATTACGGATGTATGTCCAGTTGAAATACTCCCAGGCAGCGGCTGTTGCTCTGCTGCAGGGCATTCCGGTTGTTGCTCCGTTATCTGAAGAAACATAGAGATTGTTATACCCCTTTAATGACAAGGCACCGCATAAATCAGTAATGGTAAATTTTTCATTTGTTCCTATTACAGAGGCACTGCAATACAATAGATTGTTGGTTCCATTTACACTTACATAATAACCGTTACTTCCTCTTAACGCCACCAGGCCATTGCCCGCATCAACTATAGTAAATTCCTCAGTGGTACCCTGCGTTGCTTTTGTACAGGTCATCAAATTATCAGCACCTGAAAAAGTTACATACATACTATTGTTTCCTTTCAGACTGATCACTTTTTCCACAGGAACAACCGGGACTTCGGCAGGTATTGTGGAATTCTGTAAAATAAAATTGATTGAGTTAATATTATATTCTCCTGAGGTATTTACGATCCTGATTCCCTGTAGGCCTGCAGTACGAAATCCCCCGGTAACACTAACTGTAGTCCAAATATTCCAACTTGCAGTGGGAGGAACTGTAGAAGTAGCCAATACCTCTGTTCCTTCTGCATTTTGTATTTGTACCGTACCGTTTGTAAAATTTCCATTGGCCACCCTGAACTCAATTGTATAGGTTCCTGCAGTAGCTACATTGACAGTATATTTCATCCACTCGCCCCTGTTAAACCATCCCACAGTATATCCATTTGAATTAGGGTCTGCGGTAGTCTGAATATCTACACCATTGTTACGATACACCCAGCCATTGTTCCAGGCAGTATAAGTGCCAGTTGTCAGCCGCACATCTTCCCAGGCCTGATCTGAATAGGCATATCCATTCATTCCTTTATCATAGTTTGGTGTGAATAATTTGCCAGGGATGGTAGTACTGGCAAAAGCTTCTGTATTTCTATTACCGGGTTGTATGAAGATTGAACGCAGTACTTCTGCCTGAGATGTGCAATTAGTCAATTTTACATTTTCTGCTAACTGCATTAATGTATTAAAAGCGATGACAGGATTAAGAGTAGGATTTGTACCACCAAAATAATTTAGAAGATCTGTGTAACCTGCAGGAAATTTTGCATCCGCAAAATCATTTATACTTTCAAACTTTTTCATCGGCCACCACGATAAACCTATACCATTTGCATTAAACGTTTCAACGGTTTTTGTAAAATGATCATTGCTGTTTTCTCCATGTTCCCCACACCAAATAGGCCTGTTCTGATCGGTGCGAAAATCTGTTATCCATTTAATATCCTGCGAAGTTGCATTTGACCAGTACTTATGAAAAACATAAACCATATTTGCATCCCAGGCAGGTGTAAGACCGGTATAATCATTGGAGTACCAGTTTCCTTCAATAAATAACATGTGATTATCTCCATAGGCCCTGATTGTATCTGTTATCCTTCCGTAAAGATTTCGCAAATCTGTTCCATTGGGTAAGTTCCAGGCAGGTTCATTTAGAATGTCATACCCTGCAACCCAAACTTCATTTTTATATCTTTCTGAAAGTTTTCTCCAGAGGCTTACTGTTTTTGTTTTGTTGGCCGGACTTTCCCATAAGGAAGGCTTTGTGTTATCGTAATCACTGATGGCATTGTTACTTTGTCCACCCGGAGCAGCGTGTAAATCTATTATAACATATATCCCTGCAGTACTACACCAGGAAATAATATTATCTAAAAGGGTGAATCCCTGGTTATTCCAGACATCGGGAGTGCCGGCATTAACAAAATATTCATAATGAAGCGGTAAACGAACTGAATTAAATCCCCAAGTCTTGATTTGGATGATATCTGCCTGAGTAACATGATTCGTAAGCCATGCATTATAAAAAGTAGCCGTGTTTGAGCTACCTATCAATGTTGTTAACTTCTGTTTCCACGTATGCTGATCCGGAGCCTGGTTGGAGGAGTTCATCATGTAGCCTTCCATGACCATCCAGTTTCCAAAATTCAAGGCATTAAGAATAACCTCCTGGTTATTGGAAGAATTGATGATTTTCTTACCGCTAACAGCAAGAAGTTGTGCTTTTGTATTCGTTATAAAGAAAGAAAAAAAAATAGCCAGCAATAGAAATATTTTTTTGTCAACCTTTAACCATGAAAAGGAAGGGGGAAAGATCAATGTTACTATTTTAAGCTTTATATGGGACAATTTTGATAGAGCTGTAAATGGAAAAAATGGTGGTTGATGTGAGAAACTTGAATCGCAATTATTTTATCATGATCAGAAAATTAATGTTTGAATGGAATGAGGTAAAATTGAAACTTCAGTTGCCTTTGTTCCTACACAAAGGAAATAATCTATTTTTTGATTTGTTTGATTCATAACAATGGTGACCACTTTTCCATCACTGTTCAGAAAAGAAGTAGTAAGCAACTGACTTCTGCTGGCTACACTACTAATTCTCTTAGCCCCTGTACCAATAAATTTTGAAAAATGGCCAATAAAATAATAGGATGGTGTATAAATTAATTCATCAGTTTGGGTATCACCATGAATCGGCGAAAAACAGAAATTACCTACATGATTTGGACCTCCTTTTTCATCCAGCAGAATGTTCCAGTCCGTCCATCCGACAGTTCCGTTATTGAAATCATGTATCATGGAACGGCCGTATCTTTCTCCATTTGCCCAAAACTGATATTTTTCAGCATTAAATTTTTCTACACATCCTTCAGTGAAAAGCAAATTCTTGTCCGGATACATTTCGTGTACTTTCCCTACGTTTTCAAACATCATTTCTCCCCCACTCCAGTTTTCATACCAATGAAATCCAACACCCCAGACAAATTTTTTGGCTTCCTGGTCTTCCAGAATAATATTTGCCCGCTGCGTAATTAAATCCCGGTTATGATCCCAAACTATAATTTTCTTATCCCCCAATCCGGCTCTTTTCAACGTAGGCCCAAGATATTTTTTTAAAAAATCTCTTTCTTCTTCAGCAGAAAAAATACAAGACTCCCATCTTTGTTTAGCCATGGGCTCATTTTGAATAGACAAACCCCAAACAGGTATGTTTTCTTTCTGATAACTTTTAATATACTTAACGAAATAATCGGCCCATGACTGATAGAATTTCGGTAACAGTTTTCCACCCTGCAACATGGTATTATTATCTTTCATAAAAGCCGGCGGACTCCAGGGCGATACATAAAGTTTTACTTTTCCACCCGCTGCAGCCATTGCTTTTTTTATCAGTGGTATTCTGTATTTTCTGTCATGGTCAATATTGAATGATTTCAATGCTTCATCACCTTCGTCAATGTACGTATAGCTGCCAGAACTGAAATCACAGCTATGTATATTAGTTCTTATCAGCGAATACCCGATACCGTTTTCCTTGTTATAATAAGCAGTTAAAAATTCCTGCTGTTTTTCAGCTGATAATTTTGCAAAAACTTCTGCACTGGCGTCGGTAATAGCACCGCCGATTCCCAGGAAAGTTTGAAAGGTTTTATCAGGATTAACAAAAACACAGGTTTGAGTTTCCAAAGGCTGTGATAAGTCAGAGAAGTACAGGCTTTCGGTTTTTGCTAATCTTAAATTCGTATTTTCCGCTGAAGTATATACGGTGATTGTTTTCCCTTTAACTGAAAATTTTCTTACCTGCCCGTTGATCTTTTCCTGAGAAAACCCTAAAAAAAAGATTGCTAATAGTACAATAACCTGATTATTTTTCATTACCTGAATTTTATAGTGATTATAATTTTTACCAAATAAATGTTCCCACTGCACCCGCATCCAATGAAGTAGTGACCCACTTTCCATTAAATTTAATATTAAACAGCTCAGCAGCATTTCCATCATTTTCCACAATTAATACTTTTTTTCCGGCAGGAGTTTTAAAAGCTACATTATTTAAATTAGAAATAAGATTACTGGTAATCCTTACTGAACCGGCAGGTACAAATTTTGAAGCATGTGCTACAATATAATAGCCAACATTGCGGGTAAACAGTGTGCTGCTTTCAATGGTGATGGCACCTTTGCAAACGGAACATCCTCCAGGAGTGTGCGGCCCAAATGCTGAGTTGTTAGCTAGATTCCACTCTAATGCAACTTTACTCCAGTTCCTCATAGAACCTATAATCACATTCTTTAAATGCCATTTAAGGTCACCGGAAAAAGTGCCTGACGAAGATGTGTATTGTTCAGTAAAATAAACATTCTTGGATGGGAAGCTGTTATGAACAGTGGATAATGCACTGATATCTCCCGCATATAAATGAAATGCCGAACCATCGATAAATGAATTAGCCACTGCATCATTCAATACCGCAATCGGATATTGCGGCATGTCACAATTATGATCATATATTACAATTTTAGCAGTAATATTTGCAGCCTGGAATGCCGGACCCAGGTTGTTTTTAATAAAGAGGGCCTGCTGGTCTGCTGTCATCAACATACTCGGATTATTACCGGGATGCAAGGGTTCATTCTGAGGTACAACTGCAGTAATAGTAATACCCGCTGCTTTCATTTGCTGTACATACTTTACAAAATAAGACGCATATACACCATAATACTGAGGTTGTAAACTTCCCCCCACAAAACTGCCATTGTCTTTCATCCATACGGGTGCAGACCATGGCACTGCCATTATTTTAATATTCGGATTGATGACTAAAATTTCTTTTAACAAGGGTATCAGATCTGTCATGTCGGGACTTAAACTGAAATTGGTTAATGCAATATCTGTTTGGCCTGTTGGCATATCATCATAGGTAAAAGGTGAGGCATTCAAATCAGAAGCTCCAATACTGATACGTAAATAGCTGAAGGAAACAGAAGTACTGCTTCCCCCAAATAATTCCTGCAATAACTCTTGTTTTGTCTGTGTATTTAATTGATTTATTACCTGGGCACTGCCACCGGTTAATGTAAATCCAAATCCATCAATAGTCTGGAAAGTTGCAGACTCATCAACTTCGATTGTTGAATACTGATTATAAGTGGTGGCAAAACCCAGCACGGCAGATTGCTTTTGAAGCTTCACCGTCTGATCACCTTTTGTCAGCCAGAAATCAACATCATTAGTAACAACTGGTGGAATAACGGGTGGCGGATCTCCCCCATTATTGGGTTTATTGCAATTTGCCTGTATGAAAATAAGAGAAATGAATGCCAAATAAATGTGTTTAAATCCTGTCAATTTTATAATTCTTTTCATTTCTACTTTTTTAGATTATACGTTAGTATTCTTTTGCAACAACTTATTTTAAATTATACTTTAAATTTTTCCAGGCAATTTATTACTTACTTTTCTGAAATACTCTGACAAAATCAATTTGCATTTCATTGGGAAAAATTGTATCATCAATTTCTCCTCCCCAATTTCCACCAATGGCGAGATTCAGAATCAGGTAAAAAGGCTTGTCAAATGGCCAACCTTCATTGGATGAAATCCTTCCATCCTGACCTTTAAAAGATTCGTAAAACAATTTGTCATCTATAAAAAAATTTATTGATTCTGCAGACCATTCAATTCCATATTTATGAAAAGTATCAAATACATCCTTCTGTTTTTCAAAGTGAGTATGCTGGGTTCCTTTTATATGATTATATAACTGAGAATGTAAAGAAGTATGAATCATATTCGGGTCTTTGCCAACATGTTCCATAATATCTATCTCACCGCAAAGTGGCCAACCTTCTTCCTTTTTCTGCAAACTTTCTGATAACATCCAGATGGCAGGCCAGTTGCCCTTTCCTTTCGGCAATTTGGCCATTACTTCAATTTTACCATACTGAAGATTTAATTTTCCATAGGTCGTTAATTTTGCTGAAGTGTATGCAAGCCCTTTATACTCTTTTTTTTGTGCAATTATTTTAAGTACCCCATTTTTAACGATGGAATTCTCCGGAGATTTTTCAAGATAAAACTGCTTCTCATTATTTCCCCAGCCATGTCCACCAACTTCATAAGTCCATTTGGTGCTATCCGGCAATCCATTGTAATTAAACTCATCACTCCACGAAAGTGACCATCCATTTGCAAGAGGTGATTGTTTAATTCTTTCCGTTAATAATTCCGGCTCGTTGGTAGTAATAAAATCGAATTCATTTGCGATCAGCCAATCCATTTCTGCAACCTGGTTAACCGTCCATGCATTTAAAATAATGTTATTTCTCTTTGCCATTTCTATCCATTCAGGATGGGATTGAAATACAGAATAATGATAATCCGCACCGGTAATTCCATCAGCTTTTAATTGTTCGGGTGATTTATCACCTTTCAAATATTGTGTTTTTGCTTTTGAATTTAATTCAATAATCTTTTTTAGTATGTCATAATCAAAACTGATATAAACAACCATTTGTTTTGCTTTCAACTCATGAATCAACTTAACAACTTTAGTTGCAATTATTTTTCCCCGCTCCGTACTTATTTCAGATGGTTTAATTTCACAAATTAAACTGGTGGATGTATTGTTTTCTTTACCAGCCAGAATATATTCTCTTAATGTTGGAAGGGTTTCGCCGTTCGAAAGCCTGAAAGTTATCAAAT
>JBARSW010000261.1:0-3544 GCA_049644925.1 Chitinophagaceae bacterium | reverse complement strand
CCGATGAAATAACCTGTGCATGGCAGGTGCCAGTATAATTCCAAAATTGGTTATAAATACTACACCACTAAACAGGGCATAGGCTGAAGAAAAAAGTTTTCCGCTTACTGTTGTTATTTCGATGACTGGCCCCATACCACTCAAAATCATTGCGGCATTATGAATGGAATCTATCCAGCTTGCCTCGCCCCAGAAATGATAACCCGTTACACCTATCAACAGGCATACTAACATAATAATAAATGCAATAAATATATTCTTAAGTATCCGTTGGTAAAACGTTGCTGTGGAAGCAAGCGGTTGTTTGCGATGTTCATACATAAAAAAAAGGATTGGTACCTTAAAGTTACCAATCCTTTTTTCTAGCCCGCATTATTATTGCACCGGGGAAATTTTCATTGTTGTATTTACTTTGGCAGTTGCCGGAATCGTCATCCCACTTGCATCAATACTCATTGTTGATTCTACCGTAGATGCTTTTGCCAGTAACAATCCTGTTTTTATTTCTACCTTCAGATCGGTTTTTATTACACTGTTGCTGCTGGTAATCATCTCCATTCCCATTTGTTCCATCACCATCACTAAAACCTGTGTTCCGCTGTATGCAAGAATGGCAACCCCATTTTCAATAGCAATTATTTTATAAGTGCCGGAATCCCTTGATTCGTATTTTTCTTTTTTTATTGTGCTGATATCTGTTAAACTGTCTCCAGTCTTTAATTCTTTGCCAATAAGGGCAGGAAGATATAATTCGGTTATTACTTCATTGCCACCGGCTCCAATACCCATCGAAGCAGCCTGTATGCCTTCTTCAGTGTCATCCTGCCTGGTAATAGTGCCTTTATTATCAATAGTAATACTTCTTGCTTTATTCACCATTTTTGAAAGTATTTCATTGATTGGTCCCTCATTATCCTTTTTTTCACTGTCAAAACTCATTGATTGCCCCATGGCAGTTGCATTAACAGATATTTTTGTAATGGTAGACTGCAGGTTGATGCTATCCTGCCCCGCAGCTAAAATTTCATAAATCGTTGAAGTTTTTGAATCATTACTGTTTTCCATGGTCTGCCCCATTACTTCGGCAGAGCTTGTCATTATTGTGGTTGATTCTACCAGGAATTTTTGTCCTTTCTGAACTTCAATCTTAGTTTTTTGTGCAGTGCTGGCAATTGAAAGAAACGAAGAAATAAAGAGGAACGATAATTTGTACGGGTTCATATGATTATTTTATAAAATGCATAGTTACGATATTTAATTACAAGTTGCATTAATTTGCTCATCTATAATTTCCTTTATCTGCAAATGAGCATCAGCCCTCTCTTCTCCTAACAAACTTTTTACAAAAACAATATACGCATAGCCGCGGCAGAAATCTACCATTGGCCAGGTGCCGAATAAACCGGGACTTGCAAGTGTTGTGGCATGATTATTCTTTTCTTCAATTACCCAGCTGCCTGATGCATAGGTGAAACCTTCTGCAGACTTTGGAGCATACTTAACCTGTTCCGGTGTGTTTTGTACTTTCATCATTTCATTCACAGCATTTTCGCTCAATACCTGCACCCCGTTATATTTTCCTTTATTCAGCAGCATTACCAAAAACTTCATATAATCATCGGCAGTGGATTGTGCACCGCCTGAAGGATTGACTGCATTGCCGCTCACATCTGTGAATGATGTCTTTCGCATCCCCAGCGGATTAAAGAGTTTGGTCTTTATCAGCACATCAAATTTTTTCTTACTGATGATTTCCAATACACGGCCGGCAATATTCAAACCGATATTACCATACCAGAAATCAGTTCCGGCATTAGCCCTGATATGCCTCGAAGCAAAATCATTTACTTCCTCTTCCAGCGATGAAAATTTTCTTTTTTGTAATAATTTTTTCAGCAAACGGCCTTCATCTTCTATACCGGTCATATGACTAAGGCAATGCCTGATGGTAATGTATCCTTTAAAATATTTTTCAAATTCAGGGATATACCTTGATACTTTATCATCCAGCGATAGTTTGCCATCATCCACAAATTGCATTACCAGTGCAGCTGTCAACCACTTACTGCAACTGGCAACGGGTGCCTGTGTTTTGGCATTAAATGTCCCCATTTCTTTTTTGAAAACTAAGGAATCACCTTTATAGATCAGCGCTACAACATCAGATCCCAGTAATTTTTGTTTAGCCTGGAGTTCATCATTCAGCGCTGTCCAGTTGTATTGAGCAGAAACAGGCTGTAAGAATAGCAGTAAAGCAAAGGCGGATATGACTTTCATGCAGGTTAGATTAACTTTATGTGACATTGTAACTGTGTTTGATGGTTTGGATGCTAATTTGTGTATTGTCCATAGTCAACAGTCCACAGAAGTTCACTTGTATTACAGTGGACTGTCGACCATTGACTATCGACTATATAAAAATAACAATTATGAACTTAGGAAATTTCACTATAAAAGCTGCCGAAGCCTTTCAACAGGCTCAGCAAATTGCCTTCAATGTGCAAAGTCCGAATATTGAGACGGAACATATTCTGAAGGCGTTGCTTGATCAGCAGGATTCTCCCGTGGAGTATCTGATGAAAAAAAATAATGTTACTGTTAACCTGGTTGAAAGTAAACTGGATGAACTAATCAGCAAATTGCCCAAAGCCTCTGGCGAAGCTGCCCAGCAGATAAGCCGTGAAGCGAACAGTGTGGTATTAAGGGCTGGCTCTGTACTAAAACAATTCAAGGATGAGTTTGTAACACCCGAACATTTATTGCTGGCTATTGTACAGGGCAATGATTCAACTGCCAGGTTGTTAAAAAATAACGGGCTTACCGAAAAAGGATTGATCACTGCAATTAAAGATTTAAGAAAAGGAGAGACGGTAACTTCTCAAACTCAATCGCAGGAGTTTAATGCATTAAATAAATATGCCAAGAATTTAAATGAAATGGCAAGACAGGGAAAGCTGGACCCGGTGATTGGTCGTGATGAGGAAATAAGAAGAACCTTACATATACTTTCCAGGAGAACAAAGAACAACCCGATACTGGTGGGTGAACCTGGTGTTGGTAAGACTGCCATTGCAGAAGGTATTGCTCACCGTATTGTAAATGGAGATGTGCCCGAGAACCTGAAATCAAAAATTATTTACGCATTGGATATGGGACTATTAATTGCCGGTGCAAAATATAAGGGAGAATTTGAAGAACGATTGAAAGGCGTGGTGAAAGAAGTAGCTGGCAGTGATGGTGAGATTATTTTATTCATTGATGAAATACATACACTGGTTGGTGCCGGTGGTGGCGAAGGTGCAATGGATGCCGCCAACATTTTAAAACCTGCTCTTGCCAAAGGTGATCTTAGGGCAGTGGGTGCAACAACCTTAAATGAATATCAGAAATTTTTTGAAAAGGATAAAGCATTAGAAAGGCGTTTCCAGAAAGTGATGATTGATGAACCCAGTATTGAAGATTCGATTTCTATTTTGCGGGGTTTGAAGGACCGTTACGAAACATACCACCATGTTCGGATTAAAGACGAAGCCATCATTGCAGC
>JBARSW010000260.1:0-6847 GCA_049644925.1 Chitinophagaceae bacterium | reverse complement strand
TGTATGGCCGAAAAGAAAAAACCGGTGCAAAGATTGAAGTTTTTCTTCTCCGGGAATTGAACAAACCAAACCGCCTTTGGGATGTAATTGTTGATCCCGCAAGAAAGATCCGGGTAGGAAACAAACTTTATTTCGGCGAACAGGAAGACCTGGTAGCAGAAGTAATAGACAATACAACTAGCCGTGGCCGTACCATCCGTTTTTTATGGGAAGGCAGTGAAGAAGATTTCAGGATTCAACTGGAAAAGTTAGGAGAAACTCCTTTACCAAAATATATAAAACGCAAACCCGACGAAGAAGATAAAGAACGTTACCAGACAGTTTATGCAAAGCATGAAGGTGCAGTTGCAGCTCCCACAGCCGGTCTGCATTTCAGCCGTGAATTAATTAAACGACTGGAAATAAAAGGTATTCGTTTTGCTGAAATTACGTTGCATACCGGTCTTGGTACATTCCGTCCTATTGAAGTAGAAGACCTGAGTAAGCATAAAATGGATGCTGAATATTATCACATTGACGAAACAGCCTGTAAAATTGTAAACCGTGCCAAAGAATATGGTCATAGAATATGCTCCATCGGTACAACTACCATGAGAGGTATGGAATCTTCTTTTACAGCACACAAATTATTAAAACCATCGGAGGGCTGGACCAATATGTTTATTCATCCGCCCTATGATTTTAATATTGCTGATTCGCTGGTTACAAATTTTCATTTACCAAAAACCAGCCTGTTGATTATGACCTGTGCCTTTGCCGGATATGATCTCGCTATGGAAGCTTATAAGAAAGCTATTAAAGACAAGTACAGGTTCTTTAGCTATGGAGATGCGTTATTAATTATCTAAAACAAAAATTGATCTATATATAAAAATGCCCCAAAATAATGGGGCATTTTTAATAGCAGTAAGTTTATTATTTGAATTTCAGGTTCAAAGAAATTATATCTGATTTCAGACCATTCGTTCTTGTATAATGCCCATATCTTATTTCAAGCATGTTCAGTTTCTGAATACCAAAAACACCTTTAGGAGGACTTATACGAAAGCCTGCACCATAAAAATTACTATTGAATTTAGACAAGTCATAGTTACTGGAATAGTATTGGTCAGCAGATGTATGTACTTTATACGGCGCAAAATAATCTATGGCTGATTGAGTATAATACCGGTAAAATGGTGTGATAGATAAAAAAGGGCTGATCTTAACAGGTGTTTCAAAGTCAATAGTATGGGCACTCAATCCCCAGTCATCATGATAATACCTGTAAAAGCTCCGGAGAATAAATTTATCACCAATAAAATAACTTGCCCGCAGTCCTAGTGGTATTTTCATACGGGTATCCGGTAGATTTTCAATGACGGGTAAAGAAGCCCCATTAAAATATACCCTGTGAAAAGGAAGACCCAGGTATCCCTGCTGATAAATTATATCTGCAATAAACATGATTTGCAAACGCTGATTAATTATCTGAGAATAGGATAGCGAACCACTAAAAGAATTTCTTGATTTGGCTGGATAATCACTCCTGCTCTCCTCATCATCATTTCCACCACCCCCTCCACCACCAACTCCAGCTCGCAATTCAATAGGTGTGATATAAGCCAGGTTATCAATATATGCCTGTAATTTGGCTGAAAATTCACCACTCCTGTTTTTTGTTTTTTGTGCAAAACTTATGTTTGCTCCGAATGACATATAATCAAATTCTGATGATGCTGAGAGACCACCTCCTATTGTACTTCCTTTCTTTTCATTTTCCATTGACCAGGTAAGTGAAGGAAATAGTCTTGTATCTGCATGTGAAGCAGAAGAAATGGTTTGCGGATCAATTTTATCAGAAGAAGCCGATGTATAATGATCTATACCTACTTCTAAATCAAAACTGTGTTTCCTGTCCTTCTTATCCCATTTTGTAAACTTAACATCAATTGTATTGGATAAGTCAGTAAGTTTCTGCGAACCAATTCCACCTGTAACAGCTGCATTATTTCCATCCTGTCTGTAATAACTGGAAATAAGATTAGCTTCTTCAAAATTTAATTTACGGCTTTTGTAACCGGAAGAATCTTTAGGTGTTGTTTGTGCAAAAGAGGCAAAAAATGTCAGGAATATTCCGACAACGGATAAGCAAATTTTTCTCATTAGATAGCTTTGAAGATTAAGAATTAATTACAACCACAGCCGCCGCCTGTTTTACCACCATTAGCACCCGAAGCCCCTTCACGGTAGGTTTGAAAACTGCTTTCTGTTTTTTGAATTTTTCTGCTTCCCAGTACCATTTCGCTATCATTCAACTTGTTTTTCTGGTACTCTTTTACAGAAGTACAGGACGATAACAACGTAATAGCCACAATAGCTGTGACAGCTATTGTGGTAACTGGTTGGTTGTTTTTTGCTTTTCTCATTTAAGGTTTATGTTTTTTGAAGTGTAGATTTTATCGTTATCGTCAATGATGATACAACTTATTCCTTTTATTTGATTAATCATATCCAATCCAACTTTTATTCCCATTATCATTACCGGAGTGGCCATGGCGTCTGCAATCTCAGCATTCGGACTGATAATAGTCACACTTTTAATACCACTAACCGGAAGACCTGTTTTGGGGTCAATAGTATGAGAATATTTTTTACCATTAATTATTACATATTTCTCATAATTACCTGAGGTGGCAATGGCCATATTGGTAATACTCAGGTAAGAAAATGGTTGACGGGCTGCATTGGGATCGGCTATACCAATTGTCCATTCCTGTCCATTTGGTTGATGCCCCCAAACTGTAAGGTCGCCAGATGCATTTACAATGCCACTTTGTACACCTTTTTGTTGCAAAATGAGTTTTGCCATTTCGGCTGCATAACCTTTGCCGATACCGCCAAATCCAATCCGCATTCCTTTTTCTTTCAGGAACACCGTGCATTTTTTTTCATTCAGCAGTACGTTTTTATAGTTAATAAGATGCACCGATTGTTTGGCCAATTGTGTGTCGGGTAAAGAAGTCATGTTCGCATCAAAATTCCACAGCCTTTTATCTACTGAACCATAAGTGATATCAAAGGCGCCCTGTGTAATATCAGAAATTCTTTTGGACCTTTGGATAATATCAAAAACCTCTCTATCAACTTTGACAGGTTTTATTCCGGCCTGTTGATTTATCAGATTTGTCTGGCTGCTATCGTCAAATGTGGTGAGTAATTTTTCTATTCGCCTGATTTCAGTAATTGCATCTTCAATTCTTGCTAAAGCATCTTTTTCACTATCTGACACAATGGTGATTTCAAAACGGTTGCCCATCAGCCTGAGCACTTTCTTGTAAGTTGTTAAAGTTGATATAGTGAGGGAATCAGTTTCGGGCATCCAAATACGTTTTTAATTGAATGGCAAATTGTTCTGGTGTCATATTGGGAAAACCGTCCCATGCCTTGACCACTTTACCCGTTTCATCAATTAATACTGTAAAGGGGAAACTTCCTTGTGCATTATACTTATCTGCCAGCATATCGTTTTTCTTTTGCTGCTCCTTTGATAGCTGATTTTTCTTTAACCTTGGAAAATCAGCATTCACCAATACCAGGTTACTATCGGCAAATTGTTTAAATGTGTTGGTTTCAAAAATTTCTTTGTGTAGTCGTATACAGGGAATACACCAATCAGAACCTGAAAAATTCAGGAGTATGAGTTTATGCTCCTGTTTGGCTTTTTGCATGGCTGAATCAAAATCATGTTCCCAGCCAATAGAAGAAATCAGTAATAAGCCCGCAAATAAGACAGAGAAAAAACGCATTTGGTTTTTTGTTTGATTTCAAATCTAACGTGAAACACAATAATTTAGTGTAACCACTGTCACATTAACAAAAAATTGGAATTCCCAAAATTGACTTTTGCTACTATTTATTCCAATCCAAACATTCCCTTGTTCAATTGTTGTAATATCTGTGACTTATACTCAGCAGCTATCAGTAATGAAATATTATGAGGGCTTCCGCCATAGCTAACCATACAAACAGGAATATTCATGATGGAACCAAACAGTTTTTTTATCATGCCTTCTGTTTGTGCTATCTGGTTTCCTACTACAGAAATGATCGTTTGGTTCTTTTCCACTTCTACTGTTCCAAATGGTTCTAATTCTTTCAAAATATCTTTCAGGTTAACATCAGAATCTATTGTTAATGATACGGCTACTTCGGATGTTGTAATCATATCAATTGGAGTCCTGTATTTTTCAAAAACTTCAAAAATCTTTCTCAGGAAACCATAAGCCAGCAACATGCGGCTGCTTTTTATATGAATAGCGATAATATTATCCTTGGCAGCAACTGCTTTAACGCCAACACTACCGGCTTCTTCAGTAATTAATGTTCCTTTTGCTTCCGGTTGCATGGTGTTCAGCAACCTCACCGGTATTTTATATTGTTGTGCCGGCCAGATGGATGCAGGGTGTAAAATCTTTGCCCCGAAATAGGCAAGCTCAGCTGCTTCGTCAAAACTCATTTGCTCAATCGGCACCGTTTTTTTCACAATCCGTGGATCATTGTTGTGCATACCATCTATATCAGTCCAGATTTCACATACACTTGCATCAATGGCTGCAGCAATAAGTGATGCTGAATAATCGCTTCCACCCCTTTTCAGGTTATCTACTTCTCCCCTTGCATTGCGGCAGATATAACCTTGAGTAACAAATATTTTTTTATCATTATTTTTTTTCAGGATCTGGCTAAGTTTTACTTTGATGCTCCCGATTTGTGGTTCATCATTGCTATCAATAGTCATAAACTCAAGGGCAGGTAAAAGCATATGATCAATACCCTTTTCTTCCAGGTAAGTGCAGAAAAGTTTTGTTGACAACAGTTCACCCTGAGCCAGGATATCTTTACTCAATGCTTCGCTGAAGGATATTTTAAGAATGATATTCAGGAACTCAAAATGTTCATTGATAATTGCTTTTGCATGGGACAGCGATGCTTCCTTTTTTACCAGTTCTTTAATAAATGCCTGGTAATGTGCTTCCAACTTATCTATTGCCTGTTTGGCGCCATTTCTTTCACCTTTGGAAATCAATTCCCCAATTTCCACCAATGCATTGGTAGTGCCTGATAAAGCAGACAGTACAACGATTGTTGGCTCCGATTCCTTTGTTACCAGCCCCGCTATATGGTGCATCCTTTCCGGTTTGCCCACACTGGTGCCTCCAAATTTCATTACTTTCATTTGTCCCCCCTCCCGAGATTTTTATTGATTAACTAATTAACAAGCAAGACGGCAAAGATAAGAGTCAATAGTTAAGTTTTATTAGTTTAAAGACCCGGTAATCCAAATTTTTTCGCCAACGATTGCAGGTCATCAACAACCTGTTTCAGCAATGGAATCCCATCCCGCATCCTTTCCACTTCAAACTCCCTTTCCGGATCTCCCGGAACCAATACTTTTTCTTCACCGGTAATAGTTTTGCAATTACGAAATCCCTGTATCCAATGGTCCATATCTTTTTTAAAATCTTCTGCCGGACGGAAAGCATCTATCCGCATAGCACCAAGGAAATGACCGATACCTTTTCCGGGTTGCTGAGCAGGCATTGGTATATAGGCAGGAAATGGCGGCACCCATGGCGCATAATTGGCACCACTTAATAATCCTGAAAAAATATCAACGATAGCGCCGAGTGCATAACCTTTGTGAGAACCATGTTCCCGGTCACCACCCAATGGCAACAAGGCGCCACCCTTTTTTAATATGTGAGGGTCATTTACAGAATTACCTTCAGCATCCTGAACCCAACCAGAAGGTGTATTTAAATTCTTTCGTTGCAAAATTTCCAGTTTACCATTTGCAGCAGTTGTGGTGGCAAGGTCGGCCACAAATGCAGGTTCATTACCGGCAGGTGCTGCTACGCAAATTGGATTGGTGCCCAGCATTTTGTCAATAGAAAAAGTGGGTGCTACTAAAGGACTTGCATTCGTCATGGCTACACCAATCATATCATGCGGCAATGCCATCATAGCATGATGGCCGGCAATACCAAAGTGATTACTATGCTGCACACTCACCCAACCCGTACCAACCTGCTTTGCTTTTTCAATAGCAATCTGCATAGCAAAAGGAGCAATCACCAATCCTAATCCGCTGTCACCATCTACCACTGCAGTAGATGGTGTTTCATGAATAACTTTTATATCGGGTGTTGCGTTTACTCTTTTCACTTCCCATAACCGCACATAACCACTAAGCCTGGCTATACCATGTGAATCAATTCCCCGCAAATCAGCAGACAATAGTGCCTTTGTTGCCGTATCAGCATGTGCATCACTGCAACCGATTTTTTGAAAAACTGATTTTGTAAGATCGAATAATTGCTGGTAAGAAAAATTTTTTTCTGACATGGCGCAAAGATAGCCCCCAACCCCCTAAAGGGGGCTTTCAGAGTTTTAAAAAATCAAAGAAGTTTCATACTTAAAGGATCCCAGTGGATGACTTTTTTCTGAAAATAACTATCATTACAGGCTAAACATGGAGCAGCAGCACGGAAACCAAATGTTGCATCTTCTACCACCGGTTTTCCATTGCGAACGGATTCAAAAAAGTTTACAAAATGCTCAAAGCTGTCATCATAACCCGGAGGAGCCATATACCTGATTGGCGGTGTCTCTTTGGTCAAACTTTCAGCCTGCGGATATTTTTCCCGGTAACTCTTCATGATTTCCTTTTGCATTGGCTCTGTATATGTTTCCAATGCATCCCAACCTCCAATATTTGGAAACGTTGGAAATTTATTCCGGTAAATAGTAAATTCATTCCAGCCAAAATCTATCACACCTTCTGTACCATAAAATTTTACTTTGC
>JBARSW010000259.1:0-19130 GCA_049644925.1 Chitinophagaceae bacterium | reverse complement strand
AGAACTTTTAGATCAGATTTGAAAGTGGTGAATGATACCAGTAGAGAAATAAAAGATCGGTTTTTTTATAAACCGGATTATCAGCCACATATTTCACCAGACAGTACATTGCTTGGGGCCGAACAGTGGAAATGGCTGGAGACAGAACTGCAAAAACCTGCGGATTTACATTTAATATGCAGCGGATCGCAATTTGGTATTGAGTACAATGGTTATGAAGCATGGGCTAATTTTCCGCATGAACAAAAACGAATGCTGCAAGTAATAAAAAATACAAAGGCTAACGGAGTAATCTTTCTTACAGGTGATGTACATTATGCTGAAATTTCCAAAATGAAGGAAGAAGGTCAATACCCGATATATGACATTACCTCAAGTGGAATAACATCAAAATGGAGTTTTGCAACTCCCAATAAATACAGGATAGAAGGACCCGTTATGGACAATCATTTTGGTCTGGTTACCATTGTATGGGAAAAAGATCCGGAGATAAGGATGGAAATTATTGACAAGTTCAATAACAGCCGTATCGAATATACCATCAGAAAAAGTGAAATATCTTTCAATTAATTTGAACCTCAAAATAAATGAAAAAATGAAAAAAGCAGGAATTGCCTTATTTACATCAGTTATATTTTTTATATCCGGACTATCAGCACAACAATCTGGAAACATGAAAATATTCATTGATGCGCTAATGAAAAAAATGACATTGGAGGAAAAACTTGGTCAACTGAATTTGCCTGTTGCTGGCGATATAACTACCGGGCAGGCAGGAAGTGCCAACATTGCCAAAAAGATTGAGCAGGGAAAAGTGGGTGGATTATTTAATATTAAATCAGTAACAAAGATTAAAGAGGTGCAAAAAATAGCCGTTGAAAAAAGCCGGTTAAAAATCCCTTTACTTTTTGGTATGGATGTCATTCATGGTTATAAAACAGTATTCCCAATTCCGCTGGCATTAAGTTGCACCTGGGATATGAATTTGATTGAACGCAGTGCACAGGTTGCGGCAAAGGAAGCAAGTGCCGATGGAATTAACTGGACCTTTTCACCAATGGTAGATATTGCCCGGGATCCCCGCTGGGGAAGAATTGCAGAAGGAAGTGGCGAAGATCCGTATCTAGGTTCGGAAGTGGCAAAAGCCATGGTTAGAGGTTACCAGGGAAATGATCTTTCAAAGAACAATACAATCATGGCTTGTGTAAAGCACTATGCTTTATATGGTGCCGGAGAAGCCGGTAGGGAGTATAACACTGTTGATATGAGCCATCAAAGAATGTATAACGATTATTTTCCCCCATACAAAGCTGCTGTGGATGCTGGAGTTGGTTCTGTAATGGCATCTTTTAATGAGGTGGACGGTGTGCCGGCCACTGCCAGCAAATGGTTAATGACAGACGTACTGCGTAAACAATGGGGCTTTAAAGGATTTGTTGTAACCGACTATACAGCTATCAATGAACTGGTTGATCATGGTATTGGGGACCTGCAAACTGTTTCCACCAGGGCACTGATGGCAGGCATTGATATGGATATGGTTAGTGAAGGAATTTTATTGACTACACAAAAATCGTTGAAAGAAGGTAAAGTGGCGATGGCACAGATAGATGCCGCCTGCAGAAGAATCCTGGAAGCAAAATATAAACTGGGCCTTTTTGATGATCCATATAAATACTGTGATGAGAATAGGGCAGAAACAGAAATCTATACAACAGAGAACCGAAAAGAAGCCCGGACCACTGCAACACAAAGTTTTGTTTTGCTAAAGAATCACAATAATATTTTGCCTTTACAGAAAAAAGGTACTATCGCTTTAATTGGCCCGTTAGCTGATAATAAAGAAAATATGCCCGGCACCTGGAGTGTGGCTGCAGACTTTTCAAAAGCCATTTCTTTACTAACAGGATTAAAAGAAGTTGCCGGCGATAAAGTAAAAATATTACATTCCCGGGGTTCTAATCTTGATGAAGACAGCTTGTTTGAAGAAAGAGCCGGTATGTTTGGTAAGTCATTAAAAAGGGATAGCCGCCCCGCAAATGTGATATTACAGGAGGCAATTGATATCGCCAATCAATCAGATGTGATTGTTGCTGCCCTGGGCGAATCTTCCGAAATGAATGGCGAATGTAGCAGCCGTACTAATATTGAAATTCCAAAACTGCAGCAGGATTTATTAAAAGCATTGCTGAAAACCGGCAAACCTGTTGTGTTGGTTTTATTTACCGGAAGGCCATTAGCATTAAAATGGGAACAGGAAAATGTTTCAACAATTTTAAATGTTTGGTTTGGTGGCAGTGAAGCAGGGTTTGCCATTGCAGATGTATTATTTGGAGATGTTAATCCTTCAGGAAAACTTACCGCTACGTTCCCGCAAAATGTTGGCCAGGTACCCCTTTTTTATAGTCATAAAAATACAGGCCGTCCATTAGCTGAAGGAAAGTGGTTTGAAAAATTCCGCAGTAATTATTTAGATGTAAGTAATGATCCGTTATATCCATTTGGTTTTGGATTAAGCTATACCAGTTTTAAGTATAGTGATATTAACCTTAGTAGTACTTCACTAAAGGGAAATCAAATATTAACGGCCAGTGTTACAGTTACAAATACTGGCATGGTTGAAGGAAAAGAAGTGGTGCAATTGTATATCCGTGATGTGGCAGGCAGTGTAACAAGACCTGTAAAAGAACTGAAAGGTTTTCAAAAGATCAATCTGAATGCCGGTGAAAGCAAAACGGTAACTTTTAAAATCACTCCCAACGATCTCAAATTTTATAACTATGATCTGAAATATGATTGGGAACCTGGTGAGTTTCAGATTATGCTGGGCAGTAATTCAAGAGATGTGAAAATGGCGAAGGTAAGTTGGGTAAAATAGGAGCAATCAGATAATTAAACCGATATGAAAAAGTTCTGCAATCTCACCGGGTTGTAGAACTTTTTTTAATTTCATGCAGGTGGGTGTAAAAATTTAATGCATATCAGTTAGCCTTTATGTCGTCCAATTTCTTACTTTTAATTACGATTGCTTATTTAAAAAGTGAAGAATTACGAAAAATACGAAAACCAGGTACTGCTCTCCCTGGTATCACGAAATGATAAAATAGCTTTCACAGAACTATACAACCGGTTCTGGCAACCATTATTTGCTATTGCAATTAACCGTACCAAAGAAAAAGAAACCGCTGAAGATATTGTACATGATGTTTTTGCCGGGCTTTGGGCCAACCGTACTAAAATTCAAATTGAATCACTGGAAAATTATTTGGCAGTTGCAGTAAAGTATGCCGTTTTTAATAAAATAAAAAAGAAGGTAAGGGAAAGGGAATTGCAATACCACCTGGAAGGGGCAAAACTGGTCGAAATGAAAGTGGAAGATGCAATATATTATAAAAGAATTCTGGAGCTTGTAAAGCAGGAAGTAGAGCGACTTCCGGAAAAATGCAGACTTGTTTTTAAATGTAGCCGGGAAGCAGGTATGCCGGTAAATCAGATAGCCGCCGAATTAAATATTTCTCCCAAAACCGTAGAAAATCAATTAACAAAGGCTATCCGCCAGCTACGATTAGCCACCCGTAGTTTCTTTCACAGCTTTTTTTAATAATACACCTCAACTGAACTCCGTATCGTTTGTATAACCTTTATCGGAATTTTTTTTCAGCCGCATAGGGGATGCATGGACTTGCAGCTACTTAATTAAGTTGTCAAATGAAATTACCTGCAAACATATCAGCACTGATAGATAAATATCAGTCCGGGGCAGCCTCCCCGGAGGAAATTTCCCGGTTGAATGAATGGTATCATTCATTCGACGATAGCGAAGTGCAAATTTCTGGTGAAGAAGAGGATACGGCCCATCACCTTGCTGCAAGAATGAAATCCCGTTTATTAGAAACGATTGAAACTGAACCCGGAAGCACCCTTCTTCAACCAAAGAGAAAATGGAAACGACCTGTTGCTGCGGCTGCTATAATATTATTATTAGTTTCTGTCACAGTACTTTTATTCCCCCCATCTTCGCCCAAAAACGAAACTGCAAAAGCTACAACACCACTGCCTGCATTGAATCACGACATTGCACCGGGTGGCAATAAAGCCTTGCTTACACTGGCAGATGGTTCAATCATTATTTTAGACAGTGCTTCTAACGGCACCCTTTCTACCCAGGGAAACATTAAAGTAGAAAAATTAGATAATGGGTTATTGATTTATACGATCAATGGAAAATCAATAACGGAGAATGATGAAGCTTTTTATAACACCATCACTACGCCCCGTGGCGGCCAGTACCAGGTTACTTTGTCAGACGGAACAAAAGTTTGGTTGAATGCAGCATCTTCTATCCGGTTTCCTGTCTTGTTTGCAGGAAAAGAAAGAAGAGTGACTATTACCGGTGAAACATATTTTGAAGTGGCTCACAACCAAGCTATGCCTTTTAAAGTAAAAGCGGTGACTTCGGAAGTAGAAGTAGTAGGAACCCACTTCAACATTAACGCCTATGATGATGAGGCTGCAATAAAAACTACACTGGTAGAAGGTAAGGTGAAAGTTTCAGCGACTGGCTCCGGACTCCCGACCCCGGACTCCCGACTTCTCTCTCCCGATCAGCAATCTGTTATCAGCAAGAGTGGAAAAATAAGTGTAGTAAATAATGCCGATACTGAGGAAGCAGTAGCTTGGAAAAACGGAAGGTTTCAGTTCAAAAGTGCTGACATTAAAAGTATTTTAAGACAGATTGCAAGATGGTATGATGTGGAAGTAGAGTACAAAGGAAATGTTGACCTGCACTTTACCGGTCAGCTTACCCGTAATGATAATGTGTCAAAAGTTTTTGAAAAACTGGCAATGACCGGCGAAGTACATTTCAGGATACAGGGAAAGAAAATAATTGTTTCACCATAAAACAGATTACTATGATACTAAAACATTGGTTTCTATTTACCCAGGATGATGGGTGAAAAAAGCGGCTCTCAAACAAAACCGGATTCTGTTACTAGCAGAACCCGGCGAAAATTTGAGTGTCGGAATAAACAAAATTGAGTCATGCTTATTTTTCAAACCCAAATAATACAAATTTATGTATTTAACTGCTGTTCTGCAATCCGGCTCTGACCGAAGCTGGATGCTGAAAAAAACAATTAAGATTATGAAACTCACCACAGTTTTATTGATCGCTATCTGTCTTCAGGTTAGTGCCAGAGGATTTTCTCAAAAGATTACCATCAGGGAAAACAACATTTCACTCCAAAAAGTTTTTGAAGAAATTCGAAAACAAACCGGCTACCAGTTCTTATATGCCGATGAAGCATTAAGTACCGCAAAAAAAGTTTCGCTGTCAGTAAAAAAAGAAACGGTTGAAAATGTACTCAACCTCTGTTTTATAGAACAGCAACTGACGTACAGCATTTCTGAAAATACAATTATTGTAAAAAGAAAAGCAACAGTACCGGAGGTAATAACGGCTTCTCCCCCTGTACCGGAAATTCCTGTTATTAATTTAAAAGGAACGGTGACTGATGAAAAAGGTACACCCTTATCTGGTGTATCCGTAACGGTAAAAGGTACATCCACCGGAACAACTACCGATGCAACCGGTAATTATTCTATTATTGTTCCTGATAATGCAGTGCTTGTATTTTCTTATGTGGGGTATATAAATATGGAAGAAGCAGTTGCAGGCCGCACTACTATCAGTGTTTCACTTAAACAGGCTGAACGATCCATGGAAACAGTAGTAGTAGTAGGTTATGGTACACAAAGAAAAAGAGACCTTACGGGTTCGGTATCTTCAATAAAAGGAGAGGAAGTGGCAAAAATGCCTTCCACCAATCCTGTTTCATCATTACAGGGAAAAGTGCCAGGACTAACTATTTCTAATTCAGGCCGGGCTGGTTCAAGTCCTGTTGTACGTATTCGTGGCGTAAACAGTACCAATAGTGCCAACCCTGTGTATGTAGTGGATGGTATACTTCATGATAATGTTGACTTTTTAAATCCTGCGGATATAGAATCTATTGACATTCTCCGGGACCCCTCTTCTATTGCGATTTATGGACTAAGAGGTGCTAATGGTGTAATAGCTATTACCTCAAAAAAAGGTATAAGGGGCCAGACAAGAATTAACCTGCAAACTTTTGTTGGTATCCAGAAAGTACAGAATACAATTGATCTAACAGATGCAACAGGCTTTAAAAAACTATATACTGCACAATTGGCCAATCTGAATGCGGCGCCTTTTGATTATACAAATTATACTGCCAATACTAACTGGCAGGATTTAATTCTGAGGGATGCTGTTATTACTTCTACTAACCTGAGTATTTCCAATAACAGCGAAAAGTCAATGACCTATATTAACATTGGTTACACAGATCAGGAAGGGGTATTAAAGAACGATCATTACAAAAGGTATTTGATTCGTCTGAACGAAGAAATTAAATTCAATAACAATTTTAAAATGGGTGGCGATATAACAGGCTACCATTTTATCAGCGATCCACCTGCAGCATCCATCACCAATGCACTCTGGGCGGCGCCGATTGCACCTATTCAGTTTAATGAAAACACCTATTACAGTATGCCAAGTTTTCAACGGGCACAGGTAGGCAATCCTATTTCTGCATTAAACAGAACTGACAAAAACTCAATTGAAAAAGGCTACAGGGTAGTAGGAAGTTTATTTGCAGAAGTTAAATTCTTAAAAAGCTTTACATGGCGATCTACGGTATATGCTGATCTTGGATTTAATACCGGCAGAAGTTTTACACAATTACCATATAATGTTATTGATCTTGGCGAAGGCATTGCGCCTACTACCACCCGGTTTGATAGTTTGGCGAGAACAACTGTAGCACAGGAGCAAAGTGAATCAAGAAGGTTTCAGCAAGACCATACATTAACGTTTGATAAAAAATTAGGCAAAGGTCATTCTATAAATGCGGTGGCGGGTCTTACCACTATTTATAGTGCTACATCTTTTGTAAATGGTTCCCGCAGAGATACATTGGTTAACATTCCGGACGATCCTGATTTCTGGTATCTCGGTATTACCAATCCAAACAACCCCACATTTAATGGTGGTGGTGGATCAGAAAACGCAATTGTGGGTTCATTCGCAAGAGCAGGTTATTCTTATATGGGTAAATATCTGCTGAATGCTACTATAAGAAGAGATGGAAGCTCCAAGTTTGCGCCGGAAAATCGGTGGGGAACTTTTGGTAGCATTGGTGCCGGATGGGTAGTGAGTGATGAAAGCTTTTTTGCCAAAGTAAAAAAAATCAACTTCTTAAAACTCCGTGCTGCGTGGGGTGCCACTGGTAATGCAAACGGAATTGCCGATAATATTTACAGGGCAGGTATTCAAAACTCTACCAGTGCCATTTTTGGAAATAATATTTATCCGGCAATACAGGCGGCTTACATACCAGACTCCAGTTTGCATTGGGAAGTTGTAAAAGGTATTGATGTGGGATTTGATGTAAGGGCATTTACCAACAGGCTGAATGTGGAGATGACATTTTATAACCGGACCACAACAGATATACTTACTGCTGTTTCTATACCAAACGACAGCCGTCAGAAATTCACCAACCTCGGAAAGATTACCAATAAAGGAATTGAAATTAATGCCGGATGGAATGATAAAATCGGCAACGATCTTACGTATAGTGTTTCCGGAAACTTTAGTTATAATGATAACGTAGTAAATGCAATTGGGGATAATTTCAATTTTGAAATTATTGGTAATGGTGGTGTTAACCTTACAAGAACCGGACAATCCATTGGCTATTTTTATGGTTACACACAAACAGGTATCTATCAATCAACAGCCGATCTTACCAAGCAACCTGCTTTTAGTAATTCATTGCCCGGCGATATTTCTTATAAGGATAATAACGGCGATGGAATTATTTCTCCAGCCGACAGAGGCTATATTGGCACCCCTTTCCCTCCTTATAGTTTTGGTGGTAGTATTGGTTTTGGATACAAGGGCTTTGATTTTGAAGTAGAAGGGCAGGGAGCCACAGGGCATAAAATATATACACAAAGACGTACGTCTACTTTTGCTGTATTAAATTATGAAGCCAACAGGCTAAATGCTTTTACAACAGCAGGCTCTTCTAATATTGAACCTATTCTTGATAACACAAGAGGTAATAACTTTTTGATGAGTACTTATTACCTGGAGCCCGGTGATTATTTTAGAATAAGAACTTTGCAGTTGGGATATACGTTTAAAAAAGAATTGCTTTCAAAAGCAGGTATTCAAAAAGCCCGGATTTATGTAAGCGGTCAAAATCTTAAAACATGGAGCCGTGTTACAGGTTATTCGCCAGAGCCGTTGATAGGAAGCATACTTGGCGGTGGTGCAGATAACGGATCATATCCGGTACCAGCTATTTATTCTTTAGGACTTAACCTTACTTTTTAAAAGCCTTAAATTTTTTTATATGAAAAGTTTGAAAAAAATATCCCGAAACACATACATCGCATTGGTGGCGGTAAGTATGCTTTTTATGATAACAGGATGTAAAAAATTTTTAGACACCGATCGCCAGGGTGCTTACGATCCTGAAAACTATCCTTACCCCGGTGGCTCCGGTCCATATGACCAATTTGTTTTTTCGGCGTATAACGAACTGAGAAGTTTTAATGTTCATAGCCAGTCTTATATTACCGCCGTCAGCATCCGCAGCGATGATGCTGATAAAGGGAGCACACCTGCAGATGGTGGTGCCAATGCGCTTGATATGGACAATTTCCCCGTTACACCCAGCAATGGATTTTGCAATACAATATGGATAGGCTACTATACACTTATCAATAAATGTAACGTTACTATAAAGGAAGTAAATACTAATACACTAATAGTGGCCACTCCTGCGATAAAAACCCAAACTATTGCTGAAGCAAAGTTTCTCCGGGCCTATGCCTATTTTAATTTAGTTCGTTTCTTTGGCAGGGTGCCGTTGATTGATACTTTGTTTGATAATCCAACAGCACAAAACAATATACCTCAAAGCACGGCTGCACAGTTATATACTTTTATAGAAAATGATCTGACTTTTGCGGCGGCTAACTTACCGGCAAGCTGGAATGCTGCTACTTTTCCGGGGCGTATAACAAGTGGTGCTGCCAATGGATTGCTTGCAAAAGTGTACCTGACACAACAAAAATGGGCACAGGCAATGGCTGCAGCTAATACAGTAATGATGTCTGGTCAGTACAATCTTTCTACTCCTTACGATGTTATTTTCAGGGAGGAAGGAGAAAACAGCAAAGAATCGGTGTTTGAAGTACAGGCCACTGCATCTGCAAATGCTCAAACTGCCAATGGTGTTCAGTATGCTCAGATACAGGGTGTACGGGGTCCCGGAGCTTGGGATTTGGGCTGGGGCTGGAATTCACCCAGCACTTACCTCGAAGCTGCTTACGAACCTAATGATCCACGGAAGGCTAGAACGATTTTATTTACCAGTACCGCCACCGTGCCAGGACTTACTATTTATGGTGAAACCACTCCAACAGGTTTGCCCAATCCACGGTATAACAATAAGGTATACTCTAACCCGGCTGTTCGTTCTACCGTTGGCCACAGGTTTGGTTATTGGATGAATGTCAGGATTCTTCGCTATGCAGATATTGTACTGATGTATGCAGAAGCGGCCAATGAAGTTGGTGGGGCTGCAAATATCACAGCTGCTGCTACTGCTTTGAATTCTGTAAGATTTAGAGCAAGGAATGGGAACAATGCTATTTTACCTAACGTAACTACTACCGATCAGGCTACATTGCGGGCAGCCATCCGCCAGGAAAGAAGAATAGAACTGGCAATGGAACAAGACCGTTTCTTTGATTTGGTTCGTTGGGGTGTAGCAGCGGCAGTATTGAATGCTTCAGGAAAACCTAATTTTAATAATAACAGGGATGTGCTTTTGCCGATACCACAAACACAAATAGACCTGAGTGCCGGTGTGCTGACACAAAATCCCGGGTATTGATTTTATTACAACTAAACTATTATAAAATGAAATTGTCAACATCATATATTAAAAGCCGGGTTGTTTACATCGCATTAATTGCTGTGGCAGGTGTATCGTGTAAAAAAGATGGCAACCCGAATAACCTTCCACCGGTAAATCCTGCCGATTATGACGGGAAAATTGATGGCTATATAAAAACGGAAGATGTTTTTCCTGATAACCAAATTGCTTATTGGGGATTTGAAAACACTAACAATGAAATGGTAACAGGTACTGCACCTACAAGAACAGTGGGAAGCAGTTTTGTGGATGGTGGTGTTCGGGGAAAAGCATTAAATCTGGCCGCAGGATTTTTATACTTTGGCACGCAGTTTCAAAAATTTAAAACAGACTCATTAAAAAGCTGGACAATCAGTGTCTGGGTAAAACCTGTCAATAATGGATCTAAAAGAACCATGCTTTTTCAAATGGCGAGACCGGGTCAGTTTAATGGGAATATCAATTTTGCCTTGAACACCAATTCCTATAATGCTGCAAACGATTCTGTTTTGACTATACAGCCAACTTTTCTTACACAAAACGCAGGGGGACTATCAACGCAGGATAATCTGAACAATGCACTGAACAAAACAAAACTTACGCAATGGACTCACCTTGTTCTTACCTATGATTATAGCACAGGTGTGTTCAATATCTGGATGAATGCAGTAAAAGTGGGTGGATATCCCAATAGAGGTGTGGGTAACAACCTGTTTAAAGCATGGGAGCCAAGTGTTGTTATTATCGGTTCCAATATCAATAACATTCCACCTGATGCACCGCCAACTGCTGATGTGTCATTTGCGCCAATGACAGGCCAAATAGATGAGATGAGGATCTATAATAAGACTTTTCCTGATGCCCACATAAAAGCATTGTACAACTTAGGAAAAGCAGGTAAATAATTCTTTCACACACAGCTATCAACAATTGGTAGCTGTGTGTTTTTTCTTTCGGACCCACTCAAATCTCTATAGCAGATGAAATATAAACTCTTACACCTTGTCAGCTTTTTGCTGATATTAATTATGTCTGCCTGTAGTAATGCAAAAAAGGCAACTAAAAATATTGTTGAACTTCCTGCTGATGAAGAAAGGATATTTACCGATGTACAAAAACAAACATTTCAGTATTTCTGGGAAGGTGCGGAACCAACAAGCGGTTTAGCAAGAGAACGATTTCATGTAGATAATGTATATCAGCAAAATGACAAACATGTAGTAACCAGCGGCGGCGGTGGATTTGGGGTAATGGCAATACTGGTTGGCATAGAAAGAAAATTTATTTCGAGAGACGAAGGATTAAAACAATTAGAAAAAATTGTTCATTTTTTAGAAACAGCCGACCGTTTTCATGGCGCATGGCCGCATTGGTGGAATGGTGAAACAGGAAAAGTAAAACCTTTCAGCAGAAAAGATGATGGCGGCGATTTGGTAGAGACTTCTTATATGCTGCAAGGCTTGCTGTGTGTGCGGCAATATTTTAAAGAGGGTAATGAAAAAGAAAAATTATTAGCAGCAAGAGCAGATAAATTATGGAAAGAAGTTGAATTTGACTGGTACCGCAATGGAAAGAATGTACTCTATTGGCACTGGAGCCCCAACTTTAGTTGGGAAATGAATTTTCCGGTGCGGGGTTATAATGAATGTTTAATTATGTATGTTCTTGCGGCATCTTCTCCTACTCATGCTGTTCCAGCAGAAGTATATCATGAAGGTTGGGCAGAAAAAGGAAAGATTAATAACAACCCGCCATCGTATAGCAATTATAAATTACAGATGCGGCATCAGGGTGATGCTACAAATGGAGGCCCTTTATTCTGGGCTCATTATTCTTATCTCGGTCTCGACCCAAGAGGATTAAAAGATAAATATGCAGACTATTGGCTGGAAAATAAAAACCAGTCGTTAATAAATTACCAATGGTGTGTTGACAATCCCAATAAATATAAAGGATATGGCGAAAATAGTTGGGGACTCACTTCCAGTTACTCTATAAAGGGATATGCTGGCCATGCACCCACTGCGAAAAGAGACCTTGGTGTTATTTCCCCAACAGCTGCTTTATCATCTTTTCCATACACACCAAAAGAATCAATGGCGGCCATGAAACATTGGTACACCAATATGAAAGATAAAATTTGGGGCCCTTATGGTTTTTATGACGCTTTTAGCGAAACAGCAAATTGGTTTCCGGGAAAATACCTGGCCATTGACCAGGGACCAATTGTAGTAATGATGGAAAATTATCGCAGCGGCCTTTTATGGAATTTATTTATGAGCTGCCCGGAAATAAAAAGTGGATTGACGAAGTTGGGTTTTGAAAGCCCTCATTTAAAATAAAGACCTGATGAAACTTGCAGCAATTGTATTTTTTATTGCCATCGTATTCCTTTCTTCCTGTTCGCAAAAAATGCACCAGGCCCGTATTGTATTATTACCCGATACACAAACCTATGCAGAGAAATTTCCGGAAGTGCTGGACTCGCAAATAAATTGGGTACTTAAAAATGCTAAGGATATAAATTTTGTTTTGCAACAAGGCGACCTTACGCAAAATAATAATGATAAAGAATGGAAAATAATACAATCAGCTTTTTCCAGGCTCAATAAAAAAGTTCCGTATATTCTGGCAGCCGGCAATCATGATATGGGAAGTGCAGATGGAAAATTTGCTGATGTTCGCAACTCCAATTTATTCAATACTTATTTTCCGGTTGCACAAATGTCTGGCTTACCAGGTTTTGGAGGAGTGGCAGAAGCAGGCAAAATGGATAATGCATATTATGTTTTTAAAACAACAAAAATTAACTGGTTGGTGATTACGCTGGAGTTTGGTCCCCGAAATAGTGTAGTAGATTGGGCAAATAAAATTATTAAAAACCATCCGGGACATTCTGTAATTATCAACACACATAGCTATATGTATTCTGATAGTACAAGGCAAGGCCCCGGTGATAATTGGAGGCCGCAGGATTATGGTGTTGGTAAAGATAAAGGCGATTCAAGTGTAAATGATGGAGAAGAGATATGGAGGAAGTTGGTTAAGCTTCATCCCAATACAAGATTCGTTTTCTCAGGTCATGTGTTGAATACTGGTGTAGGCACATTAATCAGCATCAATGATGCAGGTTACCCGGTTTATCAAATGCTTGCCAATTACCAGGAAGGAGTTAAAGGCTCCGTAAAAGGAGGTAATGGGTGGCTAAGAATCATAGATATGGATTTTAAAAAGAAACGATTAAAAATATCCACCTATTCGCCTTATATTGGAAAGTATATGGATGACACACAACATAACTTTACCATAGAGAATGTACTTTTTAAATAAGAATAAATTTTTGAGTATGACAAAGAAAATACTGCTTCTTGTTTTTATGTTTTTATCTGCGCAACAAAGTTGGTCGCAGGACCTAAGCCAGTATGAAAAACATTGGATTGTGCAAAATGGTGACACACTGCCTTACCGCTTGTTACTTCCTGAAAACTATGATGCATCAAAAAAATATCCTTTAGTCTTCTTTTTACATGGTGCTGGCGAAAGAGGAAATGACAATGAAAAGCAATTGGTACATGGAGCAAAACTTTTTTTAAAGGAAGATGTCAGAAAGAATTTTCCAGCTATCATTGTTTTCCCTCAATGTGCTACAAATAGTTTTTGGAGTAATGTGGACTTTAAAATGGAGAGTGGTAAAAGAACTTTTTCTTTCCAGGAAGCTGGTGAGCCAACTATTGCTATGAAACTGGCACAGGAATTATTAAAGAGTATTGTCAAATCATATAAAATAGCAAAAAAGCAGATCTATGTTGGCGGCCTCTCCATGGGCGGCATGGGAACCTTTGAAATAGTAAGACGAAACCCCAAATTATTTGCTGCAGCTTTTCCTATTTGTGGTGGTGCTAATGTAAATACTGCTTCATCCCTTAAAAAAACTAAATGGTGGGTTTTTCATGGAGGGAAAGATGATGTGGTGCCACCAAAGCTATCAGAAGATATGGTGGAGGCAATTAAAAAACAAAAAGGGAAAGTAAAATTTTCTTTGTACCCCAATGCAAATCACAATAGCTGGGATTCTGCGTTTGCAGAACCGGAATTATTGACATGGCTGTTTGCGCAACACAAATAGTAGAATATTTATTAGTGTAAGTTGTCAATTAAAAAGATTAATTGCATGAGGTTCTTCTTCATTATGACCTGTATTGCCCATATTGAATCCTTTACGGTAACCACAAAAGCAGATCATTCTTTTAATATGCCTGGATATGAAAGAATTTATTTTCAAAATATTTTCCCTGTTATTGTTATTTCTGCTGTTTTCCTCAGGACAGACCAGAGAAAAGATCTCTCTAAATACGGCTGGCAATTTGTGTTAAATGATAATGCGGCTGTCTCTTCTCTGAATAATAACAGCCCCTGGCAAAAGATTTATTTCAGATCAAAAAAAAATACAGACAGGATAATGATATATTGAATGGTGAAAACTGGGTAGTTGGCTTAAATATCGAAAAACAATTTGGTGTAATCACTGCGATGAGTTTAGAGAAAGAAATACTGATAAAAAATGGCGAAGGGCTAATGATTGGCTTTACTCCTGTATCCGGCAACACGATCTTAAATGGAGTAAGGATAAAAAAATATAGTTCGTAATAAAGAACAACTATTTCACTTCTTCAAAATCAATATAATCACCAGCTTTTGATTTGGGCTTTGGTTCTTCCGGCGAAGGATTAGATGAAAAGCCCTCTTGTTGTTTCATTTGCTCTTCCATACGGCTCTGCATTTCCTTAAACCCCTTTTTGATTTTACGGGTAGTCAGGAAAACAGGAATGACCAGTTTAAAGATGAACTGGTAGCCTATATACAACAGTAAAGCATATAATAAATATTTCACCCCGTAAAGATAAGAAGTGCCGTTTTTTTCTTGCCGTAAATAAGGAGTTGTTTACCGATTTTTTAACTCAAATGTTTTATAATGATAATTTGGCTTGAATTAGCCATTTACCTTACATTTGCAGCGGAAATAGACGATTGAAGGGAACGAGGCCGTTCCCTTCTTCTTTTATACACCCATGAGTAGCGACACACAAATACAAGTTCTGAAACACAAAGTAGAGACGCTGATCAGCGCCGAACCAGACCTTTTTCTGGTGGAGGTTAAGATTAAACCTATTAATAATATTAAAGTGTTTATTGATGGTAACCAAGGGGTTAGTATCGAAAAATTGGTGCAGTATAACCGCCGGCTCTATAAACAACTGGAAGAGGAAAATATGTTTCCAAATGGCGATTTTTCGCTGGAGGTTTCTTCGCCCGGGTTGGATGAGCCACTGAAACTAAACCGGCAATACCTGAAGAATATCGGCAGGTTTGTGGAAGTAACAGACTTAGAAGGGTTAAAAAAAGAAGGGAAACTTATTAGTGCGGATGAAAAGGAGATTGTGATTGAAAGCCAAACCGGAAAAGGAAAAAAACTGGAAATAGTACAACAAACTATTTCTTTAGATGAAATAAAATCAACAAAAATTCAAATTAAATTTTAACCTAACAGCGTTCAAAATTTTGTTTTATGGCAAGTATCAACCTGATAGAGGCGTTCCAGGATTTTAAAGATGCCGAAAATATCGACCGGCCTACCATGATGAAAGTGGTGGAAGATGTGTTTAAAACCCTGCTGCGTAAAAAATACACCAGTGATGACAACTTTGATGTTATCGTAAATGCAGAGAAAGGTGACCTTGAAATTATCCGCCGTCGTATGATTGTGGAAGATGGGCAAGTAGAAGACCCGCTGGCACAGATTGCTTATTCTGATGCTGTAAAAATAGAACCTGACTTTGAAGTGGGTGAAGAACTTTACGAAGAAGTTGACCTTATTGATTTTGGTCGCAGGGCCATATTGGCTGCCAAACAAACATTGGCCAGCCGTATCAGTGATTTGAAGAAAAATGTGTTGGCAAAAAAATATGGAGACAGGATTGGCGAAATCATCAGCGCCGAAGTTTACCAGGTATGGAAAAAAGAAATACTACTGTTGGATGAAGAAGGCAATGAACTCATTCTGCCTAAGAGTGAACAAATTCCACAGGATTATTTTAAAAAAGGAGAAAATATCCGTGCCGTTGTAAGGAAAGTGGATATGAAAAATAACAGCCCGGTAATCATTCTTTCCCGAACATCTCCTGATTTTCTGGCCAAACTATTGGAAATAGAAGTACCAGAAATATTTGACGGCCTTATTGTAATAAAGAAAATTGTAAGGGATCCGGGTGAAAGAGCTAAAGTAGCAGTAGAATCTTTTGATGACCGTATCGACCCTGTTGGAGCCTGTGTGGGTATGAAGGGTAGTCGAATTCATGGTATTGTTAGGGAATTAAAGAATGAAAATATTGATGTTATCAACTGGACCAGTAATATTCAGTTATTGATACAAAGATCTCTTACACCCGCTAAGATTACCAGCATGGAATTAGATAACGAAGGCAAACATGCAAATGTGTACCTGAAGCCGGACCAGGTTTCACTGGCAATAGGTCGCCGAGGTGTAAACATTAAACTGGCAACCGAATTAACCGGTTATGAACTGGATGTATACAGGGATAATGAAGGGGAAGAAGAAGAATTTGACATTGACCTGGAAGAATTCAGTGATGAAATTGAAACATGGATTATTGATGAATTAAAGAGAGTTGGTTGTGATACAGGAAGAAGTGTTTTGAATCTTACTGCTGAAGAGTTAGAAAAAAGAACCGACCTGGAAAAAGAGACTATTGCAGATGTGAGGAGAATATTGAAAGAAGAATTTGAAAAAGAATAAATGAAGTCAGCAATGTCATATTAGTCAAATAGGTCAGGGGGAACCTCATACTTATTCGATGTGTGACTTAAATGACTCCTTTGACATATTTGACAATTAAAAAACTTTAATGGCAGAATTAAAACTTCCCAGATTATTAGCTGCGGCCAAAGAATTTAACGTTGGCCAGGATACCCTTATTGACTTTTTGATAGCAAAGGGATTTCCAAAAGATGAGCTAAAGCCAACGTCCAAGCTTACTGAAGAAATGTATCGTTCCTTGCAACATGAGTTTCAGGGAGATAAGGCAGCAAAGTTAAAAAGTGATCAGCTTGAGCTTCCGAAAGGCTCACAGGCCGAAACAAAAAAGAAAAAAGAGGATGAGGAAATTGTCTTTAAAAAAGATGAAAAGCCTGTATCCAAAACTCCCAAAAAAGAACCAGAGCCGGTTCCTGTTACTGTAGTGGCAGAGGAAGTAAAAGAGAAAGAGAAAACGGAAGTAGTTGCACCAGTTGTAATAGAAGCAGAAAAGGGAGAAGAAGAAAAGAAAGAAGCAGATAAAAAAGAAGATGAGATAAAGAAAGTAGATGCTCCGGGAATAGGGGGGCCTAAAGTAATTACGAAAATTGATCTTTCCACAATTGACTCTTCAACAAGACCTAAGAAAACACCAAAACTCAAAAAAGAAGAAGCTCCGAAACCAGTACAGGAAGAAAAAGCTGCAAAAAATAAACTTCAAAAGGCAAAGAAAGAAGAGGTAAAAGAAGAAAAATCGGTGGTTGCAGAAATAGTGGAAAAGGTAGAACCTGTAACTGATGAACACCCCGCCGTAATTGAAAATATTGAAGTAGAAAAATTAACAGGGCCTAAAATTTTAGGAAAAATTCAGCTACCCGTTGACAATGATACACGGCCTGTAAAAGACGAAAAGAAAAAAAGAAAACGCATTCCCATTGAAAAGAAAGATGTAAAAAGGGAAATTTTTATTAATAAAGATACGGGCGGTGATAGAAGACCAGGTGGAACTGGTGCTGGCGGTGGCAATTTTAATAGGGGAAGGGGACCCGGAACCGGAGGATCAGCCGCTGGAGGTAACAGACGACATGGTGGTGCCAGCAGTGGAGGTCGAAGAGAAGATAAACTTATAGACGAAAAGGAAATTCAGAAAAAAATACAGGAAACACAGGCCAAGCTGGCCGGTGGTGGCGGCAAGGGAAAGCATATGAAGGCAAAATTACGCCGCGAAAAAAGGCAGGAATTGGCTGATGCAATGGGTGAGGGAGCAGATGATCATAAATTGCAGTTAACAGAGTTTATCAGTGTGAGTGAATTGGCAAACCTGATGGATGTAAGTTTTGCAGAGGTTATCAGTAAGTGTATGGGACTTGGTATAATGGTGTCAATCAATCAGCGATTAGATGCTGAAGTAATAGAACTGGTAGCCAGTGAATTTGGTTTTGATGTTGAGTTCATAGATATGGAGAAGCAAATGGAAATGGAGGAAGAGTTGGAAGAAGATAATGAAGAAGATCTCAGACCCCGTTCACCAATTGTAACAATAATGGGTCACGTTGACCACGGTAAAACTTCGTTGCTCGATCATATAAGAAGTGCCAATGTGGTAGCCGGAGAAGCAGGAGGTATTACACAGCATATCGGTGCATACCAGGTAGAATTACAAAATGGAAAAGAAATAACATTTCTGGATACTCCCGGTCACGAAGCTTTTACAGCTATGAGGGCAAGAGGAGCAAAAGTAACCGATATAGCAGTTATTGTAATTGCAGCAGATGATGCGGTAATGCCTCAAACCCGTGAGGCCATCAGCCATGCGCAGGCTGCAGGAGTTCCAATGATTTTTGCTATCAATAAAATTGATAAAGACGGAGCCAATTCACAAAGAATATATGAGCAACTTTCTTCCATGAATTTATTGGTGGAGGAATGGGGTGGTAAATATCAAAGTCAGGAAATTGCTGCTAAAAAAGGGTTGAATATTGACAAACTATTGGAAAAGATTTTATTGGAAGCGGAAATACTTGACCTGAAAGCAAATCCTGAAAGAGAAGCAACAGGAACTATTATAGAAGCATCAATGGATAAGGGCCGTGGATATGTGGCTACATTGCTGGTTGAAAACGGAACATTAAAGCCGGGTGACCTGATTGTGAGTGGTCAGTATTTTGGACGTGTAAAAGCTTTATTCAACGAAAGAAATAAAAAAGAAGATAAAGCCGGTCCTTCAGCACCAGCCGTTGTCTTAGGTTTAAACGGTGCACCACAGGCAGGAGAAAAATTCAAGGTATATGAAGATG
>JBARSW010000258.1:0-38484 GCA_049644925.1 Chitinophagaceae bacterium | reverse complement strand
TAAGTTTGATTTGCTCGAATCTTTATATACGTTGAATGAAGCTGGTCATGATATGGATTATACTGGTTTTCTGAAACGATTGGTTTTTGATTCACTTACTCAACACCAGCAATGGCAAATGCTCTCTGTTTTACAAAAACAAAAAATTGGTTTTGAAAGTGAATTACAGACTTTGCTGAAGAACAAAAAAGCTACAATGCTGGGTGGTCTTCATTGGGGCGAAGATGTTTACTGGTGGAACAGGAACGAAATAGCAACAACAGTACTTGCCTATAAAACACTGGGAAGAGTAGCAGATTATGAAAATGTACAAAAACAAATTTCTCAATATTTTCTGGAGAAAAGAAAAGAAGGCCACTGGCGAAATACTGTTGAGTCGGCAACTATACTATCTGCCTTACTACCCGATGTATTGAAGTCCAATCAGAATTTTATAGAAAAAGCAACACTGCATATTTCTGGAGATACAAGCATGACTGTAAATAAATTTCCTTTTGAGGCATCACTTAAACCTGGTTCCGGGAATATAACTGTAACCAAGCAGGGTGGTGGTATGGTTTATTTCACTGCATATCAAAAAGTGTTCAATTCTTCGCCACAATCTGTTGATACTAACTTCCGGGTAAGAAGTTATTTTGTAAATAGTCAGAAAGTTGTTGTGCCCAATTTAAAGGCTGGTGAAAAAGTTATTATGAAAGTGGAAGTGGAAGTATTAAAAGTTGCTGATTATGTGCAACTGGAAATTCCTGTTCCTGCAGGAAGCACATATGGTACTAAACTTAACGGTTCGAGGTACGAGCATCGGGAGTATTTTCGTGACAGGGTAATGATTTTTTTGGAGAAGTTGAAGAAAGGTGTTTATACTTATGAAATTGAACTGGAGCCGAGATATAATGGAAATTATACTATTAATCCTGCAAAAGCTGAGCTTATGTACTTTCCTGTATTTTATGGAAGAAATGACATGTCAAGTATTGGAATTCAAAAATAAGGTGTAGTATATTTATATGGTTTTGGTTTTATGCTGTCTGATTTCCTGTGGTCTTTGTATTATATAATAGTAAAGGAGTATTAAAGCACCTGTTATGAATGGAATTAATGCAAGATGTTTTCCTGTAATGGAACTGCTGATTTGCCAGGTATCAAAGTAGAAAAACTCGCTGATCATCCAGTATCCATTTGCACATATCCATAATGTAATGGCGAGATTATGTGCCAGTTCAGATTTCACCGAACGGGTACGCCACGAAATGATGATGGAAATAATTAATGTGGGAATAAACATTGCCAATCCAAGTTCCCGCCAAATCATACACCAGCTGATGTCTTTCATCAACCAGAAAACAATATGCATGTTTTCCATGCGCCGGTATTTGGCAGGAATTACGTATTCCTGTTCGATGGGTTGTGTCATTGGTTGTGTTATTATTTCAAAGAAAGTTATAAATGTTTTTGGAAAGATAAACCGGAAAACTTTGCTATAATTCCCGCCAAATTTGTTGTATTCCTGTATGAACTTATTAACGGCTCAATATTTTTGAGAACCTGTTAATATCTGCTTCTGGACTAATTGGCTTATTACGGAGTAAATTGTTTACTAATTGTTTAGCAAAAAACGGAGATAACGAACAGCCCTTTGTTCCCATTCCATTTAATATACCAATCCCTGGGTGTTGCGGATGCATACCAACAAATGGTCTCCTTTCTATTGTAGCCGGACGAATACCACATTGATGATCTATGATGTTGAAAGGAACTTTTAACCACTCTTTTAATTGTATAACTGATTTTTCTCTGAATTCTTCTGTGGGTTCTTCATTGGGAAATTCCCAGGCATAATTAGAACCAAACCACCACAATCCCGGAGTGGCAAGTGGTGCCAGCATCATTCCTTTTTTATAAATATTTGTTTGCGGTAAATCCGGAATTTCCACTATCAATGTTTCTCCTTTATTTGGGGCAAAAGGTAGTTTTTGAAAATAGGGGTTGGCAGTACTGCTATTGCCATCACAGAAAATAATTTTATTAGCTGTAATATCATTATACTGAATTCCTTCTTTTTTAATCTGAAGCTGATTAGAATCAAAATCTTCTTCCCGCAGTATTTTCTTTTCATTTAAAAATTGCCGCCAGGCTGGAAGTATTGTTTCAAGATGGGCAGTGTAAACTGGTTTTATCTCACCGTAACCGAAATTGAAATTAAATAAATGACGGAATTCATCTTCATTCTTTCTTATTTGTACATAGGTAGTATCTTCTTCTACCCGTTGTAAAAAACTTTGACGCATCTGTGGATTAGGAAAGAAATCGAAAATGTTTTTTTGTGAAATGGCGGTAATCCCTAACCTGTTTCCTATCTGCCGGTAAGCATCGAAAGCAAATGGTAGTATAATTTTTGCCATCCACACTTCAACATGCCTGCGGCCTGTTACCGGATTTATGATGCCGGCAGCTAACCGGGAAGAAGCTTTTTTGTCGTTGTTGTCTATTACCAGGAATGATTTTCCTTCTTTTTCAAGATAGTAACTAAGCCAGGTACCGCTTATGCCCTGACCAACAATAAGATAATCTACATTCATATGGCAAAAATAGCTGAATACCACTTAGCTATTTTATAAAGCTATTTAAACAATTTTTTCAACGAAACCGGAATTACCCATCAGCGTTACTTTATAAAAATCATTTACTGGTAAATTTTCAATAATGGAAAGGAGAACTTTTAAAACGTAACCATGGCTTACCATAACAATAGTCTCATCTGATTTATTCTTTTTTATATCAAGCAGAAAACTATTCATCCTTTCTGCCATTGACCCGACTGTTTCCATTCCTTCATACAATTCGTTCTCATAGTATGGAATGGGATATGGTTTGCCCTGAAAAATACCAAGATGTCTTTCCATCAACCGTTCATCAATAATAATCGAAGACTTTTGATTATTCAGCTGTATTGCTTTAGCTGTTTCAAGGGCACGGCCCAAAGGACTTGAATAAATAGTTTGAAAATCATATTGCATCAGTTTTTTCCCCAGTTCATCATTTTCTTTCAAGCCTTTTTCTGATAAGGTGCCATCGGTTTGCCCCTGGCAGATTCCTGATATATTTTCGATTGTTTCTCCGTGTCTTGCAATAATGAGTGAAATCATAAGTGAGAAATAATATTTGCAATGTGTAATATTGAAATAAAGCCCCTTCAATTGAAGAGGCTTTATTGTTATTCTATAGTTACTCTTACACCTTCCGAGTGTGAACTGAACTCTGGAGCATACATACATTGTATGGATGTGATGCCATTACTAAAGTTGCCGGTATGAGTAGCAAACAGGGTATATTCAAATACATAAGTTCCTTTTCTCAGATAGCTGAAGAAGAAATTTGTACTTGCATCTTTGGTACTTTCATAATAACCAAGGCCACCCTGCCATTTATAACTGCTGAGTACATTTGCCGGTTCAAATGCAGAGGCTCTCATATCTTTCATGTGTACATATTCCATTTCACGATCAACCCTCAGTTCTACTCTTACTTTAATTTTATCACCAACTTTAATCTTGTCACCATCATTAATTGGAGTAATAACTGGTCCCCGGTCAGTATTCTTTTCAACAAACAACTTTTTATTCAGTTTAAGCGGTGTTGAAGCCGATGAGATTTTATCCAGGTCTTCAAAATATTGCCAATATACACCACCCCAACTTGCTGATGCATCATTTTTTGGGGTTGAAACGGTAACAGAGATATTGCCCATTTGAGAATTTATTTTGTTTCCTTCAATGGTCTTTTTGAAATAGCCAGTACCTGCTTCCTGTCCCGCATCAGTTGAATTGATGGTGGTTGTTCCTAATTTAATTTCAACTACAGGGTCACTACTCAGCCAATCATTTCCTTGTAATAATAAAGCATAACATGCTTCGGCTGTAGCTTTTGTTGTCTTCCAGTTATTGGTTTGTTTGTTTTTCAATAACCAGGTTCTTAAATCATCAACTGTTTTTAAATCCTTACCCGCTTCCTGAAAGGTTTCAATCAGCAAAGCTTGTGTTTCTATCGGAGCCTGGAACCAGAACCAACCTGCAGTTTGATCTTTCCAGTACATACCCAGTTCTTCATTTGTAATGGAGGTCTCTTTTAATGATTTCAGAATGGCCGCCGGTGTTTTTATGTCAGCACTTCTGTGCAACGCCAATGCCATCATTCCCTGCATATATTTACTCTGGCCTACCCAATATTTTTGCGACTGTTTAAAATAGTAATCATAGGCAATTTGAGAAGCAGCTGCAACTTTATATTCCGGGAAAAAGCTACGCATATATAAGTACTGGATTTGTGTATAACCTATATTCTGCTGTTTCAGATTTACTTTATACTTAATCAAATAATCGTAATCCTCTTTAATTTTCCTATCGAGATAAGGAATAGCGGTTGATAATATTGACTTTAATTTATCATCCTGTCCTTTTGCATATGCTTTCAATTTTTTAAGGTGACCAATACCTGTAGCAATGTACTGGGTGATATAGCGATCATCCGGACCGCCGGTAAACCATACAAAACCGCCATTGCTGCTTTGCATTTGTTTCAGCTTATCATAAGAATTATTGAGTTGCTCACTCATTTTTATCATGTCAAACAGCAAAGCAATATTTCTTTTCTGTTCGGTTTCATTCTTTGCCTGTAATACCCAGGGTGTTTCTTCCAGTAATACAGCTTTTAGTTCCTGGTTCTTTTGCAGGTTGCTCATTAAAGCGGCAGTATCCTTAATTTTCCATTGTTCAAATACCTGCTTAATGCGTGGAGATGAATTTGAAATATATGTAGCTAATGAGTTGGCATAATACCTGTTCCATGTTTGCTCGGCACATTCGTAAGGATATTCCATCAGGTAGGGCAGGGCCTGCACGGCATACCAGGCAGGGTTGGATGTGTATTCGATTGTGAGAGCATGGTGTTGCAAGGTTTCACTTTTACTGCTATTCAGTAATTTTTCGAATGTGAAATTTTTAGTACCAGTGCCTCTCATTGGCAAAGGCATTGTTTCTGTTACCAGCATACGGTTGGTGAGTACCGGCATTGCATTCTCTTCACCATCACTATAATTACCAGCTCTGGCAATAACTCTCCATTGCAATGCTTTATTAAACTGGTAAGGAACTTCAATAGGAAATTTCACCACTTCGCTTTGGCCTGCAGCAACAGTAAAATATTGGTTGGCCACCATATTTTTGAAACGTCCATCAACCGGCTCATTAGTTTCTGCATCAAACAACTGGAATTGTGCCGTACCTGTAAGTTCTTTTTCAGTCAGGTTTACAATCTTGGAACTAAATTCCATTTTATCACCTTCTCTTAAGAACCTTGGAGCATTCGGTTGTACCATTAATTCTTTTTGAGTAACGATTTCTTTGGTACTGCTTCCAAAGGCGGCATCTTTTGTATGTGCCAGTGCCATAAATTTCCAGCGGGTTAATGCTTCAGGCATTGTAAATGAAAACTCAATAGCTCCTGTACTATCTGTTCTTAAATCAGGGAAGAAGAAAGCAGTTTCATTAAAGTTTTTACGAATTTTTACATCACCGGATTGTTGTCCGGTATTTTCGTCAGGCTTTGGAATTTTTTCAGATTCTTCAGCTTTGCCATCTTTTATTGCTTTTCCATAACCTACAACTGCAACCTCATCCAATGCACCAGCAGGTGGAGGTGCACCTTCTGCCATTACTGGTGCAGCATTACGCATCATTCGCATATCTGATTTTGCATAAATGCCATCCATTTCATAATTATCCCCGGTGCTGCCTATCAGGTAATCGTATCTTTTATCAACAGATTTTCCCTCCTGTTCATTTATATAACGTTGGTTGGATTGTATCTGTATGAAATTCTGTTCGCCGGTCCAATAACTTCGGTTATAATAGGAAGGCCAGATATAAGGTTCACTCCAGTAGTGAGATACAAATTGGTCAAGGGATGCATCATACATATTTGCCAGCATTTCTGCTGCAACTGTTTCTTTTTTATAACCTGTAATTTTTATTTTCCATTTTTCAGTGCTGCCTGGTAATGTCTTTTCACGGAAGGAAGCATATTCAATATCCAGGTCTTTATTGGTCCAGGGAACCCCGATTGGCTGGTTTAATTGATAAAAGCGATTGTGTTTGATAAACATCCAACCGACACTAAATCCACCCCGATCCGATTCATCTGCCGGGTAGCTAAAAGTCTGCTTTTGATTATTAAGTTTTATAAAAGAATAACTTCCTGTTGCCCATTGCCCATTGGACTTGCCTTTATTCAGTTGTTGTACTACAAACAGGTTATCTGCAGCAGTTCCCAGTTCCAGTTTAGCTGTTTCGCCAGGTTCAACCAATGTTTTTATTATATTACTCCATAGGTATTCAGGACGATTTAACTGGTTGTTTTTTTCATTAATAAGTTCGATATATTTTAAATCTTTTACCTGTTCACCATATTTATCTCTTGTTTCCATTTCAATAACGTAAAAGCCAGGAGTCCATGGTCCATTGTCCACAGTCCACATACCATTCTCTCTTGTTGAGTCTGTTTTGCTGAAAAATTCTTTTTCTTTTTCCCAACTTTTGTAGTCGCTTTCATTATTATACTCATCAAACGGAAAATTCTTAATATACTCATCTTTGTTCATAGTAAACTGATCGGGTCTTGACCAATAGCGGTCACGGATGAGTCGTTTTTCTTCTTTTAGTGAAGTGATGGTTACTTTTACTTTGGCCGGTTCATGTTCGCCATTCATATTCTGTGTATAGATTGATAATTTTTTCAAACTATCTACCGGAAGGCTGGCGGGAATATTACTCACCAGCATGAGTGATTTATAACTTACTGAAACCATTTTTTCACCGCTCCTGGTTTCTCCGTTTATATCTGTTACATCAGCATACACCGTATAATCAAATACTGGTTCAAATTTTTTATCAATCTTCAAATCAGGAATTGCAGTAAATTCAACTACAAATTTTCCTTCCTTATCAGTTTTTATTTCGCCATGAGTGATCTCCATTGAATTTACCGGTGGCTGCCACCAACGCCAGAATAGCCAGGGATAAATAAAGCGGGGTTGTCTTACTATCCGGTATTTCACATTGGCACCATCAATATTATTGCCTGCATAGGCTTTGGCAATACCTGTAACCTGTATCTTTTCATTTACCTTGTATGTGCCTTTTATGGTTTCATAATCCACATAGAATTTTGGACGTTTGTATTCTTCTACTTTGAACCCGGCATTGCCATTGTCTGTTTTGGTATAAATATAAAACTGCCCATTCATTCCGCTTTGAGGTAATTGAAATTTACCATTAAAAGAACCAAACTCATTAGTTGTAACTTTAATGGTATCTACATCTTTATAATTTGCATCTCTTAATATAACAGAGGTTGAATAATCTGTTTTTACACCTCCGGTTTTATTTTTAGAATTTCTGGCTAAAACAATTCCTTTAAAATAAACAGTTTGTCCGGGCCGGTAAATACTTCTGTCTGTAAAAAGATGAACTGAATTAATTGTTTTTGATTCCTGGGCTTCTTCATTATTATAGTAATAGTAGTCATATACGAATTCATTCATGAAAAGCCTGTCCCCGTTGTGTGTGATATCAAAAAGGAAGGAATAGTTGCTGTAACTATTATCTCTTTTGGGCCGATCCATTTTAAAGAAACCATTACCATCTGTAGTGTAAAGTTTCCCCTTTTCTTTTGTGTATTTTGAAAGTTTATAATCATATTTTTGTTCCCAAACCTGCACATTAGCTTTTGCAAGTGGATTCCCATTGTCACGATTCATTACAAAGTAGTCAGCACTGTTGTTTACATAACTGATTTCGGACACAAAAAAATACCTGGCTCCGAGAACAACATTTTTGCCATTGAATTCATTGTCGCTGGATGCTAACAAAATATATTCTCCAATGGGTAACGCATCAACTTTAATTTCAGTGCTGTGCTGCTGAAGATCATTGGTTGGGGGTAATGGTTGTTTCCAACTTATCAGGGATGTAGCAGCGGTAACTGTTGGCCAATACTTTTCATCGTATTGATTGGCGATTAATTCTCTCAATTTTTCATTCACTTTTATAATACGCAGGTGCAGGGTACTAATATTTCTGTATTGAACCAATGCACGGAAAGGCTGATTGGGTAAATTCACTTTCTCCAAATTGAACTGAAGTGTTTTCCTGTTAATATTCTTCAGCAAATTGTAAGCATTTATTTTGCCTTCTGAAGAATCCTTCTGGGCTAATATTTTTTCACAAATTTCCCTGGCCTTAATTCTGCTATAACGATAGGCTGAATCTTCAAGTGGTTTGTACTCAGCTGCTTTTTGCTCATGATAATTGGCAATAAGATACCATGCCTGTGTAGCTGCAGGTTGCTGCTCATATTTTTTGGCTAATTGTGTAAGCGAATTAAAGTAAAGCTCATCTTTTGATGGATGTGTCGATTTTTGTTTAACAAATTCGAGGCGTTGAATATCGGCATCAATTAATGCATCTGGTTTGGTATCATTCAGGTGAAAGGAAATCAGTTTTTGGTAAATACCTAATGCTTTGTGCTGAAGAGAAAATGAATCCTTTGTTGGGAATTTCCTGTTTATGAATTCTGCAGCTGGATCAAAAGCAGTTGCCTGGTTTATTTCAAAAGCATAAGCCGGCCTTTTAATATCTCTTTCATCGTTTTTAAAATAATTTAAGGCTTTGTATGCCAGTAAATCATACAGGGTGGGTCGGAGGTGACGAACATTTCCTTTAAATATTATTGCATCAAAGGGTTCTAATTTTTTTTGTTGCAAAAGTTTTTCTTCCTTAATTGATTGCAGATACAGGTCACTAATTTTTTTATGAAACTCTTCAATATCCCAGGTGGCGATATCGTTTTTATCAAAATTTTCCGTTTTTGTTCTGTTATATAATTTCCAACGGTTACGCTGAAAATAATTCCAGTACATATCAGCAAGCAAACTTTTTAAGATTGCAGTTACAGGTTCCTTGCTCATTGTAATCTCTTTTTCAACTTCTGCAATGGAAAAGACAGTATTATCTTCCCTGTTTTCTGATTGCAATTCTGCCATATAAACCAGCGACTTGATCAACTGTGCATCCTGGTTTTCTTTTTTGGACAGATCATATATCTTTTTTACTTCAGTCAGCGCTGATTTGGGTAAACCCTTTTGAACAAAGTCTTCCACTTTCTTCCATTCTTTCTCGTAGTTCTTTACCGGGTTCTGACTATTGGCATTCATATTAATTAAACTAAAAATGCTGAGGGTGAGGAATAGATTCCTGAATACTTGCATATTCATGGTGATAATTTTTTTACAAGGTAATTAATCTTATGCGAGTATAAGATGCTTTGCATCATAGTATTTCATAACATTTCTCAAATCAGCCTCCTGTTTGTCAAAATGTTTATTAGATTTTTTTGGATGGGAAATTGCCAGAATATGCTTTGAATGCCTTTACCAGCCTGAACTCATGCAAAAACCGGCAATTCTTTTTCATTCTTCAAAAAACTCCTTTAACATTTTATTGAATTATTTTTTTGTACGATGGCACGGGTTTGGGAATAAGTGTTAAGTAATCAATTTAATCACTTTAAATTTTAAGCCATGAAAAAAATCTTTACACTTTTAATCAGTTCCATTTTTTCACTTTCAATGCTTGCCTTTGATGGCAGCCGCCTCAGTATTTCTACTTTGGCTAATAATAAAAATCTGAAAGTCGAAATTGATGGACGAAAGTTCAACATGCAGGACAATTCAATAACATTAAACAACCTTAGAGAAGGGTATCACCAGGTTAAAATTTTCAGGGAAGCTGGCAAGGAAAATGGAAATGGAAATGGATTTGGAAGAAGAGCGGAGATGATTTACAGCAATTCTGTTTTCCTGAAAAGAGGATTTGTGATGGATATTATTATCAGTCGTTATGGAAAAGTATTTATTGATGAAAATCGCATAGACCGTAACAGCGAATGGTATTATGAAGATTATGATGATTTTGACAATGACAATAATAATGGAGGTGGCTGGAACAATGGATATGGGAATGTGATGAATAACCGTGACTTTGACCAGTTAAAAGAATCACTCCGCAAAGAATGGTTTGAGAACAACCGGGTTACTTCTGTAAAAACGGTAACTGATAAAACCAATTTCACTACTCAGCAGGTAAAGGAGTTGATGTTACTCTTCGCTTTCGAAAATAATAAGCTGGAAGTTGCTAAATATGCATACCGGAAAATAGTTGATAAGCATAATTATTATCAATTGAATGATGCACTGACATTCAGCAGCAGTAAAGATGAACTGGCCCGTTTTATCCGTGAATCCAAATAAATGAATAGCTGTTAGTGAATGGTGAATAGAAAACACAAAAAAATGACCCTATAAACAACAATGCCCCCGTAAGTTCGGGGGCATTGTCTTATTGTAATATCTTACAGAAGTTGTTGCAACTAACTATTTCCTGTTTGCCACTCATTTCTTTATTACTTCCGCCATTTTTTTGCCAATATCTGCAGGGCTGCTTACCACATGTATGCCACATTCAGCCATAATTTTCATTTTCGCAGCAGCGGTATCATCCGCTCCACCAACAATGGCTCCGGCATGGCCCATACGGCGGCCGGGAGGGGCAGTTTGTCCGGCAATAAACCCAACAACAGGTTTTTTATTGCCATTATTTTTGATCCAATTGGCAGCTTCTGCTTCCATGCCACCACCAATTTCGCCAATCATTACAATCGCATCTGTTTCCGGGTCATTCATAAATAATTCAACCGCCTCTTTGGTAGTAGTGCCAATAATAGGATCACCGCCAATACCAACAGCGGTGGAAATGCCTAAGCCTGCTTTTGCTACCTGATCGGCTGCCTCATAGGTTAGGGTGCCTGACTTGGAAACAATACCGATACGTCCTGGCTTAAAAATAAAACCGGGCATTATTCCAACTTTACATTCATCCGAAGTAATAACACCCGGACAGTTAGGTCCTACCAGTCTTGTATTTTTTCCAAGCAGATAATTTTTTACTTTAACCATATCCTGTACAGGAATACCTTCTGTAATACAAACTATCAGCTTAATTCCAGCCTCTGCTGCTTCCATTATAGCATCGGCAGCAAATGCAGGTGGAACAAAGATGATACTTACGTCTGCCCCGGTGGTTTTTACGCCATCGGCTACTGTATTAAAGACGGGCCTTTCCAGGTGGTTATTGCCTCCTTTACCTGGAGTAACACCACCTACTACATTGGTGCCGTATTCAATCATTTGTGTTGCATGGAAAGTTCCTTCAGTGCCTGTAAAACCCTGTACTAAGATTTTTGAATTTTTGTTTACGAGGATACTCATATAGTGTTCTTAAAAGTGGTGCAAAAGTAAGACATTTGATGTTTTCTGATTACTCAATATTCTTTCCAGTATTTGGTTCATTAGGAGATGAAGCTTCTTTTCGCATCTGCAAGTCCAAATTTCGGTGATTGGGGATTTGACCTGTTTCTTCCAACATCCGCATGTCTTTAGCATCCTGCAGGAATTCAGAAGCAAATATAAATTCGTTTAATAACTGGTTTTTACTGAAAATGATATCCTTTTTTGAACCTTCCCATTCTTTGCGGCCTTTGTACATGTAAAGAATGTAATCACCTATCTCCATTACACTATTCATATCATGTGTATTTACAACAGTTGTCATATTGAATTCAAGGGTGATTTCATAAATCAACTTATCGATAACCAAAGATGTCTGTGGGTCAAGTCCTGAATTGGGTTCATCACAAAAAAGATATTTGGGATTAAGCACAATGGCCCTGGCCAATGCCACCCTTTTTTTCATACCTCCGCTTAATTCTCCAGGGAATTTTTTATTTACTCCCGGAAGATTAACCCGAGCCAATACTTCATTTACCCGGTCTAATTTCTTTTTATGGGTTCCGGGTGTAAACATGTTTAACGGGAACATTATATTTTCTTCTACATTCAAACTGTCAAAAAGTGCCGCCCCCTGGAATAACATTCCGATTTCTTTTCTTATCCTTGTTTTATCTTCACTATTCATGGCTGTAAAATCCTGACCACTATAAATAACATTGCCGCTGTCAGGTGTAAATAATCCTACAATACATTTTTGTAAAACAGTTTTTCCACTGCCACTTGCTCCTATGATGAGATTGCATTGCCCTGCTTTCATCACACAGCTTACATCTTCAATAACCGTTTTCCCGTCAAACCCTTTTTTTATGTTATTTACTTCAATCATATAATAATTTACAAGAGTAATGCGGATAAAATATAATCAGCAAATAATATCATAATACAACTGACAACTACTGCTTTTGTGCTGGCCCGCCCGATTTCTAATGCACCACCTTTTACATAATAACCATAAAAAGCAGGTACACTTGAGATAATAAATGAAAATACATATGCCTTTATTAGAGCAAAAATTACATTATAGGGAACAAAAAATTCCAACAAACCTTTGTCATAAATACTGCCGGAAATAATACCCGATGCTACGCCAGCCAGCCGGCCACCCCAAATACCGAGTACCATTGCAATTACGACCAGCAATGGTATCATTAGAAGTGCCGCCGAAATTTTTGGTAAAATCAGGTATGCTTTTGTATTTATTCCCATGATCTCAAGGGCATCAATTTGTTCACTTATCCGCATATTTCCCAGTTCACTGGCTATGCGGCTGCCCGCTACTCCAGCCAGCACTATACATACCAATGTTGGCGCAAATTCCAGGATTACTGTATCCCTCACAATTTGGGCGATGGTTGATGGAGGGATCAGCGGACTTACTAATTGGTAGGCAGTTTGTATGGTGGATACAGCCCCTATAAAAACGGATATTATTGCAACAATACCAAGTGAGCCGAATCCTATTTCAGTACACTGGTGAACAAATTCCTTCCAATACATTTTATGGTTTTCCGGTTTGGAAAACATGCCTTTTAGCATTAAAAGGTATTGGCCTATATCGCTGAAAATGGTCATATTGATTTGCTAAGATACAGGATGAAAAGAGAAAAGCCATTGGCAATGACCGAGGCTTTTCAATTCATGTGAATTTTGTAAAGAATCAATCTAAATCTCTTTTTTTATTTACGAATACGTTTCCAGAAACCGGAATTTTTAACGATTTCTTCTGTTGGACTTTTACTTTTAACCTGGGCATCTAAGACTGCAATCAAGGCCATATTAATGATGCTACGAACGGAACTACCTAATTGCAGGATATGCACGGGTTTTTTCATCCCCAAAAGAATTGGACCCACGGCATCGGCAAAATCCAGTTCTTTCATCAGGTTATAGGCAATATTTCCTGCTGAAAGATTGGGGAAAATTAATGTATTTACATCCTGGTCGGCTAATTCGCTGAAAGGATAATTTTCTTTTATTATCTCTTTGTTGAATACAACATTGGCTTGCATTTCTCCATCAACCAGTAAAGACGGCATTCTTTCCTTAACAATTCTCCGAGCTTCTGCCACAAGCCTTGCTTCCGGGGAATTACTACTGCCAAATGTGGAATAACTTAACATGGCAATACGTGGAATGATATTAAAATGCCGGACTTCCTTAGCAGCCAGTAATGTAATTTCAGCCAGTTCTTCTGCAGTAGGACTGAAGTTAACAGTTGTATCAGCCAGGAAAAGTGGTCCTTTTTTAGTTAGCATCATATACATTCCTGCAATTTTCTTTACGCCTTCTTCCATCCCGATTACCTGAATAGCGGGGCGGATTGTATCCGGATAATTTTTCGAAAGACCTGAAATCATTGCATCAGCATCCCCGCATTCCACCATCATACAACCAAAATAATTCCGGTCTTTCATGATTTTTTTTGAATCATATTCATTGAAACCTTTCCTGCCACGTTTTGCAAAAAATAATTCTGCATATTGGTTTCTTTTTTCTTCCATTCCATCACTCCTTGGATCAAAAATGGGAAATTCTTCTATATCTATACCGTTAGTTTCTGCAATGGATCTGATTTTATTTTCATCTCCTAAAAGTATCGGGTAACCAATACCATCATCAAAAACGATTTGGGCTGATTTTAGTACTTTAATATTTTCTGCTTCCGCAAAGACAATACGCTTTGGATTACGACGGGCTTTGTTGCCAATGGCACGCATTACCTGGTTGTCCAAACCGAGACGTTTGTTTAATTCATTTGCATAAGCCTCCCAATTAGTAATAGGTTGAGTGCCTTCTCCACTCTCTAAAGCAGCTTTGGCGACGGCTGGGGCCACTGTTGCCAGTAATCTCGGATCTAAAGGTTTTGGTATTATATAATTGGGTCCGAAAATAATATTGGTTTCATTATAGGCCATGTTCACAATATCAGGTACGGGTGTTTTGGCCAATGCTGCCAGTGCTTTTACTGCCGCCAGTTTCATTTCTTCGTTGATGTGTTTAGCCCTTACATCCAGTGCACCTCGGAAGATATAAGGAAAGCCTAATACGTTATTTACCTGGTTTGGATAATCACTCCTTCCGGTAGCCATTATCAGATCTTTCCTGACTCCTGTCGCTTCTTCCCAATCAATTTCAGGGTCAGGATTTGCCATTGCAAACACAATAGGATTTTTTGCCATGCTTTTTATCATGGACGCATTCAAAATTCCACCTTTACTTAATCCTATAAATACATCAGCATCTTTCATTCCTTCGGCCAGTGATACATTTTTTCCGGAGGTAATAAATTCTTTTTTCTGTTCATCCAGATCAGTACGGCTTTCATGTATTAAACCTTTACTGTCAAATACCCTGATGTTTTCTCTTTTTGCTCCCAGTGCAATGTACAATTTCATACAAGCTACAGCAGCAGCACCTGCGCCACTCACCACAAACTTTGCCTTTTCAATTTTTTTCTTTTGTATTTCACATGCATTTAATAAAGCGGCAGAACTAATTATAGCTGTGCCGTGCTGGTCATCATGCATTACCGGAATGTTCATTTCCGCTTTAAGTCTTTTCTCGATATAAAAACATTCAGGAGCCTTAATATCTTCCAGGTTGATGCCGCCAAATGTTGGTTCCAGAGCTTTAACAATCTCTACAAATTTCTGAGGATCTGTCTCATTTATCTCGATGTCGAACACATCTATATCTGCAAAAATTTTGAACAATACTGCTTTACCTTCCATAACAGGTTTACCGGCTTCTGGCCCAATATTTCCGAGACCTAAAACAGCAGTTCCATTACTGATAACTGCCACCAGATTTCCTTTGGCAGTATATTTATAAACGTTTTCAATATTAGCTGCAATTTCAAGACAAGGAATGGCAACACCGGGGGAATAAGCCAATGAAAGGTCTCTTTGTGTTTTAGCTTCTTTGGTTGGAACTACTTCAATTTTTCCAGGTTTGCCATTGGCATGATAGTCTAAAGCATCTTGCTTGCGGAGGTCGTTTTGCATAAAAATATTTTTGATTCTTTTTTTAATAAAAAAATCTTTATAAAGGACTGCAATTTACAGAATAAAAAAGTAGTATTATGAATAGGGATTGTTCCTTATTTATCTATAGCAATTCTTATTTGGTATTTTAAATAGAAATTTAAGAGCAAGAAAAAATAATTTACTTATCAGATAAAAGAGTTGATCCCAACCATGCCATCATTCCCATCCCGATTTCAATGGCATCTTCATCAATGTTAAATGTAGGTGTATGAACTCCGGAAGTAATGCCTTTTGCTGCATTCATAGTACCAAGCCGGTAAAAGCAGGCAGGTATCTGTTGTGCATAATAACCAAAATCTTCAGCACCCATACGCAGTTCAGTTTCACTCACATTTTCTTCTCCTGCAAATTCAACTGCTTTTTTCATAGCATCAGCTGTAACTTTTTCATTGTTCATTACACAAGGATAGCCAACATCAATATGCAGGTCAACTTCTCCGCCCATTGAGTGAACAAGTTCAGTGGTAAGTTTACGAATTAATGCATGTGCTTTAAACCGCCATTCTTCATCCATGGCCCTGAAAGTTCCCATCAGTTTCACTTCATTGGGAATAACATTGGTTGTATTACCGCCATTAAAAGATGTTATAGATAAAACAGAAGGGTTAAATGGATTATTATTTCTGCTTATCAACTGTTGAAGGGCTATTACAAGATGCGAACTAATTAGTACCGGGTCAATAATTAAATGAGGCGATGCCGCATGACCACCTTTTCCTTTTATGGTGAAATATAATTCATCAGCACTTGCCATTACTTTTCCGCTGCGGAAACTGAGTTTACCTGTTTCCATCATGGTATGTACATGCAATGCCAGTATAGCTTGTGGTTGTGGGTTTTCCAACACACCATCTTTGATCATCAGCGAAGCTCCACCCGGATTTTTTTCTTCACCGGGTTGAAAAATCAGTTTCACCGTGCCTTCCCATTCGTTTTTTAATTCAGAGAGAATTTTAGCAGCACCCAGCAGGCAGCTTGTATGCACATCATGGCCACATGCATGCATGATTCCTTCATTTTTTGATTTATAAGGAATATCATTTTCTTCTTTAATTGGCAGTGCATCCATATCGGCACGGAGGGCAATAACTCTGCTATCCGGGTTTTTACTTTTTATTAAACCAACAACTCCGGTGGTTGCTTTTACTTCAAATGGAATTCCAAATTCAGTCAGTTTGCTTTGAACAAATTTTGATGTTTCAAACTCCTGGTAGCTTAGTTCAGGATTGGCATGCAGGTGGTGGCGGATTAAAATAAATTCTTCAGCATATTTTTTTGCCAGTTCTTTGATTTTTGTTTGCATCCGGCAAAAGTAACAAATCGGGACAGACATTAAAAAAACCCTGATATATTACCAGGGTTTATAATGTTATTATTCAGGAATTTTATGGATTATTATCATCCTCATTATTTTTTGAAGCCTTTACTTCAATAATATCTTTCATAATGAAAACTCCTTTTGGAAAATAATTATTTAATCTTCTTTGGTAAGATTCAGCGTCTTTTCTCTCTTTGAAATTACCTGCTTTAACTCTGAAATAAGGTGATTGATACCAGAGGTAGGCTTTTAACTCCGGGAAAAAAGAATAGACCTTTGTTTTGGCAGCCATTGCTTCATCCCGGCTGTTAGTGCTGATTATCATCAGGCGGAATCCTTTGTCTGTTTTTCTGCTGTCCCGGCTGGTTACTTCATTTATTGTTGCCTGTTTCTTTACCAACAGATCAATTCTGGGGTCTTTATGTATAACTACAGAATTAGAGTCTGCCTTATTTCTCCAGGAACTATCTAACTGCGCAAAACAATTTGATGTTAATAGAATGGATGCTAATGTTATAATGAATTTCATAAATGGTTTGGGATTCAAATATCTTACCAAAATCTTTAATAACCTCCCCCTGCACCGGCAATATTTTCCACCGGATGCCAGGTTGTCTTTATTTCCTGTGTATCCATAATGAAATAAGGCGACTGACCTTCTTCAGCTTGCCAGTTAATAGAATCATAAAAATAAATTCTTTTCAGGTTTGAGGTTGATCTTTCTCTCATCATTTTCTTTACATCAGAATTCTTTTCACAATAAATGGTTGCATTCACATCCATATGGTCTACAAACCAGGAAGCAAGTTCCGCTGGTTTTCCGGTCAGAATATTTACCACTCCACCTGGCAGATCAGAAGAATTAAGTACTTCCGCAAATGTTACAGCGCAGAGTGGTTTTGTTTCGTTTGCCAGTACAACACAAGTATTTCCACCGGCAATGACCGGTGCAATTACTGAAACTAATCCCAGGAGAGAATCGTTTTGAGGAGCAATAATAGAAACGACTCCCATCGGTTCGGTAACGGAAAAATTAAAATGAGAACTGGCCACAGGATTTACTGCGCTGAACAGCTGCTGAAATTTATCGCACCAGCCAGCATAATATATAAGGCGGTCAATTGCCAGGTTCACTTCTTTTTCAGCTTTTGTTTTTGTAGAATCCTGCTGCATTAACTCTTCAATAAACTGAGCTTTTCTTCCTTCCAGCATTTCAGCCATCCGGTATAAAATCTGGCTGCGGTTAAAAGCAGCTCTACCGCTCCAGCCACTTACTGCACCTCTTGCTGCAACTACGGCATCCCGAAAATCCTTTCTGGAACTCAGGCAAACATTTGCCAGTTTTTTTCCTGAAGCATTGGTTGGAATATAATAACGACCAGATTCAGTTCTGGGAAACTGGCCGGCGATATAAATCTTGTAAGTCTTTAAAACTTCAAGTCTTTTGGAAGAATTTCTATTCTCCAATCCATTTTCACTGATAGAAAGTGAAGATTTTTTGAATAATGTTTTTGCCATATAATTTTTTTTATCGCTGAGAAAGAAGAACTCAAAGATTTCACCGAGTCAACTCTGCGGAATCTCCTTTACTCATATTCTCTGCGTTGAATTGTTTTTCATTTTAGTTTATCAAGTTTAAATACGGCAATAGTCCATGCAAGCCGCCTTCTCTTCCAAATCCACTTTCTTTATAACCGCCAAATGGAGATGTAGGGTCGAACTTATTAAAGGTATTTGCCCAAACAACCCCGGCCTTCATTCTTTTTGTCATGTTGAAAATTTTGGAACCCTTATCTGTCCAAACACCTGCACTCAGACCAAAAGGTGAGTTATTGGCTTTTTCAATCACTTCATCATCAGTTCGGAAAGTAAGGATTGCCAGTACTGGTCCAAAAATTTCTTCCTGTGCTATACGATTGCTCTGTGCCACATTGGTGAATAGCGTTGGATGACAAAAGAATCCTTTATTGGGTAACCGGCAACTGCTTTGATAAATTTCAGCTCCTTCTTTTTTGCCAATGCTGATATATTGATGAATGGTATCTAATTGCGATTTTGAATTGATGGCACCAATATCAGTGTTTTTATCCATCGGGTCGCCAACGATCAATGACTCTAAACGGTCTTTTAATTTGCGGATGACTTCTTTGGCGACAGACTCCTGTACATATAACCTTGAGCCGGCACAACAAACATGTCCCTGGTTAAAAAAGATACCATTTATTATTCCTTCAACTGCCTGGTCAATGGGGGCATCTTCAAAAATGATATTTGCACCTTTTCCGCCTAATTCTAATGTGGCCCTTTTATTTGTTCCGGCAATAGCCCGTTGAATGATCTTTCCAACTTCGGTGGAACCGGTGAAAGCAATCTTATTTACATCAAGATGTTTTACAATAGCATCACCGGTGGCCCCGGTACCTGAAAGTATATTTACAACTCCCGGCGGCAGATCTGCTTCCTGAATAATTTCAGCCAGTTTTAAAGAAGTTAATGGAGTTGTTTTGGAAGGCTTAAATACAACAGTATTGCCCGTAGCCAAGGCCGGAGCAATTTTCCATGAAGCCATCAGCAAAGGAAAATTCCAGGGAGTAATTTGTCCTGCAACACCTAATGGTTCTGTTTTTCTATTGGGGAAAGCATATTCCAATTTATCAGCCCATCCTGCATAATAAAAAAAATGGTTGGCCGCGGTTGGCACATCAAAGTCACGGCTTTCACGAATGGGTTTGCCACCGTCTAATGTTTCAATAATGGCCAACTCCCTTGCTTTTTCCTGAACCATCCTGGCAATTCTGAAAATATATTTTGCCCTTTCTTTTGCCGGCATTTTCTTCCAAACTTTTTCATAGGCATTCCTGGCTGCAACAACTGCTTTATTCACATCAGCATCATTTGCATGGGCAACTTCGCTCAGCTTTTCTTCTGTGGCCGGATTGATAGTGTCGAAATATTTTTTACTCAGAGGTTTTTGCCACTGCCCGTTAATAAACAAATCATATTGTTTATTGATAGTGGCTGCACTTTTACTTTCAGGTGCAGGGTCATAAGTCCAACTGGTATCAAATTTTAATTTGATAGTGTTACTTTTCTTTTTTGCTGCTTTTCCCGCTTTCTTCGGGACAGGCTTTTTTGTAATTGCCATGATTTCTTTTTTATTTTACCAGCGACTTAAACAGGGATGAACTTCCGTAGCGTCGCACTTTTGTACTTTTTGTTCTTTTTGTTCTTTGGGCAGTAACCCCTGCCTACCGGCAGGCAGGCACCCCATTTTCTTAAAGCATTATTTTTTCTTCAATTCACCCCTCCGATGGTGGGATAAGGTTTGAATTCTCATACTCACTATCTTTTTTCTTTCAAATTTTATTAATACTGCAAAGACAATTTGACCTAAGTCTCCCCTTTAGGGGGACAGGGGGCTAATCCACACTAAAATAATTTGCACTCTGATACAGCCCCGTTTCCATTTTCACTATCTGCATCAATACATCATTGGCCAAACTGCTGGCACCAAACCTGAACCAATGATTATTCAGCCAGTCTTCACCCAGCACTTCTTTTACCATTACCAGATAATGCAATGCAAGTTTTGATTTGGAAATGCCACCGGCTGGTTTCATGCCGATCATTTTACCTGTCTTATAATAAAAATCCCTGATAGCTTCCAGCATTACTAGTGTTACCGGCATGGTAGCTGCAGGTTGAATTTTACCGGTGGAAGTTTTAATAAAATCGGCACCGGCATGCATGGCAATATCACTGGCCCGTCTTACTTTATCAAACGTACCCAACTCGCCGGTTTCTAAAATCACTTTCAACCTGGCTTCGCCGCAGGCTTCTTTAATAGCTGCTATTTCATCAAATACAAAATTGTATTCACCGGCATGAAATTTACCTCTGCTGATAACCATATCCACTTCATCAGCTCCTTCATTTACCGCATATTTTGTATCCCTGATTTTTATATCTCTGGGAGCCTGTCCGCTGGGAAAGGCAGTTACAACCGAGGCTACTTTTATACCGGAATCACCCAGCGCTTTTTTTGCCACTTTTACCATGGATGGATAAACACAAATTGCTGCTACTGTAGGAATGCCCGGTACCGCATCATGCGGATGCATAGCCTTGTAGCAAAGTTGTTTCACTTTGCCATCGGAGTCTTTTCCTTCCAGGGTGGTAAGATCAATCATATTAAGAACCAACTTCAGCCCGTTCATTTTTGATTCATTCTTAATACTTCTTTTGGTAAAACGGGAAGCTCTTTCTTCTACACCCACCTGGTCAATATGAGGAGATAGGTTAAAACCTGTTTGTCCGGCAGACATATTGGGTTTAATAGGTTTAATTCTGGACTTGATCATGTATTGATTTTCAGGATAACTTATTGTTATTGAATTTAAATAATTGCCATGTACAAAAAGCAAAATGAACGTTTAAAAATACATATTTTTTCTGATGTATAGTTGTTCTAAAGAATGCTTTTGTCATTTATAGATAATTTGGGGTAATGAGTTACTTTTTCAATATTTTTAGTAAAAATCAAATTGCATGAGAAAACAAACGCTGGTTGTTACTGCTTTATTATTGTTTCTTTCAGGTATTACATTTTCCCAACCAACTTTTCCGGATAATGGTGTGGCCGAAACAAAGCATGGTCATGTTGCTTTTATTAATGCTACAATTATTAAAGATGCCAATAATGTAATAACAAATGCAACACTCATTATTAAAGATGGGAAAATTGTATCAGTTGGTACTGGATTGAAAACTCCTGCCGGGGCGGTAGAAGTAGATTGTAAGGGGAAATACATTTATCCTTCCTTTATTGATATCTATACTGATTATGGAACTCCTCAACCACAGAGTTCTCCACGAATTGGTGGTGCTGGTGGAGGTGGTTTCTTTGCTCCGCAGCAATATGAGTCTTCAGTTAAAGGGCCATTTGGATGGAACCAGGCTATCAAATCTGATATCGATGTTTATAGAGTGTTTACAGTTAATGAAACTGCTGCAAAATCAATGCGGGATGCCGGCTTTGGTACGGTTCTTACTCATGTAAAAGATGGTGTGGCTAGAGGAACAGGTGCCGTTGTAACATTGGCAAATGAAAAAGAAAATCTTGTTATCGTAAAAGAAAAAGCTTCTGCACATTATTCTTTCAATAAAGGGAGTTCCAATCAAAGTTATCCCAGTTCCATGATGGGGTATATTGCTTTGCTAAGACAAACATATCTTGATGCCCAATGGTATAAAACACAACCCGCAGCCGAAGGATTAAACCTGAGCCTTAAAGCCTGGAATGAAAATCTGTCATTGCCACAAATTTTTGAATCAAATGATAAATGGAATAATCTGCGGGCAGACAGAATTGGTGATGAGTTTGGTGTTCAATATATAATTAAAGCTGGTCAGAATGAATACCAGCGTATAAATGAAATGAAGGGAACCAATGCTACTTTTATTTTGCCGCTTAATTATCCATTAGCTCAGGATGCCGGTGATCCCAATGAGGCCCGGTTTATTTCTTTGAATGATATGAAACACTGGGAACTCTCACCCACCAATGCAGCTGCATTTGAAAAAGCAGGAATTCCTTTTTGTTTAACTACCGCTGATTTGCGCAGTGTAAATCAGTTCTGGACAAACCTCCGCAAAGCGATGGACTATGGGTTAAGTGAAAGTAAAGTGATAGACGCACTGACAAAAACACCTGCTACCACTTTAGGTATCTATGATAAAGTGGGAAGCCTTGATGCCGGAAAGTTGGGCAACTTTCTTATCACTAATGGTACCCTTTTCAACGAGAAAACAATCATTCTGCAAAACTGGGTGCAGGGCATTAAATACACAGTAAAAGATGATGCTGCCAGTGCTGCGGGTACATATGCTTTAACCATTAATACTGCTGCTGGTTTAGCATCTTATACATTGGATGTAAAACCTAATGGCAGCACTACCATGTTTTCTCAAACAGCTCAGCAACAGCGGGCAGATACGGTAACTTCAAAACTCAGTTTTGATGGCAAACAAGTAAAAATAAGTTTTGCACCAATACCAAAAAGACAAAGACTGATATCAACCCCGGGATACATGCAGGATTCTGTTAAAAGGCCTGGAATTATTTCAGTTAGAGGAATGCCTATCGAGCTTTCATTACCAGCAAACGCCTTCATACTGAGTGGCATAAGTAATGGAACAGAATGGAATGGAACAGGTATAGATTCTCTTGGAAATTCTCTATCATGGACTGCTGTTCTGGAAAAAGCGGCAGATGTAAAACCTGACACAATAAAGAAAAAAGAAATTCCTGAAGTTGGGAAAGTGGTTTTCCCTTTTGAGCCATTTGGATGGATAGCAAATGAAAAACCAAAACAGGAAACTATACTGATAAAAAATGCAACTGTTTGGACAAATGAAAAAGAAGGAGTGTTGTTAAATTCGGATGTACTGATAAAAGATGGCAAAATTGCAGCAGTAGGAAAGGGATTAGATGAGGTGTCTGCAAGAGTTATTGATGGAACCGGCAAACATGTTACACCTGGTATTATTGATGAGCATTCACATATTGCGGCAGCATCCATTAATGAAGGGGCACAATCAGTTACTTCAGAAGTAAGAATTGGAGACAATATAAATCCTGATGATATAAATATTTACAGGCAGTTGAGTGGTGGTGTAACTACTTCACATATTCTTCATGGTTCTGCCAATGTAATAGGAGGGCAGACACAACTGCTAAAATTACGTTGGGGTGGTAATGATGATGAATTGAAATTTAAGGGTTGGACCGGCCAGATAAAATTTGCCTTAGGAGAAAATGTAAAACGTTCAGCATCTACCCAGGGCAATACCCGCTACCCGGATACAAGAATGGGTGTGGAACAGGTATTGGTAGATGCCTTTACCAGGGCAAAAGACTATCAAAAAATTTGGAAGGAATATGAGTTGAATAAAAATAAGAAAGGAGTTGTTGCAGTAATCCCCCGCCGTGATTTGGAATTGGAGGCCCTTGTAGAAGTTTTAGAAAAGAAAAGATTTATTACCTGCCATTCTTATGTGCAAAGCGAAATAAATAGTGCAATGAAAGTGGCAGAAGAAATGGGTTATACAGTAAATACTTTTACACATATACTGGAGGGGTATAAAGTAGCGGATAAAATGCTGAAACATGGTTCGTTTGCTTCTACTTTTTCTGACTGGTGGGCTTATAAAATGGAAGTTGAAGATGCTATTCCTTATAATGCAGCTATCATGCAGAAAGTAGGATTAACTGTTGCTATTAATAGTGATGATGCAGAGATGGCAAGAAGGCTAAACCAAGAGGCTGCCAAAATTGTAAAATATGGAGGAGTTACTGAGGAGGAAGCATTAAAGATGGTGACACTCAATCCAGCCAAAATGCTCCATATAGCAGATAAAGTTGGAAGTCTGAAAGTGGGAAAAGATGGTGATGTGGTTTTATGGTCTTATAACCCATTAAGCATTTATGCAAAATCATTATATACTATCGTTGATGGCACCATTTTCTTTGACCGGCAGAAAGATGAGCTATTACAAAAGCAGGTAGATGCAGAAAGACTCAGGTTAGTGAGAAAAATGAATAGCGAAAAAAGAAGTGGAGCCCCAACCATTCCTGCACAGCCTGGTTATCAGATCATGCATTCCTGCAGTGAACATGAGCATAGCCATGGGTTATTGGTAATTGATGCTGATAATAGTAATAACAACTAAATCAACAGTAATGAGAAAAATACTTTTAGTTATATCATTTGGATTCTTTTTAGCTGGCTATGCACAGGAGACAGTGCTGCCTGCCAAAGAACAAACACAGGAAATTGTTCTTTATAATGGAACCATTCATACCGGTAATGGGGAAGTAGTTACCAATGGTGTGGTAATTATTAATAAAGGAAAAATAACCTATGCAGGGCCAATGGTTGCATCAGATTTTAAAGATGCAAAAATGATAGATGTAACAGGAAAACATATTTACCCAGGTTTAATTCTGCCAACCAGTACATTGGGATTAGTAGAGATAAATGCCGTAAGAGCCACCCAGGATATGAAGGAAATCGGTGAAATGAATCCTAATATCAGGGCAATTGTTGCCTATAATACTGATTCAAAAGTTATTAATACACTTCGATCTAATGGAATACTTGCAGCCAATATTGTACCGCAGGGTGATTTTTTGGCTGGTTCATCTTCTGTTGTTCAATTGGATGCCTGGAACTGGGAAGATGCAGCCTATAAAACCGATGCGGGGATGCATTTATTTATGCCTTCCTTATTACCCCGGCCAACTTCCGGTAGGTTTGGCGGAGGTGGAGGTGGAAGTCAGCAACAACCACAGACAGACCCTGTAAAAGAAGGCCTGGAAAAAATGGAAAGAGTGAAGATGTTTTTCAAAGAAGCAAAAGCTTATCTATCAGAAACAGTACATGAAGCAACAAATTTAAAATATGAATCAGTAAAAGGGCTGTTTAATAAGAGTCAAAAATTTTATGTTCATGCCAGTACAGTTAAGCAAATGCTGGTGGCATTGGATTTTGTAAAAGAATTTGGGTTTGATTTGGTAATTGTTGGTGGAAGCGAAAGTTATATGATGGCCGATTTGTTGAAAAAAAATAATGTCTCAGTTATTTTGCAACAGCCACATAGTTTGCCCACCGGGGAAGATGACGATGTGGATCAGCCATATAAAACTGCGGCAACTTTGCAAAAGGCAGGAGTACTTTTTGCCATTTCAGACGATGATGGCCAAACCCGTGGACGCAACCTTTCCTTTAATGCAGGCACTGCTGCTGCTTATGGGTTAACAAAAGAAGAAGCATTGGCAGCTATCACATTAAACGCTGCAAAGATTATGGGTGTGGCAGATAAAACCGGCAGTATTGAAGTAGGAAAAGATGCTAATATAGTAGTAAGTGAGGGTGATATTTTAGATATGCGTACCAGCAATGTTACCCATGCATTTATTCAGGGAAGAAAGATAGATTTAACAGACAAACACAAATTGCTCAACGAAAAATATGAAGAGAAATATCAATTAAAAACCAAAAAAGGGTTTTAGTACGGTTCTCCAATTAGATTATTGCCGGGCAGTCTTTTGATTGCCCGTTTTTTTATTTAATGATCATCATGATTGGATTCATGGTCTATTGGTAAACCACAATGCGGACAATTTTGATGCCTTGGCTTTCTTACTTTCCTGCTTTCTTCCAGAAAGCCTGCTGTAATAATACCCGCAGGCAGGGCAAGCAATGCAACTCCAGCCAATAATATAATAACAGTAAATACTTTTCCCAAAATAGTTATTGGAACAATATCGCCATAACCAACAGTGGTTAGTGTAACAACAGCCCACCAGATAGTGGCGGGAATGCTGGAAAATTGTTCTGGTTGTACCGGATGTTCTGTAAAATATACAAGGCAGGAAGCAATTACGATAAGAAATGAAGTCAATATAAATGCCAGTGACAATTCATCTTTCCTGGATTTGAAAACATTTAAAACAAGGTGTGCTGCTTTTGTATAAGCAGTAAGCCTGAATAAACGGAAAAAACGGAGCAACCTAAGAATACGTAACATTCTTAAATCAAGGCCGACAACAGCATGGATATAGAAAGGAATGATAGCAATCAGGTCAATCAATGCCGCCCCTGAAATCATATATTTTAACCTTCCATAAATACTATGTTTGTATTTGGGGTCATGGTTACTGCTCCAAACCCTTAATAAATATTCAACAGTAAAAATGATAACAGATACCAGGTCAAAATAATGGAAGAAATTATTGTATTTATCATGTATTGAAGTAACTGTCTCCAGCATTACCGCAATTACATTAAGTATAATAAGGGTGACAATGAAGATGTTAATAATCTTATCCCAGTGCTTATCACCAACAATTTCGGGATGAAGCAATCCGTGAACCTTTTTTTTAGCACTATGATACATGGAGGAAGCAGTTTTTGGCTTTGCTAAAGATATAAAATAAAATCCCCCATGCAACTATTGCACCGGGGATTTTATCAGTAATACTTTTTAGTATTCTTCTATGGCATCATTTCTTTTGAAAGAGTTAAAAGAAACGTAGACAATTTCATTGCTTCGTCTGCATCTGTATTTATCAGTTTGTCTGCTATTTTGCTTGATTTTTCATTCCATTCCTGTGCTGTTTTGTTAAGGGCAGGTGCTTTTTCCGGGTTCATGCTACCGGCTTTGTATTCTTTGATAAAGGCGGCATATTCGTCGGCAAATTTTTGAACTTCAGGGTCTTTGAATTTGGGAATTTCAATATTAATTACGGTTGTTTCTGTAGTAGTTGCCGGTTCTGTTTTTGTTGGTTCAATGGTTGTTGCTGGAGTGTTATTTTCATCAGCTTTCGGCGTTTCTTTTTTGTCTTTACAGGAGACCAGTACCGTAATCAGGAGAACAATTGTTAAAAACTTTTTCATGTTTATTTTTATTTAAAGTGAAGAATTATGACAAGCTTAAAGGTAAATAAGCAGAAATATTTAAAATCCTGATTTATATCAGGAGAAAAATAAAAAAGAATTCCTAATATGGAAGCCTGTAGAAAATTGACTGATATATTAATTTATGTATCATCTTTAACTTGCAGTACAAAGAGTATTCCCAATGACAGGAAAAGAACGCATAAGAATTGCAATGGAAGGAGGCATACCTGACCGTGTACCTGTTATGTGTCAATTATCTCTGGGGCATTATTTTTTATATAGCGGAATAGACCCTTTGGAAATCTGGTACACCGCTGATGGTTTCTCAGATGCATTGATTGCCCTGCAGAAACGATACCAGTTTGATGGTATTCTTGTTAACCTTCACGGAAGGCCTGAAAACTGGAAGGAATTTGTTGAGAGAATAGAAGACCGATATGGCGAAAAATTTATTTGGTGGCAAAACGGATGCTATACAAAATTTCCCAATGATGATAATCCGCATTACTATCAAAAAGATGGAAACATAAATTTTCCTTCGTTAGAAGAAATTGATCCTTCTAAATTATATTATATTGATCCCTGGCAGATTTCTGGAATTAATTATCCTTTTACATGGGACTTCAGCGAAGAAGAGAGACCGAAAGAAGATTTTTTCCCTTCTTACATTAATGACACATTAAAAATGGTTATTAAAAAAACAGAAGGCCTTGTTTCCGTACATGCTGAAGTATATAGTCCCTTTTCACAATTTTTGGAATTTTTTAATTATGAGCCGGCATTGATGGCTTTGCTTATAGATCCGGATAAAGCTCATGCATGCCTCGAAGCATTAACGGCGGGTACCATACATCTTGGTATCCTTGAAGCGCAAAGCGGGGCCGATGCAGTATTGATTTCATCTGCTTTTGCCGGAAGCGGATTTATTTCCCGGGAATTTTATGAGGAATTTGTGCTACCCTATGAAAAAAAAGTAATCAATGGAATTAAAGCCGTTTATAATATTCCTGTTTATACACATACCTGTGGTGGTATTGGCGACCGGCTCGATTTAATGATGCTGACCGGAACCAATGGTATCGATACACTTGATCCGCCTCCGTTAGGCACTGTAGAATTGACAGATGCTATCCTGCAAACAAAAGGAAAAGTATTTATTAAAGGAAACATTGATCCGGTAAATGAACTTCTTCTTGGAAGCGATGAGATGATTGAAAATGCAGTTAATAACAGGCTGAGAATTGCAAAGCCCGGAGGAGGTTACATTTTGAGTACTGCCTGCTCTGTTTCACCCCGTACACCGCCGCATAACATTGAGTGTTTAAGCAGGATTGCCCGAGAGAATGGTCAATATGAACAATAAGTAAATGAATGGAAAATATACTGGAAAAAATTGCCCACTGTATTGAGTTTGGCAAAATAAACGAAGCATCTCCATATCCTCCCGAACTGAAAGGGCAACCCGGTGCAGATGAATTAACAAAGCAAGCTCTGCAACAAGGATTTTCTCCTGATGAAATTCTGCAAAAAGGTTTTATTGAAGGCATGGATAGGGTTGGAAAAAAATTCTCAGAGCATAAGATTTTTGTTCCTCAAATGTTAATGTCTGCCAAATCCATGAATACTGCTATGGAAAATTTAAAACCTTTTTTTCAATCAGGTGAGGCAAAAAGAAAAGGAATATTTGTAATTGGAACGGTAGCAGGGGATTTTCATGAGATTGGAAAAAACCTGGCAGCCATGATGATCGCCGGCAATGGATGGGAAGTAATTGATCTCGGAAAAGATGTAAACACAGAAAAATTTATTGGGGCTATTCACAAAAATCCTGGTTGTGTAGTGGGATTATCTGCATTGCTTACAACAACAATGGCGAATATGGAAGAAACAGTAAAGAGCCTTAGAAAGGAATTTGCTGATTTAAAAATCCTGGTGGGGGGAGCACCAATTAATAAAGATTTTAGTGAGAAGATTGGGGCTGATTTTTATGCACCCGATCCTCAAAAGGCTGTACAATATTTGAAAGAGATTTCCGGTTAAGTGTAAATGCAATCATAAAAACGGAAAGAATAAATTTTATTTTTAATTATGAAACGGGTTATTGACCAATTAAAGTCCGGTAAAATTCTTATTTCAGACGGAGCCTGGGGAACAATGCTTCAACTTAAAGGACTAAAGACTGGAGAATGCCCGGAGCTTTGGAATATTTCTCACCCGGAAGTTGTTTATGATATAGCCCGTAGTTATATTGATGCAGGGGCCGATATGATTGAAACCAATAGTTTTGGCGGTAACCGTTTCAAACTTACTCATTATGGCATTGCACACCAGGTTTTCAAAATAAATAAATTGGCTGCTGAGATTTCCCGTAAAGCAGCAGGTTCCAATCATTTCGTTTTGGGCTCCATCGGCTCTACCGGTAAGTTATTAATGATGGGTGAAGTAACACCGGAAGAAATGTATGAGGCATTCAAAGAACAAGCTGTTGCACTGGAAGCAGGCAGTGCCGATGCTATTTTGATAGAAACAATGACCGACCTTGAAGAAGCAAAGCTTGCAGTAAAAGCTGCTAAGGATAATACCCGTTGTGAAGTTTTCTGTACCATGACTTTTGAAAAAACATCGGATAACAAATACCACACTTTCATGGGAGTATCACCTGTTGAAATGGTGAATAAGCTGGTTGAAGCAGGAGCTGATATTATAGGAGCCAATTGTGGAAATGGTTCTGCGGATATGGTAGGTATTGTAGAAGAAATTAGAAATACCAATATGTCTGTACCCATTTTAATACAAGCCAATGCAGGAATACCGGTTTACAAAGACGGTAAAATAATTTATGCAGAAACACCGGAGGGAATGGCAGCAGTTGCTGAAAAGCTGATTGCCGCAGGTGCAAATATTATAGGGGGTTGTTGCGGAACAACACCGGGACATATAAAAAAAATGGCGGAAGTTGTAAAAGCAATCAATAATAAAAAAAGTACTGGCGGATGGAACTAAGCGAATTTAAATACAAAGTTGAGGAGCTGGGTCTTTATCCGGAATTAATTGAAACTACTATCGGGTATGAAGCGGGCAAATCTCCTGAACCTATTCGAAAGGTAATTGAAGATACTCTTTATATGGCCCGTGATTTGTGCGATATAAAAGGTGGATATTTAATTCTTAATAATATTTCTTTCAATCGTAAAGCACACCAGCTTAATGTGAATGAGATTGAATTTGACATCCATAAAATAATATATTCACAGCTTAAGAAGTCGGATGCTGTTGTATTTTTTCTTTGTACAGCAGGACCCGATATCGGCGATTATGCAGATAAGCTTATTAAAGATGATAATGTACTGGAAGGTTATCTTATGGATATTGTTGGTTCGGAAATAGTAGAAGCTGCTATGGATAAAATGCAGGGTGAACTGGAGAAGTATTTTCATCTGCAGGGAATAAATATTACTAACCGAAACAGCCCCGGTTATTGTGGCTGGAATGTAAGTGAACAGCAAAAACTTTTTTCATTTTTCCCTGAAAACTTTTGTGGGGTGACACTCACTTCCCATTCTTTGATGCAACCGGTGAAAACGGTTAGTGGTATTATTGGCATTGGCCATGATGTAAAACGAAAAGGCTATGCCTGTAATATTTGTGATATGGATAATTGTATTTATAGAAAGAAGAAGTATTAACTATTTTTTTCTTCCAGTTTTTTACTGAATAGTTTTCTAATATCTGATAATAGATTAATAAATCTTGGATCATCTCTCAGCGAGTCGAGGTTACTGTCGTTTTCATACCAGCCAAGTAAAGTAAGGCCGGCTTTATATGATTTTTCCAGGCAATTAAGGGCTTCTGATTTCATGCCCAGGAGTGTATAAATGCAGCTGGCATTATAAAGAAGCATTGAGTCTTCCGGTTCAAGAAATAATGCCCTTTTTAGAAGTTGTTTGCTTTTTTCATGATTATCAAGAAATACATATGCATTGGCTGTTAGATATAAAGCTCTTGTTTCACCAGGGTTAAGTTCCAACCGCCGTTCAGCAATTTCCACACCCCGTTGTCTTAAAGTTTTTGCAAGGTCATTGATACCAATATCACTGTAAGATTGGGCAGCAAGAAAAACAGATTGATAATCTTCCGGTTCTACCTGGTTTGCCTGCTCAAATAACCGTGCTGCTTTATCAAGTTTGCCTACTGCAAAACAAGACCGTGCATAATGATACCAACCCAGGAAAAGAGTAGGATCTTGTTCAATTGCAAATTGGAATAGTTTTTCTGCTTCATCAAATTGCTGGAGCTGCGACAATACAATTCCCCGTGACACATAAACTTCGGCCAATGCCGGAGCAAGTTCAATGCCTTTTAAACTCATCATATCAGCCTTCTTAATAATTTCATCAGATCGTTCCTTATGCTGGTATAGAAATGAATAACAATCGGCTTTTCCTGCATAAGCTAAAGCATAAGTATTATCTGCTTCAATTGCCTTTTCAAACATCTGAAGGGCCAATTCAATTTCATTGGTACTAAACTGCATATAAAACCGGCGTCCACGAAGGTAGAAATCATATGCCTCGGCATTTTGTGATTGTCTTTGCTGCAAAGAGTTTAAGTGTTCAGCAGTTAGTTTGCAATCTAACGCATCTGTTATTTGACGGGTAATTTCTTTCTGAATATATAATAAAGAATTCTTTGCAATATCGTATTGACCTGACCAGATATTCATCCCCGAATCCGTATCAACAAGTTCCGCCGAAATATGCAATTGGCCGTTATTGGATTTGATCCTTCCGGCTAAAACAGAATTTACATCGAGCTTCCTGCCAATATGCCGGGCATCTGTATTTTCATTTTTTATTGAAAAAACTGTAGATCTTGATGCAACCCTTAAACCAGGAACTTTTCCAAGGGCTACAATTATTTCTTCAGCAATACCTTCGCCAAGATAATCTTGTTCGGGATCTTTGTTTTGGTTGGTAAAAGGAAGCACGGCAATCTTTTTTTCTTCCGGGTTTACACGAAGCCGGGGGAAGTCTTTATTTAATCCCTGTATTTTAAGCTGATACAAAGTAATCGGTTCGTCAAAATCTTTCAGTACAAAATCGCCAAGGCATAATAAGGAAAGTTCATTGCTTGTAAGGGATGAGAGGTTTTGTTCAGTAGCATGAGAAATTAATACTTGTCCACCATGTGCTGCAGCACAGATTCGGGAAGCCCTATGCACTTCAATTCCGGTATATCCTGATTCTGTTGTTAAAGCAACTCCGGTATGAATGCCCATGCGTACCTTAAGTCCAATTTCTTTTGCCCAATTTTGAACCTGGAGTTCTTTCTGTATTTGGGAGGCTGCAAAAACTGCTGCGAGAGGATCTTCAAATGTCATAAAGAAACCATCACCGGCTGTATCTATTTCTTTTCCCTTGTGGTTTTTGATTGCTTTACGAATCAACTGGCGGTGAAGATCAAGTATTTCCGGATACTTTTCTTTTAATTGCTGAGCCAATCTTGTAGATTGTTCAATATCACTAAAACCAAATGTTATTAGTTGTTGAAAGCTCATCTTCTTCAAATTGAAATATTCAGAATCTACTTCAATTGCTTTATAAAGTTAAGATAGTTGAGAACCTGATCATAAAACAATTTCTCATATAAATTAACAGTCCATTTTTCCATAAATATTCCTTTGAGGAATTATTCGATTGGGGTTGAAAATCGGATTTGGCTAATTGACAGAAGGAATGCCAGGATGTATGTGACTTGTCCAATTATAATTACTTGCATAACAAGAAAAAAAGCACCCACTTTTGTGAATGCTTCTTTTAATTTATTTATTGTCCCGGCCTATGCATCTTTACCATGACACTGCTTGTACTTCTTCCCGCTGCCACAAGGGCAAGGGTCATTACGGCCGATTTTTGGAGCAACTTTTACCGGCTCATGTTTTACGGCAACTTCACCGCCTCCACCCGGCTCAAATTTATCTTTATCATTTGCCCCGTATTCTTTCCCGGCGTTATCAACATCATCTTTATTAGCTTTCATTTTACTCATATCCGTTTTTTGCTGACGGCCTTCTTTCAGCGGAGTATTTTCCTGCTGGATGGGAATTGATGAATGGCTTAGAAATGAAACGATATCCTTGTTTACTTCGGTATTCATACTGCTGAACTGGTTGTATGCTTCCATTTTATAAATAACCAATGGATCTTTTTGTTCCAGGTATGCTGTTTGCACACTTTGTTTAAGATCATCCATTGCCCGCAGGTGTTCTTTCCAGGCATCGTCAATTACGGCCAGTGTAATAGTCTTTTCCAGTGAATTGGTAAGTTCCACACCTTGTGTACTGAGTGTTTTATCCAAATTAGTAAGTACACTCATCGCTTTACGGCCATCAGTAAATGGAACGATTACATTTTCTATATGGCTGCCTTGTGTAAGACGGATATTCTTGAAAACCGGGATTGCCTGTTTCTGTAATTCTGCTTTATGCTGAATATATTTTTCTGAAATTTCATTATACAGCTTATCATTCAATGAATTAAAATCTCCTTTTTTAAATTCATCTTCACCGATAGTTGTATCCAAACCAAAATTTACGATACAGGCCAGTTTAAATCCTTCAAAATCTTCCTGTTCCCGGAAGGAATCTATTAATCCACCGGCAACTGCAGAGAAGGAAGTATCAATATCCAACGCTAATCTTTCACCAAACAAAGCATGGTTACGTTTTTCATAAACAGCATTCCGTTGTTTGTTCATTACATCATCGTACTCCAGCAAACGTTTACGTATACCAAAGTTGTTTTCTTCTACTTTCTTTTGTGCCCGCTGAATACTGTTGCTGATCATACTGTGCTGTATAACATCACCTTCTTTGTAACCCAGTTTATCCATCAGCGAAGCGATACGTTCACTGCCAAACATCCGCATCAGGTCATCTTCTAAAGAAACATAAAACTGGGACGAACCCGGATCTCCCTGACGACCTGCACGGCCCCGCAACTGCCTGTCCACACGGCGGCTTTCATGTCTTTCTGTACCTATGATGGCCAATCCACCAGCTTCTTTTACACCCGGTCCGAGTTTTATATCCGTACCACGACCTGCCATGTTGGTGGCAATGGTAACAGCACCTGGTAAACCAGCTTCGGCCACCACCTGTGCTTCCCGGGCATGCTGTTTTGCGTTCAATACATTATGTGGAATTTTTTTCTGTTGTAACATTCTACCCAGCAACTCACTTACTTCCACAGAAGTGGTACCAACCAGGCAAGGGCGGCCAGCATTACGCAATGCTTCTATTTCATCAATTACAGACTTATATTTTTCCCTTTTTGTTTTATAAACCAAATCCTGTTTATCATCCCTGATCATTTTCAGATTGGTGGGAACATTTACTACATCTAATTTATAAATGCTCCACAACTCTGCCGCTTCTGTTTCTGCAGTACCGGTCATTCCCGCCAGTTTGTGATACATACGGAAGTAGTTCTGCAAAGTGATGGTGGCATAAGTTTGAGTAGCGGCTTCAATCTTTACATTTTCCTTTGCTTCTAGTGCCTGGTGCAAGCCATCACTATAGCGTCTGCCTTCCATAATACGACCTGTTTGCTCATCAACAATTTTAATGGCACCATCTATAATTACATATTCTACATCTTTTGCAAAAAGTGTATAGGCTTTTAATAATTGCTGAACAGTATGTATGCGATCTGCCTTTTGTGCATAATCATTAAGTATTACTTCCTTCTGTTGTAATTTCTCATCGGCATTAAGCTCACTTTTTTCAATCTCAGCTAATTTTACTCCTATATCAGGGAGCACAAAGAATTCAGGATCTTCTCCGCTTTTAGTAATAGCATTTAATCCTTTATCTGTGAGTTCAACTGAATTATTTTTTTCATCAATCTGGAAAAGTAGTTCTTCGTCAACAATATGCATATTACGCAGTTGGTCCTGCATGTAATAATTTTCTGCTTTTTGCATTTTTACTTTTACACCAGACTCACTCAGGTATTTAATAACAGGTCCGTATTTAGGTAATCCACGGAAAGCCCGGTAGATATGCAGTCCTCCACCTTTAGGATCGTCATCACCTTCGGCAAATCTCTTTTTAGCTTCATTCAGGCAGTTACGAACAATACGTTCCTGTTCCTGTACTAATTGTTGTATCCGGGGTTTGTGAATATGAAATTGCTGATCATCACCTTTTGCTACCGGGCCCGAAATGATCAAAGGAGTTCTGGCATCGTCAATCAATACGGAGTCAACTTCATCCACCATAGCATAATGGTGTTTACGTTGTACCATTTCCTCAGGGGTATGCACCATGTTGTCACGGAGGTAGTCAAAACCAAATTCGTTATTGGTACCATAAGTTATATCTGCGAGGTATGCTTTTCTCCTTTCTTCGCTGTTAGGCTGATGTTTATCAATACAATCAACAGTTAATCCAAGCCATTCAAAAATAGTTCCGTTCCATTCCTGGTCACGACGGGCCAGGTAATCGTTTACTGTTACAATATGAACACCTTCACCTGGCAATGCATTCAGGTAAGAAGGTAAAGTGGATACAAGGGTTTTACCTTCACCGGTAGCCATTTCAGAAATTTTTCCCTGGTGCAATACTACACCACCTATTAACTGAACATCATAATGTACCATGTTCCAGGTTACTTCCCCTCCGGCTGCTGTCCATGTATTTTTAAATATCGAATTTTCACCATCAATAGTGATATAATCCTTTTTTACACTGAGATCCCTGTCAAGTTGTGTGGCAGTGGATACCAGTTCCGTATTTTCTTTAAAACGGCGGGCTGTTTCCTTAACAACAGCGAAAGCTTCCGGAAGAATAGCTTCCAGGGCTTCTTCTATCTTTTTATCCCTGTCTTTTTTAAGTTTATCAACTTCCTGATAGATGGAATCCTTCCCCATCAGATCATTAAAAGGGAGGTCCTCCGCTTCTTTGTTTTTATCTGCTATTTCGGTATCAATTTCAGTAAGATGTTCTTTGATACGGAGACGGAATTCCTGGGTTTTGCCACGGAGTTCATCATTGCTCAGTGATTGATAAGCATTGAAAAATGCATTTATTTTACCTACAAAAGGTTCAATCTTTTTTACATCTTTCTCAGATTTACTGCCGCCAAAAATTTTTGAAAAAAAACCAAGCATGGTTGGGAATTATAATAGTTAATAGATACAGTTTCAGTCCAATTAGTCAAATCAGAAAAAGTAGTCAAATACAGTTCAGGTTTTTGTCTGAAAGGTTATCTGACTTTTGAATGAGTTGCCAATTTTGTTTTTTTGTCAAAAAAGGTGCTACAAATTAATTCTGAGCCATTTTGACATAGTTTATTATCCAAAGCACATGATACTTTGGGGTCGGCAAAGATAGTTATTCCATTTTAGTCTATGTTGTCTTTTGAAAGCCAAAGACAATGCAAAAGGGGCTGTTTACAGAATAATTTGTTTTTTGTTAACGTACCTTTCGGGTTGTGTGGGAATAAATACGAAATAACTTATTATGCACCGAAAACCCTTTTACTTTTTAATATTAACTGCTTTTCTGGTTTCTTCCTGCAAAAACAATGAAATAGGCAATAGTGACGATGTAAATCCCGAGACAATTTTCTTTGATTACCAGGTAAAAGGGGAAGAAGGTAATGAAAATGTTACCGTTTTATTGCAATTCCGTTTTGCTGGTGAAAATGGAACGACATTGACATTGAACGAACCTGCAACCGTACAATTGGATGGTGAAAAAATAATTGGTGATAGTTCCAAATTAACGGGTGCTTTTTATGAAATACAAAAACCGGTAAGCAATTTTTCGGGCAGGCATAGCATTGTTTTTATAAATGCTGATAAAAAGCAGTATAAAGAAGATTTTTCATTCCACCCTTTTTATCTTAAAAGCCCTGTTCCGTCTACAGTTCAGAGGGGCGATTTAGAATTTGAACTGGAAGGGTTAGAACCGGAAGATTATATAAGTGTTTTACTTACAGACACTTCATATACTGGAGATGGAATAAACCGGGTTGATACCGTTCGGAACGGGAAGTTGATTATTACCCGCCAGGAGCTGCAAAATCTTTCAAGCGGACCTATTCAAATGCAATTAATAAAAGAAATCGACAAACCGGTTAAAAATGGAACAAAGGAGGGTGGTCGTTTGCAAATATCCTACGGGCTGAAAAGGGAGTTTTTCCTTATTGATTAATGTGAAAATAGTGAGGCAAATTACGGTGGATAATGCCCTTTCCGGCAGGCTATTTATTTTAGCATAACTATGGAATTTTAGCCCCAAGAGCTTACTTTTGCGCCTGCTTGTGCGAAAGCAAAGGCAAAATAAAGTTCAATAGTTTATTTGTTCACCTGTTCGAAAACACATGCAGATGTGAAGCTATCTTGTGCACCAGTAAACTTTCAAACTCCAAAATGTAAAGAATGGCAGGTCAGTTAAAAGAAGTAAGAAACCGGATCAAATCAGTACAAAGTACTCAACAGATTACAAAAGCCATGAAAATGGTTAGTGCTGCCAAATTGCGCCGGGCCCAGGATGCAATCATTCAAATGCGTCCTTATGCTCAGAAATTGCAGGAAATGATTAGCAATATTGTAAGTAACAGCGAAGGGGAAGCTGGGATGGCTTTAGCTACGGACCGTACTATTGAAAAAGTGTTGATTATTGTTTTAACCAGCGACAGGGGATTAGCCGGCGCATTCAATGCAAATATTATTAAACTGGCAAAAGCAACTATCGTCGAAAAATATACGGATCAGCATAAAAAAGGAAACCTAACAATCTGGAATATTGGCAAAAAGGGCTTTGAACATTTTTCGAAAAACAATTTTAATACTGATGCCACTTACCGGGATATATTTCACCACCTGACATTTGAAAATGTACAACAGGCTTCAAAAGCAGCAATGAAGGCATTTGAAGATAAGCAGTTTGATGTGGTGGAGATTGTATATAGTCAGTTTAAGAATGCCGCAACCCAACGATTTGTGGTAGAAAGATTTTTACCAATTCCCAAAGTGGAAAATAAATCAACGGGTAAACAAAGTAAACAATCATTTAAGGCTGACTTTATTTATGATCCTTCAAAAGAAGAATTAATTGAAGAATTAATGCCAAAAATTCTTAACACCCAATTATTTAAAGCGGTTTTAGATTCAAATGCTTCTGAACAT
>JBARSW010000257.1:0-1579 GCA_049644925.1 Chitinophagaceae bacterium | reverse complement strand
CATCTGTATTGAATGCATTGCCCCACATGGCAGGCCATAAATAATTTGCTTTCATGCGGAGTAACAGTTCAAATACTTTTTCATAAAACAAATGGTTAAAGCCACCGAACTTTTCCTTACTCCAGTTACTTAAACAAGGCGCTTCATCATTAATAAAAAAGCCCCGGTATTTTACTTTAGGTGCATCGGTAATTTTTGCAGCTGTATTGATGTAAATATTGCTTTGCTTTTTGACAGGAACATCAGCCCACCAGTACCAGGGAGAAACACCCATTTGCTTTGACAGTTCAAAAACACCAAATGCTGTACCTCTTCTGTCGCTGCCGGCAATGGCTAAAACATTTTCAACTTGATTAAACGGATTTTGCATACCGGAAATCTGAAAAGCCTCCCATTTATTTTTAATTGTATTGACATTGAGTTTCCGTTTTGAAATTAATTCTTTCAATAAAGAAGATTTTTCAATACTCCCAATGGCAATAATATTTTTATACAGTTTGTCTAATGAATTTACTATTGCAACTTTTTTCCCTGTAACCAATTCAATATCCTGTTGCAATAAAACGGCAGTCTTTTTTACCAGTACAAAATCATTGAGATCGACATAAATTACTGCATTGATAACAGAAAACGAATTAGGGAATTGTTTAGCAGAAACAATTTGCTGGGCAGAGAGATTTGCAGGCAGTACAATTATTAATTGCAATATAATTACTGATAGCTGGCAAAATCGTTTCATTATCATAATTATATTTTTATCAGATCATCCCTTTTACTTTCAAATCAATTGTAATATGCAGTATTCCCTTATGGTTCCGCCTAAACCTTCATACAAGCACCCAACAAATCCATCATCTGTTTTTGCTACAGCGGGATTTTCCATTAACAATACCCATTTAATATCTTTTTAAGAGGATAAACTTTTACTTATCGCATATTCTAAACCTCTCAGCTCTGCCAGTCCCCGTAATCTGCCAATAGCAGAATAACCCGGATAGGTTTTCTTTTTTAAATCATCGAGCATCTGGTGACCATGGTCAGGACGCATTGGAATTGAAATATTTTTTCTTCTTTGTAACAATACCACTTCTCTTACTATGGCATACATATCTGTATCACCGGCCAGGTGATCGGCTTCGAAAAAATTTCCTTCATCATCCCTTTTAGTATTCCTTAAATGGAGAAAGTGAACATGATCACCAAAACGATGAAACATTTTCACCAGGTCATTATCGGGTCTAGCCCCAAAAGAACCAGTGCAAAAACATAATCCGTTGGCAGGTGACGGAGCTGCATTCAACAAATCTTCTGCATCTTTTTCTGTACTTACAATTCTTGGCAAACCCAATACCGGGTAAGGCGGGTCATCCGGATGAATGGCCATTTTTAATCCGCATTCCTCAGCTACCGGAACTACCTGCTGCAAAAAATAAAAAAGATGCTCTTTCAGTTTCGCTGAATCAATTCCTTCATAAGATTTTAATGCTGTTAATATTTGTGCTTCTGTAAACCGTTCTTCGCTGCCTGGTAATCCCAATAAAGTATTCCGGTAAAGCGTTTCCTTTTCTTCCGCCGTCAT
>JBARSW010000256.1:0-24718 GCA_049644925.1 Chitinophagaceae bacterium | reverse complement strand
TCGTTTACCGTACAACCGCTAATGAAGTTAATTGGGATGGTACAATAAATGGATTACAACAACCAACCGGAACATATGTTTATATCATTCATTTAAAAGATGGTCTCGCTGACAGAAAGGGTACAGTAACATTGATACGTTAATAGATTGAACAGGTTCCAACTAAATCCTCCAAATATAATTTTCAGATACTTATTGAATAGAAGAAGAATTACTATTACGTTTTTTAATACCCAGTTATTATTTGATTTGCCGGACTCAGCGAACTCTTGTTCTTAGCGTTAAAAAAATATAGCGACAATTTTAAATGCACCCCTGAATTAACATCCAACAGGTTTCTATTTATATTTGTATTATTAAATGTAAACCATATGAAAGAGGTATATATCATATCAGCAGTACGTACACCAATGGGTAGTTTTGGTGGTAGTTTGAAAGGATTAACAGCTACACAATTAGGAGCCATTGCCATAAAAGGAGCTGTTGCAAAATCTGGCATCAACCCGGAACTTGTGCAGGATGTACTAATGGGTTGTGTAATTCAGGCAAACCTCGGTCAGGCACCTGCAAGACAGGCAGCCAAATTTGCAGGTTTAAAAAATGAAGTCAATTGCACTACGATAAATAAAGTTTGCGCCAGTGGTATGAAAGCTATTGCACAAGGTGCACAGAGTATAATGTTGGGTGATGCTGACATTGTAATAGCTGGTGGTATGGAAAGTATGAGCAATGTGCCTTTTTATTCTGATAGTTTAAGATGGGGAAATAAATATGGAAATTCAATACTTATCGATGGTTTGGCAAAAGATGGTTTGACAGATGTATATGATGGTAAGGCAATGGGGATAGCTGCCGAACTTTGTGCCAGCACTTGTGGTATCAGCAGGGCTGCCCAGGATGAGTTTGCAATTGAAAGTTATAAACGTTCACAATCAGCCTGGGAGAAAGGGTTATTTGAAAATGAAATTGTTCCTGTTGAAATTCCCCAGCGAAAAGGGGACCCGTTATTGTTTTCAAAAGATGAAGAGCCCTTCAATGTAAAATTTGATAAAATACCCACTTTAAATGCCGCATTTATTAAAGAGGGAACAGTAACTGCTGCTAATGCCAGTACCATGAATGATGGAGCGGCAGCCCTTGTATTAATGAGTGCAGAAAAGGCAAAAGAACTGGGCATAAAACCAATCGCAAAAATCTGTTCATATGCTGATGCTGAACAGGCTCCCGAATGGTTTACTACAACACCTTCAGTTGCTGTACCAAAAGCTGTTTCTAAGGCTGGCCTGAATATGGAAGACATTAGTTATTGGGAATTAAATGAAGCTTTTGCTGTAGTAGGAATTGAAAACGCTAAAAGAATGAAACTTGATCCATCTAAAGTAAATGTAAACGGAGGTGCCGTTTCTTTAGGACATCCATTAGGTTGCAGTGGAGCGAGAATTATTGTAACCCTGATCAATGTACTAAAGCAAAATAATGCAAAGTATGGAGCGGCTGGAATATGCAATGGAGGTGGGGGAGCAAGTGCAATGGTTATTGAGAATTTATAAAAAAATTGATAAATAGAATAGTTGAATCGTCCTAAAATAAATAAGCCCCTTATACAAAAGAGGCTTATTTAAAATTTTATTAGATTAATTTATTTTGAACTTAGGTCAGCCCGGTAAAAAAGTAGTTCACTCCAGGATTCATTCAGATATTCCCTAATCATTTCATATAATCATCAAAAGAATCCTCACCATTGGCTTTTTCATATCTTTCTTTAAAATTTGGTTTTATAAACCCCGGTACTCTTTCTTTTAATCCTTGTTTATACCTAGTAACCAGGGCAAACTGAATCGGGCCGGATGAACTGGCTGAATATACAGCAACAGATTGTCCGCCAGCTTGCCAGGCTTTTTTCATATCTGCAATAACATCTCTTACTTTGCCACCCCATCCTAATTTTGGAAACCAATGTGTAATATTGATTTTATCAGAATAATCACCCATGGCAACTGTACTAAGAGTGTCTTCATAAACAGAATACATTGAACTGCCTCTATCTGTTAGATAAATGGTTACATTTTTGTGCCAGTCATTATTATGTTCAGTGCCCAGATTACCCCTGCCATCAATACCTTCCCAACTGGTTGGCCCTTCTGTAATATGGAAGCCACCGGCATCCGGGCCGGATTGGATTTCAAACACTCTCCATTTCCAGTCACCTGTATGATACTTCTGGGCATGAGTTGCAAGTGCTTTTTCAAACTCCAGTACTTTGTCAACTTTTGGAAAAACACGGTTAACATTTACAACATTTTTTGTTTGGCTTATTCCGAGTAATGGAACAAGCATGCAAAGAAGAAAAATCTTTTTCATTTTTTGTTGGTTTATGTGTTAAAAAAGAAGGGGAGGGTTTAGAGAGGGTGCGAAGGTGATTTGAAGTTACAGTTTAATATTTAATAAAGAATTTTTATTTAGTATGTGTAAATACGGGTAAACTGATTTACAAAAGAGGATTAACTTCGTTGTTATGAGAAATATAATATTTATTGCGATCAGTATTTTATTGTCAATTACAGTTAAAGCGCAGTCTAAAAATCCTTATGTACTGTATTCTGCAAAAGGGAAAAAGGTATCCTATAAAAAAATGATCATGACCATAAAAGAAAAAGATATTCTTTTATTCGGAGAATTTCATAATAATGCAATTTCTCATTGGTTGCAACTGGAGGTAACAAAAGATCTGAAAGATAGCCGTGATCTGATATTGGGAGCAGAAATGTTTGAAGCAGACAATCAGTTAGTTTTGAATAAATATCTTGAGGGGCAAATAAGTACTAAGGGACTTGATTCAAATGCCCGTCTCTGGAAAAATTATCCTACTGATTATGCTCCACTTGTAAATTTTGCCAAATCAAATAACATTCATTTTATCGCCACTAATATTCCAAGAAAATTTGCTTCATTGGTTGCAAAAGGTGGTTTTGAAAAATTAGATAGCTTGCCTGCTAATGAAAAAAATTGGATTGCACCATTACCAATTGAATATGATGCCGAGCTGCCCGGTTATACTAAAATGTTGGAAATGATGGGAGGGCATGGGGGTACAAACTTGCCAAAAGCACAAGCTATAAAAGATGCAACAATGGCATATTTTATATTGACTAATTTAAAAACAGGAAGTTTGTTCATTCATTATAATGGAGCCTATCATTCAGATAATTATGAAGGGATATTATGGTATCTTAAAAGAAAACAACCTGGAATGAAATATGCAACAATAAGTACAGTTTCCCAGAAAAACATTAATTCACTATTGCCTGAAAACAAAGGAAAAGCTGATTTTATAATATGTGTGGATGAAGATATGACCAACACTTATTAGCACTATCAGGTAATTTATTTTAACTTGTATGGAATAAAGGATGAATCCACAAAAAAAACATATCATCATATTAAGCGAATGGACGGCGTTCATACAATTTGTTCGCCTTAGAAAAAATCTGACAGTTTGCTTAATCTTTCTTTTAATACATTTTTTTTCTGTTGCACAAAATAAGAATATTGTTATCAGGGTAATACAGGATCAATCTACTCTGCTTACTGATTTTGAAACTATTATTCCACTTAAAAAGAAAGCATTTAAGATACAGGTAATGCTGGAAAATACTCCGGGAGTTTATGTTTTTGCCAGCCTGAAAGATTCTATTTATCGTTTTACAGAAAATGGCCCTATTCGTGACTTTGTTTACCTGCCCCTTCTTGAAATGCAGGATGATGAATTTAATGAGGAAAAGGAATTACGTATAAGTGAAACAGGCTGGTCGTATTGGTTTTATGACCCTAAGGCCAATGGACATTCATTTAATAGAAAGGTAGTTAAGCTGGATAGTACACGGTTTGTTGGCATAAAATATTTTAAAAAAATATTTTATGCAGCAGAAAGTAAAGAAATACGTTTAAAATCAATTGAAACACCACTTTATCTTTTTTTTGTGGGAGTTGCGGAGTATGACATGAATGGGAAACCGCTTAAAGAACTAATTCGTAAAAAAGTTAAGATTTATTGGATTGAAGAAGAATAATGATATAGATAATTTAATAAATTCCTAATTTATTTTTCAACTACTCGGTCTAATTTTACATCAACAATTACAAGCAATTAACCGATAAAATGTCTGCAACAATCATCACCAATATAAAGCTACTTGTAAATACCCGTGAAGAGAGTAAACTTTTGCGAGGCAAAGAAATGTCTGCAATTCCATGTATTGAAAATGCTTACCTGGTAATTGAAAATGGCATTATTGCAGAAATAGGAGAAATGAAAAATTTGGGCTGGTTTGATGAGGATAGCTATACAATTATTGATGCCACAGGACAAATAGTTCTTCCTTCCTGGTGCGACAGTCATACACACCTGGTTTTTGCTGCAAGCAGAGAAGATGAGTTTCTGGATAAGTTAAAAGGGAAAACGTATGCAGAGATTGCTGCCAATGGTGGTGGTATTTTAAATTCAGCACAAAAAATTAAAGAAATAAGCGAACATGATTTATTCAGAGCTGCCCGGGTTAGATTAAATGAAATTATTCTTCAAGGCACAGGTGCAGTAGAAATAAAAAGTGGTTATGGCCTGAGTGTTGATGGCGAATTGAAAATGCTACGGGTTATAAAAAAGTTGAAAGAAATATCACCCATTCCAATTAAAGCAACTTTTCTGGGGGCTCACACTTACCCTTTGGCATTTAAAGACAATCATCAGGGCTATATTGATTTAATTATTAATGAAATGCTTCCGGTTATTGCAAAAGAAAATCTTGCTGATTTTATTGACGTTTTTTGTGAAAACGGTTTTTTCTCGCCAGAAGAAACAGAAACAATCTGCAGGGCAGGTTTGAAGTATGGTTTAAAACCAAAGATTCATGCAAATCAGTTGAATTTATCCGGGGGAACTCAGGTAGGGGTTAAATTAAATGCTTTAAGTGTAGATCACCTGGAAACAATGGATGAGGAAGCCATCGCAACCCTTGCTACTTCTGATACTATTGGGACACTTTTACCTACGGCCGCATTCTTTTTAGGTATGCCTTTTCAGCCAGCCCGAAAATTAATTGATGCAGGCTGTGCCATTGCTCTGGCAACAGATTTCAATCCCGGTTCTTCACCATCCGGAAATATGAACTTAGTAGTTGCCATGAGTTGCATACAAATGAAAATGCTACCTGAAGAGGCTATAAATGCAGCTACCTTAAATGGAGCCTTTGCTATGGAATTACAGGATGAAGTGGGAAGTATTACTGTTGGGAAAAAAGCAAACCTGATTTTTTTTAAACCAGTTCCATCACTGGCATACATACCTTATTCTTTTGGCACTAACCTTATTGACAAAGTAATGATTGGGGGAGAGTTTTTTTAAATTCAGATTATGTATAGATTATTATTAATGCTGCTTTTTACTTTTTCTGTTAAGGTTGGATTTGCCCAGGTTAATGAAACAGCCTGCAAAAATTTTAAGACCGGAATCTTTGCTTATAAAGATTCTGCTAATACTATTTGGGAAATAAAAAGGACAAAGAATCTCCAGATAGAAACCAATAAACAAACTGGTTTACAGAAAAAACATAAAATTAAATGGTTGAATGAATGTGAGTACAGGCTAACACAACAATGGGCTAATAAAAAAGAAGATAGAAAATATAACCAGCAACAATTAACGATAAAAATAATAAAAACAAATTCGGATAGTTACGAATATGCCTGTGCTTGCACAAATGGTGGCGAAGAATTCAAAGGATTGGTTGTGAAAATTAGTAATTAGAATTCTTCACTTTTTAAAAAAATATTTAAGCTCCCTTCCGAATTTTCAAATAAAATATTTCATCTGTGAATTTCTAAAAATTTAAAGCTCTCTAAAACTAAAATGCTGTCCTCCAATTGATGCTTCATACATCAGGCCCCCTTTTGTTTGGGTAAAAATCATTATTCCATTACTGTATTTTGCATTTACTGATGCCCCTTCAGATACTGCCACTGCAGATGCCTGTGCAGACAATTCCAGTCTGTTTTCCCTGAACCTGTCCAAATCGGATTCCGATTCAAAAAAGATTACTTCCCTGTAAGCTTGACCACCCCATTGAAATCCGATGGTTATTTGTGTCATTTTAGCCATTCCAACTAGTTCTCCCTTTTCATATACTGCACCATTCCCGGCGGCACCACCAATTCCCATACCTCCTTTTCCAACATTTGGCAGAATAACATAACCATACGCATTGGCAAAAAGATTTTTCATCAGTCCATCTGAGTTAATAAAATCCTCTTTGGCCTGTGCTGCATCATTTATTATTTTCTGGTCTTTCATTCCCGGTTGTGCTATAACTATCTGACCTAATAGCAAAGCAAAAACAAATAAAATGCTTTTACCGTTTTTCAAGATTTGAATATATTTCATAACAACATTTTTATTTACAAGGTACTAAATGAAGGAACGATTATATTTAAAAATTATGTTAATGCCTAGAAAATATTTTATATCATTTAACAATCGAATTGTTGGAAAAAAACATCCTGATTTTTTTCAAATACAAGCAATAACTTAGCAGCCAAATTGCAAACCTATGCAGCCCATTATTGAATGTGTTCCAAACTTCAGCGAGGGAGTTGATCTAAATGTAATCAGGCAAATTACTGATCAAATAGAATCAGTTGAAGGAGTAAGATTACTGAATGTGGATCCAGGAAAAGCTACCAACAGAACGGTGGTAACATTTGTAGGAAATCCAGAAGCTGTAATCGAAGCCGCATTTCTGGCAATAAAAAAAGCAGGAGAACTAATTGATATGAGCAAACATAAAGGCGAACATCCAAGAATGGGAGCAACAGATGTTTGCCCGTTGATACCGATATCAGGAATATCAATGGAAGAAACGGCAAAATATGCTCAACGTTTAGCCGAAAGAGTAGGAAAAGAACTCCAAATACCTGTTTATTTATATGAAGCAGCCCAACCAGACCAAAAGCGTAATAATTTATCAGTAATAAGGGCAGGAGAGTATGAAGGTTTTTTTAAAAAGATAAAACAACCTGAATGGAAACCCGATTTCGGGCCGGCAGAGTTTGATGCCAAACGTGGTGGCACTGTTATCGGAGCCAGAGATTTCCTGGTAGCTTATAATGTTAACCTGAATACAACTTCAACCAGAAGGGCAAATGCTATTGCTTTCGATGTAAGAGAGGCCGGCCGTGTTAAGAAAGAGAATGGAAAAGTAGTAAATGATACTAATGGTAAGCCAGTGAATATTCCAGGCTCTTTAAAATCTGTAAAAGCCATTGGCTGGTATATTGAAGAATATGGAATTGCTCAGATTTCAATGAACCTGACAAATATCAATGTTACACCAGTGCATATTGCTTTTGATGAAGTATGCAGGAAAGCCGCTGACAGAGGTATAAGGGTTACAGGAAGTGAACTGGTGGGACTGGTTCCATTAAAATCCATAACTGATGCCGGTAAATATTTTTTGAAAAAGCAGAAAAGGTCAACCGGAGTTTCTGAAAATGAATTGATAAAAATTGCGGTTAAGTCAATGGGATTGGATGAACTGTGCCCTTTTAAACCAGAAGAAAGGATAATTGAATATCTACTCATTAATAAGACAGAAAGCAAACTGGTTAGTATGACATTAACTGGTTTTGCTGATGAAACTGCCAGTGAAAGTCCGGCCCCTGGCGGAGGTTCAATTTCAGCTTATATTGGCTCATTAGGAATTTCCCTTGCTACAATGGTCGCTAATCTATCTTCTCATAAACAAGGATGGGATGACCGGTGGGAGGAATTTAGCATCTGGGCAGAAAAGGGTGAGCTGATTAAAAATGAACTGATAAGATTAGTAGATGCAGATACCCGGGCTTTTAACCAGATTATGAGTGCTTTTACTTTACCAAAATCAACCGAAGAAGAAAAAGCAATTCGCAGTAAAGCAATTCAGGAAGCCACTAAGTTTGCCATTGAAATTCCTTTTAAAGTGATGGAAAAGTCTTTTTCCAGTATGGAAATTATAAAAGCAATGGCTGAAACAGGAAATCCTAATTCTGTCTCAGATGCCGGGGTTGGTGCATTATGCGCCAGAAGTGCTGTAATGGGTGCTTTTCTGAATGTGAAAATTAATGCAACCGGCTTTAATGATAAAGCTTATGTTGCTGACATAATTAAAAAAGGAAGTGAACTCGAAAAAAGAACAATAGAACTGGAAACTGAAATTTTAAAAATTGTAAATGGAAAAATCGGAAGTTAAACCTCAAACTGAAAGGCCGCAATTTTCTGGAATGCTACACCTGAGCGTCTATTCAAAACTGGATATTTTATCGCTGACAAAAATTCGCCGGTTTGAAACAAAGGTGGGTGAACGATTACAGGTAATTAATGATGTCGCCTCCCTGGAAAAATCAATTGCAGATTCATCAGCAAAGTATATCTTATTTGGTATTCCTGAAGATCTCGGTGCTAAAGGAAATTATGGTATTGGCGGTGCTGATACACTTTGGGTACCCTTTTTACAAAACTTTCTGAATATTCAGAGCAATGATTTTCTGGATGGACAGGAAGTAATGTTGCTGGGACATTTTGACTTCGGAGATATGCAATATCTGATTGATAAAACTGCTAAAAGTGAGGATGAAAAAATAGTGGCATACCGACATGCGGTAAATACAATTGATGACGAAGTAGAACACCTGGTAAAAATTATTACAGAATCCAAAAAATTGCCCATTGTGGTAGGCGGAGGTCACAATAATACTTATCCATTGATAAAAGGTGCTGCCAAAGGATGGTATAAGGCAGGTGTAATTCCATTAGCACAAATAAATTGTATAAACCTGGATGCCGATGCAGATTACAGGCCTATGGAAGGAAGGCATAGTGGTAATTCATTCCGGTATGCAGATGAAGATGGATACCTGCAAAAATATTGTGTAGTGGGTATTCATGAGAACTATCTTCCTCAAAATGTATGGGTTGATATGGTTAATAATCCTTTTATTGACTGCATTACATTCGAAGACATTTTCATACATACAAAGAGAACTTTTCTACAATCTGTTGCCCATGCTACCAGTTTTACTGACGATACATTATCTGGTATTGATATTGACCTGGATTCAATACAAAATACACTTAGTAGCGCAATGACTCCTGTAGGTGTTACTCCTGTACATGCGAGACAATTTGTATCTTTTGCTGCAGCAGATTCAAAACCGGCTTATTTGCATATTTGTGAAGGAGCTACCAGGTTAAATGATGGCAGAATGGATGCAACCAGTGGAAAGTTAATTAGCTACCTGGTTAGCGACTTTGTAAAAATGATAGAAAGTCAGAAATAATGTATCTCGGAAATACCAAAAAAAAGTGCAGTTTGTAGCTGCACTTTTTCTATTTATTGCTGTTTAACTCATTTAAGCTTCTGTTTCCGGGGTAAGATACTGAGCATAAGCATAACCTTCCTCATTATCTTGTGTTCTGATAAGCCACCAATGATCACTTGTTTGGCTAACAACAGTAACAATTTCATGATGTCCGGCTTTTCCAACAATAGGCTGATCTGTACCTGGTCCTTTGCGGATATTCAGGTTAGAACGTTCTGTTGTAACCTTAGCTCTTGTAACAGGAGCTGATTGAGCAACATTTACATTCATCACCAGGTCTCCCGATAAGAAGTTAGGATCAAGTTTGTCATAAATACTCCAGAGAGAATCTTTTGCCGCACCAGTTGGAGCTTCTCCATCAATAAAAAGTACACCTTCCTGTTCTCTTACCTGTAAATTAGTTACACCGGCAGTAGTTGCCGCAGTAATAAGTTCCTGATATTTTTCTTGTAGCATAATTCTTGTTTTTAATTATTATTTAATTTTAAGACCTGTTAAGTCATAACCTTTAGACTTCAGGTTATCCAGAATTGGTTTAAGAACCATCCATTTTGCTTTTGCAATTTCACCTGTTAAAACAATTTTTCCATCTGCAATAGCAGATTTTACTGTTGGATTATCCTTTAATGCATCAGCTAAACCTTTAGTAAGAATTTCGTCGGTAGCATTTACAACTGCATCAACTGCGGGTGCAATGGTGCAATTATTAACTACAGATTTAACACCTTTAATGCCAGAAACAATTTTTTCGCAGGATGTTTTGCACATTTCATCTTTGCATACACCAGAAATAGTAGCTACCCCTTTTTCAACAGATACTGCTGTTCCAACAGTCATAGGATCGGCAGAAAGTGCTTTCTCTATGGCAGCTTTAATATCAACATCTTTTGGTTTGCTTTTGCAAGAAGTAAGACTGAGAGTTATTGCAGCAACAGCCACAAATAAAATCGGAGTGAGAAATTTTTTCATTTTATTTAATTTTTGTTTGTCAAAGTTATAAGCTTTTAAAATCAAGAATATATTTTTCGATGAAATACTTGTTTTTATAGCCAAAAGTTTCAAAAAGCATGTTGAAAATTCTGCCAAAAATCCCATACTCACTTTCAAAATGCTTATCGTTTGCTTTTTTGTAATTTTAATTAATGAAAAAACAGCTTTTCAGCATTTTCTTGTTTTTTTCAATTTCAGTTTCCGGGCAAAATGAGTTTGGAGCAACCGCATTTTATTCAGACCTGAAAAAAATATTCCTTGATGCTGAAACAGGATTCTCTGAATTGAAAGGGGACATATACAAAGATATTTCGTCAAATAAGGGTGATGTTTTCAAAATTACCTCTCTGCTACCTTTGGCAGATTCTGGTAAAATAATTATTCCTGCCTCAGGATATCCATATGCAATCTATTATTTTGAGCCAGATAAATTAAGGTTGAAAGTGGATCAGCGAGGTGCAAATTTAAGGGATGCCGTTGCTCTTGCTTATAACAAGCCCCTTTTTGCCAGAACGGAAACAGAAATAATCGGCAATCACCCCTACAGTAATTCATGGTATTTTATAAAACCAGACGAAACAAACAAGTTAAATGCCGTATTCAAGATGTCAATCTATTTCTTGGATTCAAAGTATTTTCTGACTCTTGAAATCAGGGGTAAGAAAATCTAGCCCGAACTTAATGCTGTTCCAGACGCATCATTTTATCGAAAACCTTTTCATATTCTTCATTTAATTCCTTCAGCTCTTGTTCTGCCTTTTTATAGGCTTTTTCGGCTTCCAAAAATTTCCCTTTGTCCGAATAAGTGGCTGGATCAGAAAGTGATTGATCCAGGGCAGATTTCTTCGTAATTAGCGTTGCTATTCTTTCCTCCAATTGCTGAAATTGCCGTTGTGTTTTTTGTAATTCCTTTTTTGCGTCTTTATCTATTATTATTGAAGCTGACTTTTGGGGGGCTGTCTTAATTTTTTTTTCTTCTTTTGAGGGTTTAATAATTTCCGGTTGTTCCTTTTCCCTACTTAATTGTGCTTTTTTATTCTCTAATTCCTGTTTTGCCATTCTTTCTTTCCAGGCAACCCATTCTTCATATCCTCCTTTAAACTCCTTTATCTGATGATCCACAATCTCCCAAATCTTATTGGCAGTTTTAGCCACAAAATAGCGGTCGTGGCTTACCAGGATGATACTGCCTTCGTATTTATTTAATGCTTCTATCAGCAAGTCACAACTATGGATATCAAGGTGGTTAGTAGGTTCGTCAAGCATAAGGAAATTTGCTTTGCTAACTATAACTTTGGCCAAAGCCACCCTTGCTTTTTCTCCACCGCTTAAGATTTTTATTTTTTTATCCGAATCATCACCACTGAACAGGAAGCAGCCTAGTAAACTACGCAGCTCCAATTCCGTCATCTGGCTTCCACATTCTTTCATTTCTTCAATAATCGTATTGGAAACATTTAATGCTTCTAATTGATGCTGGGCATAAAAGCTTTCATCAACATTATGTCCCCATTTCCGGTCACCATTTGTAAATTTTTCCACACCGGCAATAATCCGTAGAAGGGTTGATTTACCTTTTCCGTTGGCACCAATCAGGGCAATTTTATCGCCTCTGTCTATTTCTACAGAGCTGTTTTCGATGATAATATTATCACCATATGCTTTTGAGACATTTTTTAATTCCACCAACACTCTTCCAGGTGTTTTATCTACTCTGAAGTTGATACGGATATTAGGTCTTTCTAATGATGCATCTTCAATCCGTTCAAGTTTATCCAATTTTTTTATAATACTCTGCGCCATCGCTGCTTTGCTGGCTTTAGCTCTGAATCGTTCTACTAATCGTTCATTCTGCCTGATATAATCCTGTTGATTTTCAAATGCTTTTTGCTGCATTTCTATACGGATGGCTTTTTCCTTTTCATAATAATCAAAATTCCCATTATAAATATGCAATTGCTGCTGGTAAACTTCCACAATTTTTGTAACCATCCTGTTCAAAAAATATTTATCATGGCTTACTATTACTACAGAACCCTGGTAGTGCAACAAATATTTTTCGAGCCATTCTATAGAAGGCAGATCGAGGTGGTTGGTAGGCTCATCAAGAAGTAAAAGATCAGGCTGCTGTAATATCATTTTTGCCAGTAAAACCCTCATTCTCCAGCCACCACTAAATTCTTTATAAGGCCGATTGAGGTCGGCATTTGCAAAACCAAGTCCCTGTAGAACTTCCTCCGTTCTGTGGTGTATATTATAACCCCCAAGTGTCTCTAACTCATGTAACCGGTCACTATACTCATGTAATGTCTTTTCATCACCCATTTTTTCCAGTTCTTTGCCCAGTTCTTCTATTTCAGTTTCCAACTGAAGTACCCGTTCAAAAGCACTGAGTGCAACCTGTAAAATGGAGTCATTTGTATCAAAACTCAGTAAATCCTGGTGCAGGTAACCGATGGAAGTTGATCGGCTTCTTTCTACAGAACCTTTAGAAGGTTGGTATTCGCCAACAAGAAGCTTAAGTAAAGTAGATTTACCGGTGCCATTATATCCAATTAGTCCAATTCTTTCTCCTGGCTGAATATGCCAGGTTGTATCCTCAACAATAAGTCTTGCCCCAAATTCAAATGTAACATTTTGTAATCCTGCCAGCATCTCAGTTTCTTTTTAAAATTTTAACAAGGTGCAAAAATAATGGATTACCAGTTGAGGTGCGAGCCGATTATCTTTGTATATTATTTATTTGAAAATAGTAACAATTGATTTAAAACGAATTCTTTAAGACTTATGAAGAAAACAATTGACATTTTAGCAATTTTGCTCCCCGCCCTGATAATAATACTTGGCATTATTCGGGTTTTCGTTAAAAAAACAAAAGGTGTAAATGGCCTCACAATGATACTTGCCATCTTGTTACTGCTGGTTGGGTTAATAAAGTATTATATTTCTCCGGAAGGGGGAAATTCAACATCCGATGGGCCAAAGCTTCAGGCATTATCTGTAAGTAAGCATAGCATAGCCTTTAATCAGTCAATCGAAAATGTTCTTACAAATTATTTTTCGCTGACTGCCGGATTTGTAAAAAATGATACATCAGAAATAAATAAATCTGCTTATGTTGTTTCACAGGCACTCGATAGTTTTAGGATTGATGAGTTAAAAATTGATTCTCTTATTTATGAAACGGCAATTCAACCTTATGGAAATGCAATCTCAGAAATCAAATCCATAATTGCAGACCCCTCAATAAATGAAAAAAGGGGCTCGTTTAATATTTTCTCCAATGAGCTTTTTAGTTTGATTAATACAGTAAAATATGATCTGGCAAAATTATATTGGTTTGAATGTGTAAATGCATTTGGAGAAGACAAGCCTGGAAATTGGCTCAGCAAAACCGAACTAACAGGTAATCCATATGGACAGGCTGATTGTGTAGAGGCAAAAGCAACAATAGACCATGTGCCAGCAGATACTACAAAGAAATCTAATACAGAGTTAAACAAAAAGTAATCTGTCCTTAATCGATATGCGGAAACTTTATATTTTTTTATTACTACTATTCATAACAGTATTTGCATTTTCGCAAGGTACACCTGAGAAAACAATACGATTCTCCATAAATGGCTATATAAAGGACAGTCTTACAGGCGAATCTGTAATAGGCGCATCAGTATCAGTAAATGGATTGTCAAAAGGGGTTTCAAGCAATCAATATGGGTTCTATTCCATAACACTTGAAAAAGGTACTTATTCAATAAATGTCTCTCATGTTTCTTACCAGACAAAAACAGTTTTAGTAAATCTTGATAATAATCAGTCATACAATTTTGAAATTGTTCCAAGGTCCTCATCAATCAATGAAGTAATTGTTTACAGCAAATTTCGAGATGCCAATATAAAAAATGCTCAAATGGGTAAAATCGATCTATCGATGAACCAGGTCAGAAACATACCCGCATTTATGGGAGAGGTTGATTTATTGAAAGTGATTCAATTATTACCAGGTGTTAGAAATGCCGGCGAAGGGAATGCCGGTTTTTATGTAAGGGGAGGTGGTCCGGATCAGAATCTTATTCTGCTTGATGATGCTGTTGTATATAATACCGGTCATTTATTTGGGTTCTTTTCTATTTTTAATGCTGATGCAATAAAAAATGTTTCATTAATAAAAGGGGGAATGCCGGCACAGTATGGCGGCAGGCTTTCGTCTGTAGTGGATGTAGCGATGAAAGATGGCAACATCAATAAATTTCAGGTAGATGGCGGGATAGGACTTATTGCTTCCAGGTTTTCACTCCAGGGGCCTATTAAAAAAAATAAATCTTCTTTCATATTATCGGCCAGAAGAACTTATGCCGATGCTCTTGCAAAACCATTTATTAAGAAATCAAGTAATTTTTACGGCTCAGGGTATTATTTTTACGATGTAAATGCCAAGGTTAATTATCGATTTTCAGAAAAAGACCGGCTTTACCTTAGTGGTTATTTTGGTAGAGATGTTTTCGATTTTGCTAATTCTAAGCGTTCCTTTAAAACAAATATTCCATGGGGTAATTCAACAGGAAGTTTAAGATGGAACCATGTTTTTAACCGAAGGCTTTTCTCAAATACAACTCTTCTTTACAATGATTATAAATTCAGATTTTCTGCACAACAGGATAATTTTGAAATCGGCCTTTCATCGGGTATCAGAGATGGTAGTATTAAAACTGATTTTGATTATTACCCTTTTCCAAATCATAAACTGAAGTTTGGGGGCTTATTTACCTATCACAAATTTATTCCAAATGTAGTAACAGGCCGGCAGGATTCAATTGTATTTAAGCCCAACAATGAAGGGAAAAAATTTGCAGCGGAATCAGCCATTTACCTGCAGGATGACTGGGAAATAGGGGAGCATTGGAAAATTAATTATGGGTTACGCTACAGCAGATTTACCCAAATTGGGCCTTACAAACTTTTTACACGGGATGCCGATGGTAATAAACTGGACAGTGTTAATTACAATGGATTTGAATCTGTAAAAACATTTGGCGGAATTGAGCCAAGGGTTACTATCCGTTATTCAATTAACGATAAGACATCATTAAAAGCAGCAATAACAAGGAACCTGCAATATATTCACCTGGTAAGTAATTCAGGAACAACTTTGCCAACTGATCTTTGGGTACCCAGTACTTACATAGTAAAACCACAGATAAGTTGGTTATATGCTACCGGAATTTTTAAAAATTTTGCTGATAACCAATTTGAAACATCTCTTGAATTATATTATAAGGATATGAGAAACCAGGTGGAGTATAAGGAAGGCTATACACCATCACTGGCAGACCCGGAGGAAGAATTTGTTTTTGGAAGAGGCTGGAGTTATGGTGCCGAAATGCTTATCAATAAATTAAAAGGCAGGTTCACAGGATGGGTAGGTTATACACTTTCATGGACTTGGAGAAAATTTTCATCATTAAATGATGGAGAAAAATATCCGGTAAAATATGACAGACGGCATGATCTTTCAGTTGTTACAAATTATGAAGCCGGCAAGAAGTGGAAATTGGGTGCTGTTTTTGTTTATGGAACCGGGAATTCAATTACATTACCAGAGAGATTTTATTTCGTAAATGGAATTCTTACACAGGAATATAGCAAGATTAATCAGTATCGTATGCAGGCATATCATCGTCTTGATCTATCTGCAACATATACTCCTGTTCCAAGGAAAAAAAGAAAAATCAATAGCCAATGGGTTTTCAGTATTTATAATGCATACAGCCGATTAAATCCCTACTTTATTTATTTTGATCAAACGGGAACATTGCTAAATGGTGATCTTAAAGTTGAAGCAAGGCAGGTTTCGCTTTTTCCTGTTCTTCCGGCTGTCACCTGGAATTTTAAGTTTTAAGCGACATCAATATTTCGTTTAAAAATTATGTATTTGGCGTTTTTCAATAAACACAATAAATTTATAGTCCATTTCTGTCCCTATCTACACTTATTCGTCCCTGCTATTTCAACCATATACTAAACCACACAAAATGAAAATGTACTTTTTTAATGATGGTAAAGGACAACAAGGCCCTTTAAACTTTGATGAATTATTGACAAAGAATATTACAACAGATACCCCAATCTGGAGCGAGGGAATGGATAAATGGACTACAGCAGGACAATTAGATGAATTCAAAGATATTTTCCTTAAAGCCACAATTCCTGTAGTGGAAGATACTGCTGAAACAAATTTGACTGATTCATTAAAAAACTCAAGTGAGGCTAAAGCCGAAGTAATAGAACCCGTTGTTCCTGTTACAGAATTGCCGGAAACAATTTCTCAGCCATTAGTTTCAGCAGAACAAACTACTACTCCGGTTGTACCAACAGAGGTAAAAATAACAGAATCAGTAACTGAGACTAAAAAGTCAGTAACAGCACCTGTTCAAACTGTTGCAAATGTTGCTTCAGAAACGATAGTAAATTCCAGCCCTGCCAAACCGAATCTGGTTTCAAAGAAAAGCACAGCCTGGGTTTCATGGATCTTTGGTTTATTGGTGATTGGCGGAGTAGGTTATTTTATTTATGAGGATATAGAGAAAAATAAGAATAATACAGTAAGTAAAGAATATGGAGTTAGTTTAACTGACTCTGCATCAGTTGAACCTGTTAATACAACAGAATCGGGATTAACTTCTGAATCCTCCAATACGGAAACAATCAATGATACAGTTTCAAATGAACCAATTGTAGTTGAACCGGTAATAACAGAGCCATTAAAACCAACAAATTCACAAGTAAACACAAAACCTGAAGAGGTAGAAAAAGCAAAGGTTGCTGCCAAAGCTAAAGCTGCAGCTGATGTAAAGAAAAAGCAAGATGCTGCAATTGCTGCACAAAATGCAAAGGAAAAGGAAATGAGGAATAACTGGACCAAATATGTAACCTTTGGAAACATTGTATATACTCCGAAGGATGATGGAATTGATGGGTTTAATGTACCTGTTTATAATGGTACAAATGCCGTATTGGACAAGGTTACTATAAGAGTGGATTACCTGAAAAGAGAAGGAAAAGTAATCAAGAGTGAAACGATTGTTGTTAATAATATTCCTCCTGGTTCAGGAGTAAATGGAAAAGCACCATCCAATAAAAAAGCCAGAAAAGTAAACACTTACATAACGGGCATTTACAGCAAGAAATTACATTTTTGTTTCCCGCAGAATAATGGGAATGAAAAAGATCCTTATTTCTGTAATTAGTATTAAATCAATTGGGAAAAAAATAGAAAGTATTCGTATCTGATTAATGGACTGATTATTTATTTCCTGGCTTTTCATACACAAACCTGACCATTGCATTTTTCTGCTCATCAGAAGTTAAATACAATTGGTATCTTTTTTCACCGGCATGCACAATCATTAGCGCTGTATTAGGAGGAATAGTACCCAGGTTTTCTCCCACCATAATTATTTCCTGTTCTGTCTTTTTCAAATCTATTACCAGGTTTATTGAAACCGGTTGCAAAGTCAGCCTTTTATTGGAAACAACCGGCATGCCGTTTGCATAAACTGAGATCGTATCTCCATCTATTTGACCATTATCATAAAAATCAATACGAATTTTACCGGTGTCAACTTTAATCTCTTTTACTAATTCTGACTTTCGTTTTGTAAGAGAAGAAGGCAGATTTAATTCCCTTTTAAATGTAGATTTTTCGAATCTGTTTAGTACAAGTGTTCCAGGGTCACAATTTGTTTTGCCATCTATTGCTTTTCCGGTCCAGGTACCACGTAACTGTTCTTCAGTTACTACATTTCCACCACCTTTGTGATAGGTGAGGGTATACTTTTTAACGCAAGGCACACATCCATCCTGAATTTTATAAGTAATAATGCCATTTTCCTGAATCAAAACAATCGCACTATCTTTCTTGTAAACACCTTCAAAATTTTCTTTTACATAATTCAGCGAATCTGAAAAATGGTAAGCTATACCGGTGATTTTTGTTCCGGCTACCTGTATTTGCAGTTCAATATTATATATTGGGAAACAGGCCCCTGGTGCCATTACAAGATTACCTTTCCAAATACCATTTATATCCTGGGCTTGTAAAAAACCAGAAATAGGAAATAATATAAAAAATAAGACTCTCTGAAGCATTACAGAAGCAAAATATATCAAATTATTGAAGCTGGCAGAATTTTTACAGAAGCGGTAAATATCACTTTGTTTTTCTGTAGATGAATTTTACAACAGCATTCTTTTGTTCTGTAGATGTAATTCTCACATCAAAACGTTGCAAACCCGCCTCAACAATCATCAGCGAAGTATTGGGAGGTATTCTTCCCAGGTTTTCAGCAACCATTACCAACTCATGTTCTGTATTTTCATTCTCTAATTCAAGTTTAACGATAAGGGGAGTAGCCGTTAACCGTTTAGAAGAAATTACTTTTTTATTATTATGATATACTGAAATTGTATCCCCATCTATTTCTCCATTGTCATATAATTTTATTGTTACTTCTGGATCGTTTACGGTAAGCACTTTTACCAGTTCGTTTGTTCTGCTTTTTAAAACTTCAGGTCTGGGAATTAAGATAGTGGGTGGGGTAGTGATAACAGGGATATCAACTTTTGTTTTAACAGAGTCAATTTTAATTTTTGCAACAGGTGGATTTGTTGTTTTTATAACAGGTTTAGTCGAAGTAACCGTTTTAGATACAGGCGGTTTTGTAACAGTCTTAGTTATTGGCTTAGAAACAACAGGCGGTTTCTTTGTAATGGCAGGGATAGATTTACTTTTTGCAGTGTCCTTTCTAACAGGTGAAACATTAATCAGAACAGGTTTTGTATTGATTTTATTTCGCAAAAAGGGTTCAATATAAAAATCTGAGGTTGTGACTTTCCTGAGATAAACTTTGCCGCCACCACAATCACCCCATTCTCCTGATTTTGCCAAATTTTTTGTTTCAAATTTTCCCAGATACGATCCCTCCAGAAATTCCTCTTTTCCGGATTTTGAATAAGTAAAATTATAGTTCATTATACAGGTAGCGCCACCTAAAGTACTTTTTACTTCAACAGTTTTTATTTCTCGGATCCTGAAGGAAGAAGAACTCTTTATAAAACTTCCTGTCATTGAAGCTTTTCCATAAAACCTTACATCCAGGTAAGAATAAGAAACACCAGTAACGCCATATGTACTATTTTGAGCTACCTGAAATTCTAATTTATAATACTCTCCTACATCAGAAATAAAATAGCCTTTCCAAATTCCCGTAAGGTTCTGAGAAGAAGATTGTAATCCGGAAAACATCATCAGGATTAAAGCACCAAAAGAGTATTTGAAAAATAAATTTTTCATCGGATCAAAAATAACGAATGGATTCGTATTGTTAATTCGTTCCGCAGTAAGAGTTTGTTAATTTTAACAACTTTTTCAGGACTTTTATGATGGATAAAATTGGCTGTTTTATTTGCAGTTTATATTAGATAGTATTCAATATGATTCCATTGCCAGTATCTGCAGTATTTAATTCGCCGACTTGAAAATCGGGATTACGGATTTTTTCTTCCTTTCAGTGTTTGCTTACAAAAAATTCTATTGATGACGCTCATAAACGGAAAAGCTATTTCCTTGATAATACTACAACCACTTCATTCCCCGATTTAGAAAAAAAAAGAGAGTTAAACTCAGATATAAAATGAACCTTTTAAAACAGTTAATAGTTGGCCATCTTTAGGCTGATTTTTGCTAAATTTGCAATCTCTTAAAAAAGAGGTTATTACACCATGATAAATATAACATTACCAGACGGAGCGGTAAAGCAATACCCGAAGGGATCTTCTGCACTGGAAATTGCTAAATCAATTTCTGAGGGGCTGGCCAGGAAAGTATTGGCAGCAAATATAAATGGACAAGTCTGTGACGCTATTGCTCCAATTAATGAGGATGCTACTTTAAATTTATTAACCTGGAATGATGCAGCTGGCAAAAGTACTTTTTGGCATTCTTCTGCTCACCTGATGGCAGAAGCTGTTGAGTCAATTTTTCCCGGAGTAAAATTCTGGGTAGGTCCTGCATTAGAGAATCCCAAAGGGTTTTATTATGATATGGATTTGGGTGACCGTAAAATGAGTGAAGAGGATTTAGTTGTTTTAGAGAAAAAAATGAATGAACTGGCAAAGCAGAATAATGCTTATATAAAAAAAGAGATGCCAAAGGATGAAGCTATTAATTATTTTTCTGAAAAAGGCGATGAGTATAAACTTGATTTATTAAGCAACCTGAATGATGGCGAAATAACCTTTTACACTCAGGGCAATTTTACCGACCTCTGTCGTGGTCCGCACATTCCAAATACCGGCTTTATAAAAGCTATTAAATTAATGAGTATAGCCGGAGCTTATTGGAAAGGAGATGTGAAGAATAAACAGCTTACAAGGGTGTACGGTGTTACTTTTCCTGCACAAAAAGAACTGGATGAGTACCTGGCCATGTTGGAAGAAGCCAAAAAAAGAGATCACCGGAAATTAGGGAAGGAATTGGGAATTTTTACAATGGATGATGATGTAGGACCGGGACTTCCATTATGGCTACCAAATGGTACAGTTGTTATTGAGGAATTGGAAAAATTAGCCAAAGAGACAGAATCTGCTGCCGGTTACAAACGTGTTGTTACACCTCATATTGCTAAAGAGAGTATGTATCTAACCAGTGGGCATTTGCCTTATTATGCTGATAGTATGTTTCCTCCAATGGAAATGGATGGAGAAAAATACTATTTGAAGGCAATGAACTGTCCCCATCATCACAAAATATTTGATGCAGAACCCAAGAGTTATAAAGACCTGCCTTACCGGATTGCCGAATACGGAACTTGTTACCGCTATGAGCAAAGCGGGGAATTATTTGGATTGATGAGGGTTCGTTGTTTGCATATGAATGATGCACATATTTATTGCACCAAAGAACAATTTGCTCAAGAGTTCAAGGCAGTAAATGATATGTATATTAAATATTTCAAAATTTTTGGAATTGATAAATATATAATGCGTTTTTCTTTGCATGATCCTGAAAAATTGGGAGAGAAATATATTAATGAACCAGAACTATGGCTGGAAACAGAAGAATTAGTAAGAAATGTACTGATAGAAACAGGAGTACCCTATGTGGAAGTTAAAGGGGAAGGTGCATTTTATGGACCAAAAATAGATGTACAGATATGGAGTGCTATTGGCCGTGAATTTACACTTGCTACAAACCAGGTTGATTTTGCCCAGGGTCGCCGTTTTAAACTAAGTTATACAAATCAGCATAATCAATCTGAGGTACCACTGATTATTCACCGGGCTCCATTAGGAACTCATGAAAGATTTATTGGCTTTTTGTTGGAACACTATGCCGGAAAATTCCCACTATGGCTGGCTCCGGTTCAGGTAAAAGTGTTACCCATCAGCGATAAATTTACTGACTATGCCAAATCTGTTTCAGATAAGCTAAAAAAAGCAGATATTCGTTGTGAAGTAGATGACAGAAATGAGAAGATAGGAAAAAAGATCAGGGATACCGAATTGATGAAAGTACCATATATGCTGGTTGTTGGTGAGAAGGAAATGAACGAAAATACGGTAGCTGTAAGAAGACAGGGCAAAGGTGATCTTGGTGTAAAAGCAGTTGATGAGTTTATGAGTGAAGCTTTGGTTGAAATAAATGAACGCAAAGAAGAATAATTTGTATTTTAGAGCCCTCAAATCCTGTAAGAGGTATTAATTAAATAAAAAATATAAAGCTTCCCTTCAGGAATGGGAGCATTTCATTATGGCAGTACCACAAAAACCCGGAGGCGGGTTCAGCAGACCACCCGGAGGCGGAGGTTTTAAACCCGGTGGTGGAGGATTTAATAAAGGCGGTTTTAGAGGCAGATTCGCTCCACGCAAAGAAGCAGAACACCGTATTAATCATTTCATCAGAGTTCCACAAGTACGTTTAGTTGGTGAAAATGTAGAAGTAGGTATTTATGATACTCAAGTTGCGCTGAAAATGGCCCAGGAACAGGCTTTGGATTTGGTAGAAATTTCACCAACAGTTGATCCACCTGTTTGTAAAATAATTGACTACAACAAGTTCTTATACGATAAAAAGAAGAAAGAAAAGGAGATGAAGGCGAAAAGCAAAGTCTCAGAAGTGAAAGAAATCCGTTTTACACCCAATACAGATGACCATGATTTTGACTTTAAAGCAAAACATGCCGAAGGGTTTTTAAAAGATGGGAATAAAGTAAAAGCCTATGTTCAGTTTAAAGGTCGTGCAATTCAGTTTCAGGACAGAGGACAACTTTTGCTATTGAAATTTGCAGAACGTCTTGCAGAGATTGGAGTTTTGGAGAACATGCCAAAAATGGAAGGCAGAAGGATGTTGGCTATGTTTGCACCAAAAGGCAAGAAAAAAGGATAATTTTTTGAGATAAAGAAATGATTTGTAAAGTTTATAAGAAATCCTGATTTATTCGGGATTTTTTTATTGAATTATTTTCAGATTAATATGTTTTGATAAATAACAGATTATCATATTATTATAGCCTGGAATTAATGCACTAATTCTTTTTTATTAATTATCAGAATATATGTGAACTATGAATAATTTCCTTTTGCTGATTATAAATTTTAGACTACATTTGCAACCCGTTAATAACGGGCAGTTCTTCTACAGTTTCTAATTAGAAACAACAAATTGCCGAAGAGGTACAATAAGGGTTCTGCCTGTGCAGAAACACCTCAAGGGTAAAACTTTAATACTGGGTAAAATGCCTAAAGTAAAAACAAACTCCAGTGCCAAAAAACGCTTTAAAGTGACTGGCACAGGAAAAATCATGCATCAGAAAGCTTTCAAACGTCACATTCTGACAAAAAAATCAAAAAAACGTAAACGTAACATGCGGATGGATGGAGTAGTTGCCGACTCACATCTTCATTTTGTAAAACGTCTGTTAAGACTCAAATAAGCTATGAGTAGTGAGCTTTGAGACTTTAACCCGTAACTCTCAGCTATTGGCTCTAAGTTTTTAAACTTATTCATCAAATTTAAACTTCTTAAAATATGCCTCGTTCAAAAAATGCAGTGGCCTCTAAAGCCCGCCGCAAAAAAATATTAAAACAAGCCAAAGGCTTTTATGGTAAACGTAAAAATGTATTAACCGTTGCCAAAAATGTTGTAGAAAAAGGAATGACCTACATGTTTGTAGGCCGTAAATTGAAGAAAAGAGAATATCGTACTTTATGGATTGCCCGTATTAATGCAGCTGTTCGTGCCGAAGGAATGACTTATTCTCAATTCATCAACAAACTTCATACAAAAGGTATTGAACTGGATCGTAAAGTTTTGGCTGATCTGGCAATGAATAATCCTGAAACTTTTAAAAACCTGGTTGATTCTGTAAAATAAATTCGCCGGTAAAAATTATTAATCCTGCCAATAGACGGGATTTTTTATTTAAAAGATATAATAGTTAAATTTGAATTTTATTGATTATCAGCTATTTAAAAAAAATGCCCTGCATATTGCAGGGCATGCTAATATCAAATAGATTGAAAATTACATAATATCCATTGCCTTTACAAAAGCGGTTGTTTGAAATGGGAGAATCAGCGTTAACCAGGGCCAATGTGAATATATAGCAAAGATCAGAGCCGCTGTAGCTGCAAAAAAGACAAGCCACCAAATTCCTCTATAATTTCTTGTTTGCTCCATTTTTAATTTTTTACAAAGTAAAGTGGTAGAATTGAATCTAAAAAATTGTTTTCCTGCTATTTTTAAAGATAAAGATAATTGCCATTAAAAAACCGGACAGGGCAATAATCCATTTCAATGTTACCAGTAGGTGGTATAGCCCAAATTCGTTGCCAATTACCGGATTCTTCAACCAATTTAAAAGGTATATATTCTCAAAAATGTCAAATATCCAGGCTATTATTTGAGTAAATGCAAGTACAAGCAAAAGATTTCTTAACATGCGGCCACTATGCTTTTTTCTTGCTATCATACAAAGTGATGCAATTCCCGGAAAGATGCCAGCCATAAAAATAAAGTCGAAATATAAATGGTAACCAAGGATAGTTTTTACTTTTTCATCCAAACTGGAGAGGATTTCAATAACTTTTGCTTTTGAATAGCTGATTTCCAATCCAATAATAGTAAAAATTTTCCCGTTTTGAATAAAATCACTTTCCATCCATTTCATACAAAATGCCGAACCAATGACTATCCCGAGGCAAAACTTGAATAGTTGATGCCATGTTCTGTTATTTGATTTCATAAACTTTCTAATAATTG
>JBARSW010000255.1:0-2415 GCA_049644925.1 Chitinophagaceae bacterium | reverse complement strand
TAAAATACTTTCTTACATCTGTTTATTTCTTATTTCTTACTTCGTATTTCGTTTTGGCGCAGCCCAAATATGAATTCAGGGGTGTTTGGATTGCAACCGTAAATAATATTGACTGGCCGCAAGCCGGAGAATATAATCCCGAGAATCAAAAAGCAGATTTTATTAAACTGCTTGATCTTCACCAACGCAATGGCATGAATGTAATGATTGTTCAGGTGCGGCCAGCTGCTGATGCATTTTATCCCTCACAATATGAACCCTGGAGCCAATGGCTCACCGGAGTACAGGGGCAACCACCTTCTCCCTATTACGATCCGATGAAGTTTATGATTGAAGAAACGCATAAAAGAGGAATGGAGTTTCATGCCTGGTTAAATCCTTACCGGGCTGTACATAATACTGGCGGTTCTTCTATTGCTTCAAATCATATAACCCGAATCCACCCGGAGTGGTTTCTTACCTATGGCGATAAAAAATATTTCAACCCGGCAATTAAAGAAGCTCAGAAATTTGTCGTGAATATTGTTCGTGACATTGTGAAAAGATATGATATAGATGCCATCCACATGGACGACTATTTTTATCCCTACCGGATACCAGGCAGAGAATTTCCGGATGAAGCTTCCTATAAAAATTCAGGAACTCCCCTGAAAAAAGATGACTGGCGCAGAAGCAATGTTGATTCTATTATTTATGCCATCAGCAAGGTTATAAAAGCCGAGAAGAAATTGTGCCGCTTTGGAATTTCTCCCTTCAGTGTTTGGCGCAATAAAGACAAAGACCCGGAAGGAAGTGACAGTAATGCTGGACAAACCAATTACGACGATTTTTTTGCAGATATTTTATTGTGGCTTAAAAAAGGATGGATTGATTATGTAACACCGCAATTGTACCTGGAGATTGGAAATGATAAAATTGCGTATGAAAAACTATTGGATTGGTGGAGCCGCCACAGTTATGGCCGGCATATTTATATTGGACATGGCATTTACAGGGTAGGAGAAAATCAACCCAAATGGAAAAACCCTGTAGAACTGCCTGACCAGATAAAGTTATTACGGCGATACCCCAATGTGCAGGGCAGTGTTTATTTCAGCAGCAAAATATTTGAACGAAACCCCAATGGCTGGAACGACAGCCTGCAAAATAATTATTATAAATACCCGGCATTGTTACCCCCTATGCGTTGGATTGATAACGAAAAACCCTGGCCGCCCATTGTAGAAAAAACGATTACTGATGATACTGTAATTAAGTTAACCGTAAAGCCTGATCCAAGAAACAGGATAGATATTAAATATTATGTAGTATATCAATATGCTGCCGACTCCCATAGCGAAACCTTTGGTAATACACCAAAATATATTTCCCGGTTTGTGCCAATACCAGGTGGCTTCGAACTGAAAGAACCTCTTTCATCGCAACATTTCTCTTATCGCTATGTAATCACAGCAGTAGGCAGAAATAATAATGAAAGCGATTTGAGTGAGATTGCCATTTTGGTACAGCCTGATGGTAAATGGGAGTTTTATACCCCATAACCTTGCCTTGCCGCCTTGCTCCACTGAAGCTTTGCGAAGACGAGCATGCGGGACCAAAAGAGGAGTATCAAAAGTCATTCTCTACCTTTGCTGAGTTTTCTGAACAAGGAAACAACATTAAACTTTAATACTTTTTAACCTTAAACTTATAAATAATGCCCGGTTACGAACTCTGGAGTGACAAAGAAAGAATGGAAGTAAATGAAGTGCTGGAAACAGGTATCCTTATGCGTTATGGTTTTGATGGACCCCGTAAAGGAATCTGGAAAAGCAAGGAACTGGAAGCAGCCATTTGCAAAACCTTTGGCAGTAAATATGCCCAACTTACTTCCAGTGGCACCGCTGCATTAACAACCGCCATGAGTGCATTGGGTATTGGTTATGGCGATGAAATAATTACTCCCTGCTTTACTTTTGTGGCAAGTTTTGAAGCGATCTTAAGTGTAGGTGCTGTTCCTGTATTGGTTGATGTTGATGATACACTTACATTGAATCCCGAAGCAGTTCGCAAAGCCATCACTACTAAAACAAAAGCCGTGATGCCGGTGCATATGTGTGGCAGCATGGCAGATATGGACGCATTGATCGCCATCTGTAAAGAACATAAGTTGATATTGTTGGAAGATGCCTGCCAGAGTATCGGCGGTTCGTATAGAGGAAAGTCATTAGGAACAATAGGTGATGCCGGCACCTTTAGTTTTGATTTTGTGAAAACGATTACCTGTGCCGAAGGCGGTGTTGTAATGACGAATAATGAAAAAGCTTTTGCCCATAGCGATGGCTACAGCGATCATGGGCACGACCATAAAGGCACAGACCGTGGCGCAGACTTGCACCCTTTTATTGGGTATAATTTTAGAATAAGCGAATTGCA
>JBARSW010000254.1:0-2529 GCA_049644925.1 Chitinophagaceae bacterium | reverse complement strand
TTTCCTGTCATTTCAGCCGGAACCGGGATGCCCATCATTGTCAGAATAGTTGGGGCAAGGTCTCCCAATTTTCCTGGTTTCAGCGTTCCCTTCCATTCGTTATCAATGATGAAAAAAGGAACTGGATTCATAGTATGTGCAGTATTGGGAGAACCGTCTTCATTTATTAAGTAATCTGAGTTTCCATGGTCGGCTGTAAGGAAAATTGTGTACCCGTTTTCCAGGCCTGTAGTTACAATTTGTCTAACGCAATTGTCAACCGTTTCAGCGGCTTTGATGGCTGCTGAAAAAACACCGGTATGGCCTACCATGTCTGTATTAGCATAATTAAGACAAATAAAATCCGCTGTTTTATTCTTTATCTCTGGTAACAGCGCTTCTGTAAGTTCATTGGCACTCATTTCCGGTTTTAAATCGTAAGTAGCTACTTTAGGTGATGCTGCCATTATCCTTTTTTCCCCTTCAAATATTTTTTCACGTCCGCCACTGAAAAAGAAAGTAACATGCGGATACTTTTCTGTTTCAGCTGAACGGATTTGTTTTAATCCTTTTTGTTCCAATATTTCCCCAAGTGTATTATTCAGGTTATCTGTTTCAAAAATCACATTGACATTGTTATATGTTTTATCATATTCCGTCATTGTTGTATAGTGCAAATTCAGCTTATGCATATTAAAATCCGGAACATCCATCTGTGTAAGAACCTGGGTAATTTCACGACACCTGTCTGTACGGAAATTAAAGCAGAGTGCTGCATCACCATCATTAATAGTTGCCAGGGGTTTCTGCGCCTCGTCAATTATTATGGTTGGTTTAATAAATTCATCGGTGATATTATTACCATAAGAATTTTCAACTGCGGCAACTGCATCTGTTGCTTTGGCACCTACGCCATTTACTAATGCATCATAAGCCAGTTTTACTCTTTCCCATCTTTTATCACGGTCCATTGCATAATAGCGGCCACTAACTGTTGCAATCTTACCTACTGAAGTATTTAAGTGCTGCTGTAATTCTATAATAAAAGCTAAACCACTTTTGGGATCGCAGTCACGGCCATCGGTAAATGCATGAATGAAAACATCATTTAATCCTTCCGATTTGCAAACATCAGTAATGGCTTTTATGTGATTAATATGTGAGTGTACACCACCATCACTAACCAGACCAAGGAGGTGCAGGGGCTTATTGTTGGTTTTTGCATACTGGATTGCATTGAGCAGGATTGTGTTTTTTGCAAAAGAACCATCTCTTACTGCAACATTGATACGCTGCAATTCCTGGTAAACTACCCTTCCTGCCCCAAGGTTCAGGTGGCCGACTTCTGAATTGCCCATTTGTCCTTCCGGAAGACCCACCGCTTCTCCAAAAGTAGTGAGTGTGGTATTAGGGTAAGCTGAATATAAGGACTTTGTAAAGGGTACGTTTGCATTTTGAATAGCATCAGCTGAGGCAACTTTTCCCAGTCCCCAACCGTCCATAATAACGAGAATGACTCTTTTTTGTGACATTTTGTGATATTTATTTTAATAGTATGAATACAGCTTGTTTTGAGTAACAATGCTGGTTTGAAAAATGTAAAACTACATTCAAATTGGCTATTTGCCATCCCGATGCTGGAAAAAATGTTGATTTTTAGTACTTTAGTGTTTGCGGATGACATTTAATTATTATGGCATACTTTTAGATAAATAAGATATAGAAACCTAAAAATTGTATGAAACACTTATTTACAACACTGCTTTTTGGTTCAGTTTTGCTTTTGTCTTCTTTTCGTACACAAGGTGATATTGATAAAGTAATAAATGCTTTACGATCTGGAAATGCTGCAGAAATCGCAAAATATTTTGATGATACGATAGAATTATCATTACCTGATAAAAGTGACAGCTACAGCAAAGCTCAGGCACAACTGATTATAAAAGACTTTTTTGCCAACAACCAGGTAAATGGATTTGAACTGAAGCATAAAGGAAATAATCCTAATGGAAGTCAGTATTGTATTGGTACATTGCAAACTAATGCAGGAAATTTTCGTACCAATGTGCTGATGAAAGTTAAGAATGGCAAAGATGTTATTCGGGAAATACGTTTTCAGTCAATAGAATAAATTCAAATAAGTATATAATTTAAACCCCGGCAACTATTGGCGGGGTTTCTTATTAGTATTACAAAGCTTACAACGAAGTATTATTTTTGCAACTATGAATTTTGAAAAACAACTTTATCAGCTTGTTGAGGAAGCCTTGAATGAAGATATTGGTGACGGCGATCATTCTACCCTGTCCTGCATTTCTCCGGAAGCAAAAGGGAAAGCAGTTTTGAAAATAAAACAGGATGGAATTCTTGCCGGCATGAAGGTAGCCGAATTGATATTCAACTATAAAGAACCGGCATCTGTATTTACTGCATATAAAAAAGATGGTGATAAAATGAAATTTGGAGAAAAGGCTTTTGAAATTGAAGCTTCCGTGCACACCATTTTGCAATGCGAAAGACTGGTGCTAAACTGTATTCAGCGGATGAGTG
>JBARSW010000253.1:0-41910 GCA_049644925.1 Chitinophagaceae bacterium | reverse complement strand
TTCAAACTGGTGGCCACAATTGGGACATTTAATTTCGGTTGGCATATATTAATTTCTTTTTTTCAAATCTACAAACAAAAAAAGCGACTCAATTTAATGAATCGCTTTTAAAAAGTGCCCCGGAACGGAGTTGAACCGTTACGGGCATTGCTGCCCACAGGATTTTAAGTCCTGCGTGTCTACCAATTCCACCACCAGGGCAAGTGATGTTAAAAAAAATCCTCCGCCTGTGGCAAGAGGACTTTTGAGCGGAAGACCGGGCTCGAACCGGCCACCCCGACCTTGGCAAGGTCGTGCTCTACCAAATGAGCTACTTCCGCAATTTCTGCCTGATTTAAAATCAAGCTTGTAAAGAACTTAAATCATTTCCAAACAATTATTAATTGTTTGGGGTTGCAAAAATAGGGCTTAGGCCCTTTTTAAAAAAATTTTAAGGCTATTATTTGTACTTGGGTGTGTACTGACTGCTTTCCTGTACAGGAACATCTATTTTCTCATACTTTTTAGTGTATAACATATAGCAACCTCCTAATGTAAAAGCCACAATACATGCTACCTGCAGATAAAAAAGAAATGCAGATGAAGAAACCCAATTGTGGGTAAAGTCTTTTCCCTGCGTTTTTTTAAGTTCTTCCTGGTATTCCTTTTCAGTACTCATAATGGAATTTTGTGGTGCAAAAATAAGGGTTCAGTATAAAATATCATTTTGTTTTACGCACAATTTCACTAAAATATCTTTTCTTCTTTACAAAATGCAACCAGGCAATATTACCAGGAAGAAGACCAGAGAGGGTGCCTTTTTTATTTGCAGGTAAGACACTTCTTTTCTTGTAAAATAGCCACCATTTCAGGAAAGCAATTTCGGCCCTTAATATTGCAAAAAAGTATCCTGTATCCCCTTTTATTAGTCCCTTCCATGCCGAAATGCCATCCAAGAAGTTTCTGACTGGCATAACCCAGAGCTTTTTAGACATTGGAAGATTTTTCGAAAGCATTATCCTGTTGTTTCTGAAGTTTAGAAATGTTTTCAGCGAATTTCCATTTGGTAATGTTCCACCACCAACATGATATACTACAGCGGAAGGACAGGAGTAAATTTTATATCCGGCCAATTGAATTCTCCAGCAGAGATCAATTTCTTCCTGGTGAGCAAAAAAATATTCATCAAACCCTTTCATTTCATGAAAAATGGATGCCCTGATAAATAGTGAAGCGCCGCTTGCCCAGAATATCTCTTCTTGCTGGTCATATTGTCCATGGTCCTCTTCGCAGATATCAAAGATTCTTCCTTTGGCAAAAGGGTAACCATATTTGTCAATCCAACCACCTGCAGCACCTGCATATTCAAATACTTTTTTGTTAATGAATGTCATGATTTTTGGCTGACAGGCGGCAATATTTTTATCACTTTCAAGGAGATTAACCATTGGTGCAATCCATCCAGGTTGTACTTCTACATCTGAATTCAGAATAATATAGTAATCTGAATCTACCTGTTTGAGTGCTTCATTATACCCTTTGGCAAATCCATAATTTTCTTTGAATAAAATCAACCGGATACCGGAATAAATTGATTGGAGGAATTTGACAGAATCGTCAGTCGAGCCGTTATCAGCAACTATTATTTCAAAATTGGTGTAGTTGCCAGAAAGTACAGACGGCAGAAACTGTTCCAGGTATTTTCGACCGTTCCAGTTCAGAATAACGATGGAAACTTTTGGTAAGGGGTTCAAACTGATGAAAATATTTCTTCAAAAATACGGGAAGCCGGTTTATCCGTGGTAAATTCGGCACATGTTTCGGCAACTTTTAAATTGGAGAACCGTTTTGGCATTGATTGCTATACTAATTGTAAGTGGTACAATCTTTTACTCTCAGTACCTGGCAAGGAAAATAGCACGGGAAGAAAAGCAAAAAGTGGAACAATGGATTGAAGCTGTAAAATTTATAGTTCTTTCTCCTCCAGATGCAGACACCCGGCTTGCGTCTATGATCTCTACTGAAAACAAATCAATCCCAATTATTGAAACTGATGAAAATGATATTCCGTCTGGTAATTATACTAACCTTGATTCAGCAAAAATTGCAAAAGATAGTAATTATTTGAAAAAAAAGGTGAGGCAATTTAAATCGAAACATGCCCCAATGGAATGGACCGATCCAAAAAATCCACAGATAAGAAACAGGTATTATTATGGTGATTCAATATTATTAAATGAGGTACGTTATTATCCCATTATTCAATTATGTATTGTAACTCTTTTTATCGCAATCATTCTTCTTACTTTAAGAAGCAGTAATCGTTCCATACAAAATCAGGTTTGGGCTGGGATGGCCAAAGAAACAGCCCATCAATTGGGAACACCTGTTTCCTCATTGGAAGGTTGGGTGGAAATGCTGAAAGAAAAACCCGGAAATGAAAAAATTGCTCAGGAACTGGAAAAGGATGTTAACAGACTTCGTTTAGTTTCAGATCGCTTTGGAAAAATTGGCAGCACACCGAATCTCGAAGAAATGGATATCCTGGGCCAGATAAAAAATATGGTAGATTATATGAGAAAAAGAGCTGCCGGAAAGATATCTTTTTCTGTAAATTCAAAAGGCGAAATACCGGTAATAGCAAGTATTTCTGCTCCTTTATTTGATTGGGTAATCGAGAATCTTTTAAAAAATTCATTGGATGCAATGGATGGGAAAGGGGCGATTTCTGTTGTGATAGATAATACGGATCATTCGGTTATCATTGATATTTCTGATACTGGAAAAGGGATAAGTAAGTCCAATATCAGTAAGGTATTTAAACCTGGTTTTACAACAAAGAAAAGAGGATGGGGGCTTGGTTTAAGTCTTTCCAGGAGAATAATTAATCATTATCATAAAGGAGAAATATTTGTTAAACATTCTGAAACAGGAAAAGGAACTACATTCAGAATTGTTCTGAAAAAATAAACGGCTTACATTTGCAATCCAACTTTAAGTATAGCCGGAAAGTGTTGCCCGGGTGGCGAAATTGGTAGACGCACCACTTTGAGGTGGTGGCGCCTGAAAGGGTGTGCTGGTTCGAATCCAGTCTCGGGCACTAACTAAAAGCGGAGTTTAACCTCCGCTTTTTTCATTTATTTCTTTCAGCCATTTTCTTATTTTATATGTTGCATTTTGCAAAAGAAATTTTTGCTTGTTTTTAATACTCATCTCGAATTCTTTTATTGCTCTATTTTCTTCAAATGCTTTTGAAAGATAATCTTTTCGGAAGTGTTTTATACGGGTAAGCAAAATTTCAAAATCCTGCCAATTCCCCAGATCATTAAGTATTTCATGAAGGGCAGTTTGATGGAATGTTTTTGTGGATTCTTCAAAATCTGAAAGGGGAATCCAGTAATAAACTTCCTTTAGTCTTTTTCTCAAAGTATGAGGGTCCTTTTCGATTTTTTTATTTTCAGTGAGTAATTCATTTATAATTGATTCCAGTTTTTCTTCTATAATCTTTCCAGGTGTTAAATTGATTTTCTGTTTTAATAATAATCCAATAATTGAAAGTTCTTTAGTATTGTGTTGGGGTAACACCTGTTTTGTCCATCCTTTGGTTGTTTTAAGCAGATGTATTAGCTGGTTTCTCCAAAATGGGAAAGAATGATGAGATTCTTTTTCATGGCGGGTTGTAAGTTCAATACAAATTTCGATTTCCCGCTGCCGTCCCAGAATTTTGAAAAAAGTATTTGTTTTATTTAGATAAGCTTCTGTTTCTGGTTGGCTCTGTACCAGGGAAGATAATTTATAGTAAGCCCTGAGTTTTTTTATCGCAACCCTGATATCATGAATATTTTTTGTAGATAACCTGTTCTTTAATTTCGACAGACAATCAGTAAAGAGTTTTTGTTCTTTCTTCCAATGCTCGTATAGAATGTCTTGATTATCCATTTTTATGTAAATAAAATCAGTATTCCCTGTAATTCGGAACTTAGATTGTTGTACTTATATTTCTACTGACAGGATTCATTTTATCTTCTGATAGAATTCATACAATTTATTCAAAAATATAGGCATATTCAATTTTTCCGGTAATCTCTTTTTTGTGATTGAAAAGGGCCTCTTTCGTTTTGAGTCCTTTAGTATTAAAAATATATCTCCAGATCAGGTACTTCATATTCAGGCTGGAAGTAGTGGTTATTTTCTGTATTACCCGGTCATAATCGTCGTACTCAAACATGATATCTGGTATCAGTCTTTTCAGTTTTGATTGATAACGGACTATATCAGTGAGCCTTTTTTTCTCATCATGATAGTAGTAAATAGCACCTGTTTCTACACCTTTTTTATAAGTTCTCTCATATCCGATATTGCCATCTTCATCAGTAGAAAGAAGTATTTCCAGGCTGTCTGTTCCATTTATGATCCGCCACATTTTTTCAGGTTTCCCGTCAGCAGAATAAAACCAATTATGAATTTCTGTCTGATTAAAATCACTGGTACTGTCTTTTACAATATTCTGTATAGAAGTGATTTTACCTTCTGAATTGTATTGGTATGTAGTCTTACTCAGTATATCAGCTGAAGAATCTATAATTGAAGTCAGCCGTTTTTGTGAGTCAAAACGGTTGAATAGTACTGTGTGGTTAAAGTTGCTGGTAGTTGAGACTCTCAGGGCATTGCCATTTTCTTTTACTTCCTGTACTTCTGCAAAATTTGTTTCTTTTACCCCATTATTGTCATAGCCAGTGGCTGTTACAGATTTAACTTTGTTAATAAGGAAAGTTTTCATCTGGAGGTTAGTTTCCTTTGTAACAACAATATCGTTGTAATAGTATTGGGCAGAAAGTGTTAAGGAAAAAGTCAGTAAGAAAAAAGTGAAGGCCGGGATTTTCATATTTCTGATATTAAACAGGTTTTTTCAAAGTTATCTAATATTTATACAGAAATACAAAAGATGCTGATACCGTATTCCTTTTGTACTTATTTTTAAGAAAAAATTACCGTTGTTAATGTCAAAAAGCGAAAAAGGAAGGATTGTATCAGAAACTGAAGAATCGTTCTAACGTAGTTTTTACCATAAATGCGGTAAGAAGCAGATGTTTTTACCTGGATATTACAGTTCAATTAGAGTACATTTTTTTCTTCTGAAAATGTAACACCTAATATAAAGTTGTGATTTTTATTGATCGGGTATTTTTTTGTAATTAAATTTTTTATATGCAAGCAGAAAGTGGCAAAGCCTTTTTAAGATTGGTGCAAATCATGAATGACTTAAGGGAAAAATGCCCCTGGGATAAAAAGCAAACTATACATTCGTTAAGACAAATGACCATTGAAGAAACTTTTGAATTAGCAGATGCTGTTACGGAAGAAGACTGGAAAGGTATCAAAGAAGAATTAGGGGATTTATTACTGCACATTGTGTTTTATGCGCAAATTGGGAGTGAGCAAAAACAATTTGAACTGGATGAAGTCATAAATGGGATTTGTGACAAATTGGTTTTTCGTCACCCGCATGTTTATGGTGATATTATTGTTAAGGATGCAGAGGAGGTAAAACAGAATTGGGAAAAATTAAAGTTGAAAGAAGGGAAAAAATCAGTAATTAGTGGTATTCCAAAGTCATTACCCGCCACCATAAAAGCGATGCGATTACAGGAGAAAGCCAGGCAGGTAGGATTTGAATGGGATAATAAAGAGCAGGTATGGGAAAAAGTGGAAGAAGAAATGGGAGAATTAAAAACGGCAATCGAGAGTATTGTGTCAGGAGATAAAAACATTAATACTGAAGAACAGCAAAAGCATATTGAAGAAGAATTCGGGGATTTGATTTTCTCACTTATAAATTATGCACGGTTTTTGCATATAGATGCAGAAAATGCTTTGGAACTGACTAATAAGAAATTTATCCACCGGTTTACACAGATGGAACAACAAGCCCTTCAAAATGGTAAAAATTTGAACGATATGACTCTTCCCGAAATGGATGCCATCTGGAATTCTATTAAACAACAGCGAAAAGAATTGTGAAGCTATCTTTTAAAAATATTTTTACTTTTAAATATAGTCTGCTGATACTTTCAGCCCTGTTTTTCTTATTATCATTTGCTTTTAATAAGCTTTACAGTAATCGTTCATCCCTGCACCGTGAGGTTAAACAGGCGCAACAATATTTGCAGAATCAGCAAAATGATTTTAATCTTTTCTTAAAAGACACTTCGTTTATTAATCGCATTCTCCATCACAAAGAGTCAGCATCTGAATTTGCTGCTTTTGTTTCAAAAAAGTATGGAATTTTTTTATATACTGTTAATGAGTTTGGCGTTGGTGAAATGAAATGCTGGAGTAATCAGCTGGCTTTACCTCCTCCAGAATTATTAAATTCAGCTGACGGCGAGTATATTGGAAAACTATCAAATGGAAGGTACCTGGTTATGAAAAATTCATTGCCAGGTACTGGTACAGAAAAGATTGTTGCTTTTGCAGTAATTCCGGTACGTTCAGAGTTTTTTATTACCACTGAATATCTTCCTGAAAGGTTTTTCTATAGCGGGATTGCAGAAAAAAGTGTAAAGCTTAGTGATAAGCCAACTGAATTTCCAGTAAAAACTATTGCTGGTAAAACAATTTTTTATTTAGATAAGAAAGTTTCAGTTTACCTTCCATATAATGATAATAAAACTATTTTACTTCGGTTTGCCGGGTTGTTCTTTCTAATTCTTTTTATAAACATTTTTGTAAATGCTGTCTCGAAAAACAAAAATGTTTGGAAAGCAATTGGATTACTGGTCGTATCATTAATGCTACTTCGGATCATAACATACTTATATCCTGCACTTTTAAATCTCCGGCAATTTGAATTGTTTAGTCCCTTGGTTTATGGTTCCAATATTATACAGCGGTCCCTTGGTGATTTGTTAATCAATACCCTTTTGTTTTGCTGGGTTGTATTATTTGCGTGGCAAAAACTGAAAGGATTAGAGATGCCGGCAGAAGGATTTTCCAATAGAATGAAATGGATAACAGGTATTTTTTCATTAATTCTGGTAATCGTTTCTACATTTACACTGGCCAATGTAATACGCAGTATGGTGGCTGATTCAAAGATATCGTTTGATGTAACAAACTTTTTTAGTCTTAACCGGTTTACGGTTGCCGGTTTTTTTGTTTTGGCCTGTTTATCACTTTCTTACTATTATTTTTCACAATTATTATTCCGATTTATCATTCCATTAGTTGCCAAAAATAGCTGGCTTATATATTTTTCCATTGCGTTTGTAGGACTTTTTTATCTTACTTTTCTTTCTGAAAACCAGGATGTTTTGTTTTATCTGCCAGTGTTGTTATGGTTACTGGCCTATGCATGGTTGGTAAACAGAAAGGGAATCTTATTTAGACGTATCAAAGTAAATATTGCAAATATCTTATCGTGGATTTTTATCTTTTCTGTTTCTATATCTGCAATAATGCTTTCACAGAACCGAAATGTAGAATGGGAAAGACGAAAGTCAATAGCTGATAAATTGGCTATTCAAACAGATCCTTCCAGCGAAATGCTGATGAGTATTGCTGTTAAGTATCTTGATAACGATTTTTTAAGCGGAAATTTCTATCGTTTTTATTCGGAGGAAACGAACAGGGAACTGAAGGACAGTATTATAGCTGGTAATTACAGCGGTTATTTGAATAAATATGATACAAGACTATATGTATATGACTCGACTGGGAAGCCTTTGTATAATGAAGATCCTGTTTCATATGAATCATTGAATGTGATCCTGACTGTACAGTCGAAACCAACATCTACCGAAGGTTTATATTATTATGAAACCTCGTTTGATAAATTTAATTACATTACAAGAAGGGATGTATTGGATTCTTCAATTAGAAAAATTGGTTCTTTTTTTATTGTATCTAATTTTAAAAACTACAGCCGGGATGCTTTATTTCCTGAATTGTTTAAACAAAGCAGACAGGCAGATCCGGAGAATTCACCGATATATTCTAATGCGGTATACATAGAAGGCAGGCTTGTTTCACCTCCTGGTAATTACCCATTCCCGATCTGGTTAAATGACAATGAAGTTCCGGATGAAGAGTTTCAACATCGGACAAATGGGGATTTTGATGAACTTTGGTTCAAGGCCAGTAGCCAAAAAGTGGTTGTTATCGCCAGAAAAAAAGAAACGGCTATTGAAACAATAACCCTTTTTTCTTATATCTTTTGCTCATTCCTTTTCCTGGTGGCAATTGTTCAATTAATTTCCTTTATTCTCCGATCAGGATTTAGCCGGAAAGGATTGAGGAAGTTAGTTCAACTGAATATACGGTCTCAGGTTCATGGTACAATAATTTTCATAAGCATTTTTTCATTTCTGGTTATTGGAGCAGCAACTATTTCTTTTTTCATCAGCAGAAATAAGCAAAGTAATAATGACAAATTGAGCCGTACTATGAAGATTATGGTCAATGAAATGGAGAAGAAATTAGCAGACCATACAACTTTTGATGATGTTGTTAAGATATATGATTCCGTAACTAATAATGACCTTCAGAAACTGGTTGATGATGTATCGGATATTCATGGAGTTGATGTAAATGTATATGACCTGAAAGGTGATTTGCAGGTTTCTTCGGAAGCGTATGTTTATACAAAAGGTGTGGTGAGCAAAAAAATAGACCCAAGAGCTTTTTATCATCTTGATAGAATGAGACAAGTGCTGCATGTTCAGGATGAAAGTATAGGCAATTTTACTTACCTGAGTATTTATTCACCGGTTAGGGATGAGCAAGGGAAAGTTTATGCATATATTAATATTCCCTATTTCACTTCAAAACCGGAACTAAGGCAGGAGATTTCAAACTTCCTTGTAACTATTATTAACCTGAATGCATTTATTTTCCTGGTGGCCGGCCTCATTGCTTTATTTATTACAAATAGAATTACCAATTCATTTTCCATCATTAGCGATAAAATGAAAGAAGTTAACCTTGGTAAAATGAATGAAGAGATTATCTGGAATCGTAATGATGAAATTGGTGAACTAGTGCAGGAGTATAATAAGATGGTGGCTAAATTAGGTGCAAGTGCTGTTGCTTTAGCAAAAAGTGAAAGAGAAGGTGCCTGGCGGGAAATGGCAAGGCAAGTAGCACATGAGATTAAGAATCCTTTGACACCAATGAAACTGAGTATTCAATATCTGCAAAAGGCAATAAATAATAACCAGCCGAATGTTAAAGAGCTTTCCAGCAGTGTCGCAAATACTCTGGTTGAACAGATTGATCATTTGTCTAAGATAGCTGCTGACTTTTCTCAATTTGCCAATATTGGAAATACCAATGTCACAACTTTTGATCTGCATGAAGTTCTCCATTCACTGAAAGAACTTTATGCAACAGATGAGAAAATAGTTTTTGAATGGATGCCTTTGAACGATGCTATTATGGTGAATGCAGATAAAACCCAGATGAATCGTCTTTTTACCAATTTGATTGCCAATGCTATTGAAGCCTGCGAAGGAAATACAAATAGTTATATTGAATTGAAAGAAATAAAGAAAGAAAATTCTATTCTCATTCTGATAAAAGACAACGGTGAAGGTATTGCACCGGAAATGCAGGAAAGAATTTTCATTCCAAATTTTACAACAAAATCATCCGGGACAGGTTTAGGCCTTGCTATGTGCAAAGGAATTGCGGAACAAGCAAAAGGAACAATCTGGTTTGAAACTGAGCAGGGTAAAGGAACCACATTTAATGTCGAACTACCATTGGTGAGTTGATTGAAAATAAATTAACTGATTATATGAAACAAATAACAATATTATTTTTTTTAGTTGTACTGGCTATTAGTGCAACACCACAAACTCAAAAACCTCCCTTACATGGAAAAAACTGGATGGCTATTACAGGTAAGCCATTGGCTGCCACTGCAGGGGCTATAATATTTCAAAAGGGAGGTAATGCAGTGGATGCGGCCTGTGCTATGCTTGCCGCTACCTGTACAATGTGGGACGTTCTGAGCTGGGGTGGAGAGACTCAGGCATTGATATATAATCCAAAAACAAAAAAAGTTATTGCTATCAATGCATTGGGTGTAGCACCAACAGGTGCAACTGTAGAATTTTTTAAAAGTAAAGGCTTTTCATTTCCGCCTGAATATGGTCCGTTAGCTGCAGTAACTCCGGGAACTGTAGGAGGTCTTTGTTATATGCTGGCTGAGTATGGAACAATGAGCCTGGAACAGGTGTTGACACCGGCTATGCAGTTAGCGGCTGGTTACCCGATTGATGCACAAACAGCCAATTCTATGGAAAGAGGTAAAGCAAGAATAAAGGAGTGGCCGTACAGTGCAAAAATATTTTTACCACATACAGGCGAAAAAAGAGAAGCACCGGAAGCCGGTGAAATTTTTATACAAAAGGATTTGCTTGTTACATTAACGAAGATGGTGCAGTCGGAAAGAGAGTCACTTAAAAAAAAGAAAGACCGTAAAGATGCTATCATGGCAGCTAATGACAGGTTTTATAAAGGCGATATCGCCAAAGAATTTGTCAGAGGTTGCCAGGAACAAGGCGGACTGATTACAGAAAATGATCTGGCTAAATGGAAACCCATAGAAGAACAACCACTGTCTGTGAATTACAAAGGTGTTGAGGTATATAAACTCCAACAATGGACACAAGGACCTTCATTATTACAATCATTGAACATCCTGGAAAATTTCGATTTGAAAAATATGGGGTATAACAGTACAAAGTATATCCATACATTATACCAGGCTATGAGCCTTGCATTTTCCGACAGAGATTTTTATTATGGTGATCCTTACTTTGCGCCTGCGGAACCTATTAAAGGATTATTGAGTAAAGATTATGCTAAACAACGGGCTTCATTGATAAAGCAGGATGCTAATGATCCAGGTATCAGCCCCGGTGACCCTTATCCTTTTGAAGGCAAAACAAATCCATATACAGAGTTGCTGAAAAAATGGAATAAATCAGGTGATGGCAAACGAAACTTTGTACCAGAGCATGATTCTGCGGGAACATCATTGAATGATGAATTATATATGGAAAGACTATGGATGGGCACCACTTCAGTAGAGGCTGCGGATAAAGATGGCTGGGTAGTTTCTATTACACCCAGTGGTGGTTGGTTGCCTGCCTGCATTGCAGGTAATACCGGTATAGGAATGAGCCAGCGGTTGCAAAGTTTTGTATTAGATGCAGAAATCAATCCTTTTAATGTGATAGAACCGGGTAAACGACCCAGGGTAACATTAACACCTACGATGGCATTGAAAGATGGTAAACCATTTTTATCTTTTGCTGTTCAGGGTGGTGATACACAGGATCAGAATTTATTACAGTTCTTTTTGAATATGGTTGAATTTGGTATGACAGTGCAACAGGCATGTGAAGCAGCAAACATAAATAGCAACCAGTTGTGGCTCTCGTTAGGTGGAACCAAAATGGAAGACCGGAAACCAAGGCCCGGTGAGATTCTTGTTAGTAGTACAACTTCAGATGCTGTGAAAAATGAGCTCATAAAAATGGGTTATAAAGTAACTACGGGTAACCGTACAAGTGGACCCATCAATGCTATTTATTTTGATTGGAAGCACGGCAGCTTCTGGGGTGGTAGCAGTAATAATGGTGAGGATTATGGGATTGGTTGGTAGCGAAATTCTTGTTGCTAAAATCTTTTTTTATTAAAAGGGCATTATTTTTTTCTGTTTGTTGCAAGAAAATCTTCAAATTTTTTCAACCCAAAACTGCTTAAATTATTTTCATTTTTCAAACTACCTTTTTGTGCAGCCAGCACACCATATTTAATATCTTCAAACCCACTCAGAGCATGTGCGTCAGGATTAATAGAGAGTAATACTCCTTTTTCCAGTGCATAGTCAATCCAACGCCAATCAATATCCAATCTACGGGGATGTGCATTCAGCTCAATTACAACGTTATTTGCAGCACAGGCTTCGATAATTTTTTTAAAATCAATTGGGTAACCATTGCGGCTCAGAAGCAGACGGCCTGTTAAATGACCAAGAATAGTAGTGTATGGATTTTCAATTGCCTTCAGCAAACGGGCAGTGGCTTTCACTTCTTCCATACCCAGGTTATTGTGTACTGAAGCGATTACAAGGTCAAACGTTTTTAATAATCGTTCCGGATAATCAAGGCTTCCATCATTGAGAATATCACTTTCAATACTTTTGAAAATTTTAAATGGAGTTAGTTTGTTGTTCAGATTATCAATATAGTGATGTTGTTCAATTATTCTTTCTTCTTTAAGACCATTGGCATAAAAAGCCGATTGTGAATGATCTGATATTACCAGGTATTCAAATCCTTTTTTAATACATTCATTGGCCATTTCTTCAATTGTATTACTGCCATCACTCCAATTACTATGACTATGTATAATTGATCGGATGTCGCCAACCTGTATTAATTCCGGAAGTTTATGCTGCTTTGCCTTTTCAATAATTGATGCAGATTCTCTAAGGCAAGGGGGTATAAAATCAATACCAGCTTTTAAAAATATTGATTGCTCATCAGGGGCATCCTCATAGTTCAATAAAGGGAAAGTTTTTCTGAATTCCTCCAGGAATTCAATACTGCCTGTTGAATTAAATAATTGAAAAGCCATATTGGTACCTCCGGTGATTAAACGAAGCTTCAACCCATTTCTTAATTTGTATAATATGCTTGTCGGGGTTTCTTCCAGTAATTCCGGAGGCTGTGCTGTTTGAAATGCAGGTTTTATAATAGCATTTGGTTCAAGAATAATAAATTCAAGTTCTTCAATAGTTAATTCCTGCCTTCGGTATCTTCCGGTTACACTTACTTTATCCGGGGAAAATATTTTTTTGAGGTAATTATTAACCTGGGGAAATATCTCTTCTAATTGTGCATAAAGAAAATGTCCCTGGTTTAGTAAATAGAATTCTATAGATTCCTGAACATTTTTCTGCGTTTTTTCTCCGAACCCTTTAAAGAGAGTTAACCGGTTTTCATTACAGGCATAGAGCAATTCACCAATTGAATCAATTTTCATTTCTTTCCAGATAGTATTGATTTTTTTTGGACCTATACCTTTTATATTCAGCATCTCAATTACACCAGGTGGTGTTTTGATGATATAATCATCCAGTATTTCCAACTTACCTGTTTCCAGCAATTCTATTACTTTTCTGCCTGTACTTTCTCCAATTCCTTTTATTCCGAAAAGTTTTTCCCGGGGTGTCTCCTTTAATGACACAGGTAGTTTTTCTATATTAAAAGCCGCAATCGAATAAGTTTTTGACTTGAACGGATTTTCCCCATTAATATCCATTAGTTTGGCAAGAAGGCTAAAATTGTCAGCGATTGCAACATTATCCATAGCTGCAAATTAAGATTTTTTGGCGGCCACAGAATATTCAGGATTCTAAAGATTAAGGCTTCAGATATTTTAAAATTTATATGAGGTTAGGGTATAAAAAAAGTCCCGATAAAATCGGGACTTTCAGTTTCGTTGAAAAAGTAATCAACTTATTTCTTTTTCTTTGGAGCAGCTTTTTTCTTAGGAGCAGCTTTCTTAACAGCTTTTTTTGGAGCAGCTTTTTTTGCAGCTTTTTTCTTAGTAGCCATGTTGTTTGAATTTAATGTTTAGTAAAAAATGGATTAACGGTAGTAAAAATAGGTATTATTTTATACAACCCAAATTTTTTTTTCACAAAATTCAAAAACGAAAAAAGTATTATGCTTCTGCAATTGCAACTGAAACAAATGTTCTGTTGTTTTTTCCTTTACGGAATTCAACAACACCATCGCTTAATGCGAATAATGTAAAGTCTTTTCCAACTCCAACATTACTGCCAGGATGATATTCTGTTCCACGTTGACGAACGATTATGCTTCCGGAAACAGCAGGTTGTCCACCAAAGATTTTTACACCAAGGCGTTTACTTTGTGAGTCACGGCCGTTCTTTACACTGCCTTCACCTTTCTTATGTGCCATTGTATTAAATTTAAAAGTTTAAAGTTTGTAAGTCAAAAAGAAAATTCATTTTCACTTCTTAACTTGATAATCAGTTAAGCTGATTAAGCTATGCTTGTTACTTTAATTTTTGTATAAGCAGTTCTGTGACCCTTTTTTTTGTGAAAACCTTTTCTTCTTTTTTGTTTGTAAGCAATTACGGTATCACCTTTTACCTGGTCAACAATTTCTGCCTGTACTTTTGTGTTTACAGAAGTGCCTACAGATAATTTTCCATCTGTATCTACTAATAAAACTTCGAGATCCAGTTTATCACCGGCTTTTCCTTCAATACGAGGTACATACAAAGTTTGTTCTTTTTCAACTTTGTATTGTTGTCCGGCTACTTTTACTACAGCTATCATACTATAAAAATTAGGACGGCGAAGGTAGGGAAAATAATCGAAGCAGCAAACGGCAAATCAAAGTTTTATGAACATTAAATACCCCGGTTTGACCGGGCAAGCTTTATATTTGTAGCCCCTTTTTGGGTAATCTACTTCAAAATGAACATTTTTTGATGAAAATCAAGTCGCTGTTAGCTAAACCATTCGCCTCTTTTATTTATAAAAGTATAAAAAAGGGCCAGAAGACTGCTATTGAAGACCAGGATAAAATACTCAAAAACCTGATAAATATTGGCCGAAACACCGAAATTGGAAAAACATCAGGTTTGGATAAAGTAAATAGCTACGAAGAGTTCCGCCAAGCCATTAAAATAGTTGATTATGAGGCAATGAAGCATTGGATTGAAAAAATAAAAGAAGGCCGTCATAATGTACTTTGGAAGGGTAAGCCTATTTATTTTGCCAAAACCTCCGGAACCACCAGTGGTACAAAGTACATTCCGATAACCAAAGACTCCATCTCTAATCATATTAATACCGCCCGAAATGCATTGCTTTGTTATATGGCAGAAACGGGTAATACAAAGTTTGCGGATGGAAAACTTATTTTTTTATCCGGTTCTCCAATACTTGAAAGAGTAGGTGGTATTCCAACTGGCAGATTAAGTGGTATTGTAAATCACCATGTACCTAAATATCTGCGTTCCAACCAAATGCCTTCTTTTGAAACGAATTGTATTGAAGATTGGGAGGCCAAATTGCAGAAAATTGTAGAAGAAACAATTGATAAGGAAATGACCTTAATCAGTGGGATTCCACCTTGGATGCAGATGTATTTTGATGAATTAATAAAGAAGAGTGGAAAAAAAGTTGGTGATTTATTTCCAAAGTTCAGTGTGATGGTGCAGGGCGGTGTAAACTTTGAACCTTATAAGGCAAAACTGTTTGAGAGTATTGGGCGAAAAGTTGATACAATAGAATTATTTCCTGCCAGTGAAGGATTTTTTGCATTCCAGGATTCTCAGGAGGCTGAAGGCCTTTTGTTAAATACAAACAGCGGTATTTTTTTTGAATTTGTTCCGGCCGGTGAAATATTCGATGAAAATCCTACAAGGCTTTCGTTAAAAGAGGTAAAAGTGGGTGAGAATTATGCTCTTATTATTAATAGTAATGCCGGGCTTTGGGGTTATAATATAGGAGATACCGTTAAATTCGTTTCAACAAATCCTTACCGGCTTATCGTTTCTGGAAGAATAAAACATTTCATATCGGCATTTGGTGAACATGTAATTGGTGAAGAAGTAGAATCCAGTATTCTTAAAGTGGCAGGTGAGAAGAATATTCAAGTAACAGAATTTACCGTGGCACCGTTTGTAAGCAGCGACGATGGTAAATCGTTCCATGAATGGTTTATTGAGTTTGAACGAAAGCCTGATGATATGTTTGAATTTGCCGCTAAACTGGATGAAGCGCTGCGAAAGAGAAATGTTTATTATGATGATCTGATTAATGGAAAAATTCTTAAACCACTTAAAATTACTCCCATAAAGAAGGGGGGATTTATTGATTACATGAAATCAATCGGTAAATTAGGTGGTCAGAATAAAGTTCCCCGATTAAGTAATGACAGAAGTATTGCTGATAAACTGGCAAAATGGTATGAAGGGTAGTTTTGATGTATTTAATCGGTATTATTAAATCAGTATAAAAAATTAAAGCGGACAATAAATTTTATTTAATTGATTACATGAGTGAACTGCACAATAAAAAAACCGGATTTACTGACACTTCTAAACAGGATTGCGTCAAACGGATAGCTATTTTTGGTTCTACAGGTTCCATAGGTACGCAGGCATTGGAAGTAATTGCAGCTAATACAGATAAATTTTCGGCCGAAGTATTAACTGCGCAGAATAATGATGAACTGCTTATTGAGCAGGCTATAAAGTTTAATCCGAATGTGGTTGTTATTGGCGATGAAAAAAAATATAGTAAGGTAAAAGAGGCACTTGTTTCAACCAATATTAAAGTATTTGCTGGGGCAAAAGCATTGGAAGAAGTGGCTGCAATGGATTGTTATGATTTAATGCTGGCAGCCATTGTTGGTTATGCAGGGTTAAGACCAACAATGAAGGCCCTTGAAAATAATAAGGCCATAGCGTTAGCCAATAAAGAAACATTGGTGGTTGCTGGTGATATCATCATGCGGAAAGCTGTGCAGAGCAGAGTGCCAAGTATTCCTGTTGATTCTGCACACTCAGCAATATTTCAATGCCTTGTTGGTGAAACAAGAAACAGGATTGAAAAAATAATTCTTACAGCTTCCGGAGGGCCTTTTATTGGCCGCAAGCCAAATTATCTGGTAAATGTAAAAAGAGAACATGCTTTGCAGCATCCAAACTGGAATATGGGTGCAAAAATTACAATTGATTCAGCCACTTTAATGAACAAAGGACTCGAAATGATCGAAGCAAAATGGCTATTTAATTTAAAACCGGAACAAATTCAGGTTGTTATTCATCCACAAAGCATCATACATAGTATGGTACAATTTGAGGATGGTAGTATAAAAGCCCAGATGGGATTGCCTGATATGAAATTGCCTATTCAGTATGCCCTGGCTTTCCCTAAAAGAATAAAAAGCGAATTTCCCCGCTATGATTTCAGGAAAGTTAGCACCTTGACTTTTGAGGAGCCGGATGTTAAAACTTTCAGAAATCTTTCTCTTGCAAATATGGCTTTGATCAAAGGGGGGAATTTACCTTGTGTAATGAATGCCGCAAATGAAATTGCCGTATTTTCTTTTCTTCGAAACAGGATTAATTTTCTGGATATGACAAATGTGATTGAGAAAACAATGGAAAAGATTCCCTTTATAGAAAAACCTACACTGGAGGAATATTTTGAAAGCGATGGAGAGGCCCGTAACTTCGCAGCCGATTTAATTAAACTTTGACAAAGCAATTCTGAATCTGCGTAATGATTTGGAATTTTTTATTTGAATAAATACTATGAATTTATTAGCTATTAACTGGTCTAATGTTGGCTTGCAGGCAGGGCAACTCTTGCTTGCTTTATCAATATTGGTTATTCTCCATGAATTTGGTCATTATATAACAGCAAAATGGTTCAAATGCAGGGTGGAGAAATTCTTTCTGTTTTTTGATCCCTGGTTTGCCATTGTAAAAAAGAAGATTGGCGATACTGTATATGGTATTGGCTGGCTGCCGTTGGGAGGATATGTAAAAATATCCGGGATGATTGATGAGAGTATGGACAAGGAAGCAATGAAGCAACCACCGCAGGAATGGGAATTCAGGAGTAAGCCGGCCTGGCAAAGATTGATTGTAATGTTGGGAGGTGTTATTATGAACATCCTGGTGGCATTTGTTATTTATGCATTTATATTAATGACCTGGGGGGATAAAAAAATACCAACTGCATCTATGAAATATGGAGTACATGTTGTTGACAGCACAATGTACAAAATGGGTATTCGGAATGGAGATAAAATATTGGAAATTGATAGCAAGCCTGTTACTGATTATGAAAAGCTCCGTCGAAACTTATTGTTGGGGAGTACTGTTACACTGGATAGGCAAGGGCAGCAGGTTAAGCTTACTTTAGATGAAGATCTCATTGGTCAATTAGTTGTAAATAGGAACAAAGCGATAAATGGATTTATTGAAGTCAGGAAGCCGGCAATTGCTTTTATGATTCCGGATACATCAAAGATTTTTAAAGCTGGTCTTAGAAAGAATGATGAGATTATCGGTATTGATTCAATTAAGGTTGGTTTTTTTGATGAACTGCAAAATCAACTCTCAATAAATAAAAATAAGACAGTGCAATTGAGTGTGCTCCGCAATGGGCAAACTGTTACTTTTCCTGCCATGGTAGATGAGGCCGGTAAGCTGGGTTTTATTCCTTATGGCATGGATTATGAGCAAATGGATAGTCTTGGTTGGATTAAACTTAATATAACAAAGAGTAGTTTTTTTGCGGCTTTTCCAGCAGGTGTACGAAAGGCCGGTACTGAATTGAAGTTTTATATAGATCAGTTCAAAAAAATTCTTAATCCAAAAACAGGAGCATATAAAGGTGTTGGTGGTTTTAAAGCTATGGGGTCAATTTTTCCTAAGTATGGATGGGATTGGGAAGCATTCTGGAGGATAACAGCATTTTTATCAATTGTACTTGCATTTATGAACTTGTTACCAATACCAGCTTTAGATGGCGGGCATGTTATGTTCACTCTCTGGGAAATGATAACAGGCAAAAAACCCAATGAAAAATTCCTGGAGTATGCACAAGTGGTGGGTATGATTTTGTTACTTGGACTTATGTTGTATGCAAACGGCAATGACTGGTTTGGCTGGGGTAAATAATGATGTATATTTAAACTGTCATTCAGCTATTTTGAATTTGATTTGTAAATTTTAATAATTATCAGGGGGCGTTTGGTTTTGACAGCATAGATCTTTGAAAGTGTAAGCATGTACTGCGTTGCGTAATTAGCAGTTGAATCTGAATACGAAAACTTTAAATGGCAATACTCAGTATGCCATGGCTGCCTAATCAGTGATTATGTAGTCATTAGGGCCGCCGGGCCGGTTGGTCTGTTACCATGCCCCGCCGCCGACTTAAAAATAAAACAGAATGCTGCAATCAAAGGCTGTGCTGGTTGCTTAAGACTAAACAGCTAAGGAAATAATTGGTTTGCCGGGTTCCTGTTATTTCCTGACAATTAATGCCAGGATAAACATGTAGAAAGCTTTCGATGAATATGTTTGGACACCGGTTCGACTCCGGTCGCCTCCACACTTCACTTCAGTATTATTAAATTAAGGATCAGCCTTAAATTATCTGATGCCTTAAAATATTTATTATTCTATTAAATATCCAATTAAATATTCGTTTGTTGTTATGTTATAATATCGTATATTATAACCAATTATTAAACCTTCCAAAATCCATCATATGGAAAAAATAACCATTATGCTCGTTGATGATCATAAATTGATCAGGGAGTCCTGGGCATTTATTCTGAATAGTGACTCCCGTTTTAAAGTAATCGGTGAAACTAGTGATGTAAACGAGGCTATTGAAATTTCGAAAGAAAAGAGACCCGATATTATACTAATGGATATTAACATGAATCCTATCAATGGATTTGAAGCAACAAAGTTGGTACGTAAATTTGTTCCGGGTTCAAAAGTTATAGGAATCTCGATGCATTCTATGCCTACCTATGCTAAGAAAATGCTGCAGATGGGTGCTCTTGGTTATGTTACAAAGAATTCATCAAAGGATGAGTTGTTTCATGCAATTCTTGAAGTATACGCAGGGAAAAAATATATCTGCGAAGAAATTAAAAATATTCTTGCTCATCAGGAATTGGAAGAGAATGACGGAAAGCCAGATATGAATCATTTATCCAGAAGGGAAATTGATATCGTACAATTAATTAAAGAAGGATTATCGTCTAAGGAAATAGGTTTGAAACTGGATATTTCTTTAAAAACAGTTGAAGTGCACCGATACAATATTCTTAAAAAGCTAAATTTAAAAAATACAGCTGCACTTGTAAATTTTATAAATGCACAGGGGCTTTAATTTGGGTACCTTCCACCAACATTAATTCAACAAAGGGTTTATAATGAATCTTTTTAATACCCGTCGGAATATTATAATTGTTCTTAGTTTCTCATTATTTGTTATTGCTTATTTTGTATGGTATGTATACCGCAATATGAAAACAGCGGTTTATGAAACCAAGGCCGTTAAGTCTGCACTTCAATCACTTCGTTCTCTGGAGGATATAATGGATGATATGCAGGAACTAGAAACAGCAAAAAGGGGTTTTTTGCTTTCCGGTAATGAAAGGTTCCTGGTCCCTTTTCATATTGCAATAAATAAACTTGGGAAAGATACCCTTGTTTTTAAGTCATTATATTCATTATATCCTCAACGAAAAGATAAATATGAAGAGATACTTGAATTGATGAGACCTGAAGTTAAAAAATCCGAATTTATAATTCGTCAATCCTTCGTAAATAAAAATATTACATCTCTTATTGAAAGTTTTCGTTCTGATTATAAAGAAAAAGACTTCATGGAGGAATTCAGTAATAAAGTTCTTTCTTTGGAAAATGAAGACAGAGCTCTTCTGCAACATTCAAATATTGATAGAGAACTGGCTGCATCAAATACAGTAAGATTATTTGGCTTACTCTCACTCATTTTTCTTTTGTTTGCTTTTCTTCTTTTTTGGCAAATATTCAAAAGTCTGAGAAAGACTGAAATTTATGAAAATGATATTTCTTTCCTGGCAAATCTCGTTGAACAAAATGATGATGCCATTATATCTGCAGATTTTAATTTCAATATTTTAAGCTGGAATAAAGGTGCTGAAAAAATGTATGGCTACTCAAAAACAGAAGCCATTGGAAAAAAATGCCATTTGTTACTTCAAAGTTCCAGTACTGAAGAAGATCGGCAGGTAATTTTGGAAAAATTTCTATTGAATGAATCATATTTGGGGGAATTCGAATACAGAAAAAAAGATGGGATGTTAATTACTGTTTTGGCATCTTTTTCCAGCATAAAAAATATTAATAATATCGCTGCCTGTGCAATTGTCCATAGAGACATAACAGAGAAAAAAATTGCAGAACATTTGTTAAAGGAATTTAATAAGGAATTAAATCTCCAGGTACAGGAAAAGACATCGGAGTTAAAGAAACTTTTAGAGAGATTCAATATTGTTGCCAAAGCCACTAATGATATTCTTTGGGATGTTGATTTATCTTCTGGTAATTTATGGTGGAATGATAACTTCTATATAAAATTCGGATACCAAAGATTGCCTGAAACTAACAATAGCCTGATTTGGGAAGACCTTATTCATCCAGATGACATAGAAAGGGTTAATACTCATACAACCCATATTCTTTATAACACAAACGAAAGTCATTGGAGTAATGAATACCGATTCTTAAAATCAGATGGAACATATGTTCATATTTATGATCGTTCTTATATTATACGGGACAAGCAAGGCGTTCCACTTCGTATGATTGGTTCTATGGCAGATATTACTGAACTCTCACACCTGAGAAAGAGTGAGGAGAAATATACTTTGATGGTTTCGCAGGCATCAGATGGAATTCTGGTATTGAATAAATCAGGTCAGTATATTGATGCAAACCCGGCAGCCGTTAATATGATTGGTTATACAAAGAGTGAATTGTTGAAATTGTCAAACACAGATATGCTATCTGAGGGACAGGAGTCAATAATAAATGAATTTTCCAATGAACTCAATGAAGGAAAAATAATTTTTCAGGAACGATTTATAAAAAGGAAAGATGGGACTTTAATTGCTACCGAAGCTGGCTATAAAATGCTTTCAACAGGTGAATATATTGCAGTTGTAAGAGATATTACTGAGAGAAAATCTGCAGAAAGGAAGTTGCGAAAAAGTATTGAAACAAGGGAATTAATAATGAAATCTGCACTTGATGGAATTATTACAATAGGAATGGATGAAAGGATTATCAGTTGGAATCCGCAGGCAGAAGGAATTTTTGGTTGGAAAGAAAGTGAGGTTTTAGGGAAACTTCTCTCAGAAATTGTAATTCCTGGATGGGCAAGAGATAAGCACAAAGCCGGGCAAGCTTCATATTTACAAACAGGAAAAAACACTGTTTTAGACAGGATAAATGAATTTACTGGTTTACATGCTGATGGCAGTGAGATTTCACTTGAATTGTTAATCAGGAAGATCAGGAGTGAGGAAGGAGACTTCATTTGCATTTTTGTAAGAGATATCACAGCAAGGAAAGATGCAGAGATTGCATTACGTTTAAACGAAGAGAAATACCGGACATTGGTTGAGCAGGCTCCGGATGCAATTGCTTTGTTTGATGCAAAGGGTGATGTTATAGAAGTGAATACATCTTCTTCTCAATTGACGGGTTATTCAAAAGAAGAACTTTCAAAAATGAACCTTCGTGATATTTTATTAGAGGAAGAGTTAAAAGAAAGTCCGGTCCAATATAATGTCTTAAGAACGGGAATCCCAACTTTCAGGGTCAGGAAAATGAGAAAAAAGGATGGGACTGTTATAATTACAGAAGTAAGAACTCAGATATTACCAGATGGCAGGTTCTTATCTGTGGTAAGGGATATAACTGAAAGAAAAAAGGGGGAAGAAGAGTTGGAATTGTCTTATAAGTCCATAAGAAACCTGACAGAACACCTTCAAAATATCCGTGAAGAGGAAAGAATTAATATTGCCAGGGAACTTCATGATGAATTAGGGCAGTTATTATCTGCATTGAAAATGGATATTTCATGGTTGTGCAGGAAAGTTGACACGGCAGATATTAATGTGAATAATAAGGTTGAAGATATTTTGTCTGTTCTAAATGAAACAGTTGAATCTGTCCGTCGGATTACTTCTCAATTAAGGCCCGGATTACTTGATGATATAGGATTGTCTGCAGCAATTGACTGGCAACTGAGAGATTTTGGCTTAAGGTATGGATTGAAAGTTTTTTTTAATTCAACTTATCACGATGAATTAAAACTTTCTGACAAAATTAAAACTTCATTATTCAGGATATTCCAGGAATCTTTAACTAATGTGGCAAAACACTCCGAAGCAGATAATTTGACTGTTTCATTAGATGAAATAAATGAAAAAATTATTTTGTCGATATCGGATGATGGGAAAGGATTTTCATTAGAGGGTGAAGCCAGTAAAAAAACATTTGGATTACTGGGAATGAAAGAGAGAGCCGAAATGATAGGTGGGGAGTATGAAATTTTTAGTGCTCCTGGCGAGGGAACTTCTTTAAAGATATCAGTCCCTTTTGGATAAGTTGGAATGATTAAATTAGTAAAAATCTTTTTTAACTAGTATCCAAAAATTTAATTTATGCTTTTTAATTGGCAATTAGAAAAGACGGTCTGATCAAAAATATGCTGATTTATTGCTTATGCCTGCTTTCCAGTTTTTCGATAACATTACTCAAGTAATAGCCTTTTGCCCGTAATAAAACCATGTAATGAAAGAGCAGGTCAGCAGCTTCGCCTAAGAATAAATCTTCATCGTTGTCTTTACTTTCAATTATTAGTTCTACTGCTTCTTCGCCAACTTTCTGTGCAATTTTATTAATGCCCTTTGAAAAAAGGGAAGAAGTATAGGAAGCTTCTGATGGATTATTTTTTCTCAAAATAATTATTTTTTCCAAAATTTCCAATGAAAACGCTGAATTCTTTTCATTAAAGCAGGTATCAGCACCAGTATGGCATACCGGGCCGGCCGGTTCAACTTTTATTAACAGTGTATCATTATCACAATCTGTTAAAATTTCCTTTATAAATAGAAAATTGCCGGATGTTTCTCCTTTAGTCCATAGTCTTTGTTTGCTGCGGCTAAAAAAAGTTACCTTACCTTCTTGCTTTGATTTGTTTAATGCATCTTCGTTCATAAATCCCAGCATTAAGACTTTTTGTGTTGTGAAATCTTGTATTATAATGGGAACAAGCCCATCCGGATATTTTGAAAAATCTGGTCTCATAATTTTCTTTCTAACTTGTTAATTATTATTATTTTCTTTCTCTTTCAGGACTTTGAGAAGTTGTGTAAAAGATTGTTTTCTTTTTTCGTGTTGCTCCTCCTTTCTGGCATTTCTCCTGTTCTCAAAATGCTGTACAAAGTAATAAACAACCGCAAGGGATATAAAGATAATAATGATCATAATCTTACCACAATACCCCGTTGATATAAAAATTGTTTTAAATCAGGAATTGCAATTTCATGAAAATGAAAAATACTTGCTGCCAATGCAGCATCTGCATTCGCTAAAGTAAAGACATCCGAAAAATGTTCCATCTTTCCGGCTCCGCCGGATGCAATTACCGGGATATTTACAGAACTAGCGACGCTTTTTGTAATTTCAATAGCAAAGCCATTTTTAGTGCCATCATTTTCCATTGAAGTTAAGAGGATTTCTCCTGCACCCCTTGCTGTAACTTCTTTGGCCCAGTCAATCGTCAATATTTCTGTTTGATTTCTGCCTCCATGAGTTACTACCATCCATTGCTGTTTGATAAGTTTTGCATCAATAGCTACCACTACACACTGACTACCAAAATTTTTTGCCAGGTCATCAATTAAATGAGGATTCTTTATTGCTGATGTATTTATAGATATTTTATCAGCACCATTTTCCAATAATAAACTTACATCCTCCATTGTATTGATTCCGCCACCTACTGTGAAAGGGATATTTATATGTGTGGCAATTTCTCTTACTAATTTAGCCAGTGTTTTCCTTTTTTCAGTGGTTGCAGTAATATCAAGGAATACCAATTCATCAGCAGCTTCTTCACAATAACGGACAGCTAATTCAACCGGATCGCCGGCATCTCTGAGTTGAATAAAATTGGTGCCCTTGACAGTTCTCCCATCTTTAATATCAAGACATGGTATAATTCTTTTTGTTAGCATCAGCTTATATAAAATTTCTTAGTTCGTTAAGTGAAATCCTGTTTTCATAAATTGCCTTACCGATGATAGCCCCTGAACAACCTGCATGACGGAGTTCTTTCAATTCATTCAGGTTAGTGACTCCTCCACTGGCAATCAGTTCTATGGATGGGTATTTAATCAATATCTTTTTATACAAGTTTGTAGCCGGACCTTGTAATAATCCGTCTTTATTTACATCTGTACAAAAGAATTGTTTTACTCCTTTTAATCTGTATTTATCAATTAAATCAAAAACGGAAATGGTTGTTGTTTCTGACCAGCCTTTAATAACAATCAGTTCATCTTTGACATCTGCTCCGATAATAAATTTGTCTGCACCAAATGCCATCAACCAACCGGAAAATTCAAATTCATCTTTAATGGCTATACTGCCAATTGCGGCATATGCAGCACCCGAATTAAATGTTATTTTAACATTTTTCAGCGTACTGATACCACCGCTGAAGTCTATTACTAAATTAGTTTTCCCGGCAATTTTTTCTAATATTTTCCAATTCTTTACATCACCGGCTTTAGCCCCGTCAAGGTCAACCAGGTGCAACCTCTTCAGACCGGCATCTTCAAATTGCAGTGCCACTTCCAGAGGATCTTCATTGTAAATTGTTTTCTGGTTATAATCTCCTTTGGTTAGTCGAACACATTTCCCATCTATTATATCTATCGCAGGAATTACTGTCATTTCAGAGGGTTAAAAAATTTTTCAATATTTGTTCACCGGTCTTTGCACTTTTTTCGGGATGAAACTGTACGCCATAAAAATTGCCTTTTTGCATTGCTGAGCTATAGGGTTGTATATACTCTGTTGTTGCTATACTGTATTGATTTTGTTCAGCAAAATAGCTATGCACAAAATAACAATAGGAGTTTTCAATAACAGAATTGAATAACTTACTTTTTAAATCAAATATGTTATTCCATCCAATCTGCGGAACTTTCATATTGGTATCTGTCGCATCGAATTTCCTGACCTTTACAGTATTGAATATTCCCAGGCAGTTAATATCATTTTCTTCAGAAAATTGACAAAGTAATTGCATGCCGAGGCAAATTCCCAGAACAGGTTGTTTTAATGATACAATCACTTTGTCCAATTCTTTTTCTTTCAGGTAATTCATAGCTGTACTTGCTTCACCAACTCCCGGGATTATTACTTTGTCAGCGGATTCTAACTTTTCTTTGTCATCTGTTACAGTAGCCTGCACGCCAATGCGTTCCAGGGCAAATTGTACTGATTGAATATTGCCGGCATTATATTTTAAGATAACTATACTCATTACAGCATTCCTTTTGTACTGGGTAGTTGCATATTGTCAGCATCTCTTTTAACCGCCATTTTAATTGATTTTGCCAATGCTTTAAAAATAGATTCAATTTTATGATGTTCGTTATCGCCTTCTGCTTTAATATTCAGATTACATTTTGCCGCATCAGAAAATGATTTGAAAAAATGATAAAACATTTCTGTTGGCATGTCACCAATTTTTTCTCTTTTAAAGTCTGCCTGCCAAACCAGCCAGTTTCTGCCGCCAAAATCAATCGCAACCTGTGCCAGCGAATCATCCATTGGTAAAACAAATCCATATCGGCCAATTCCCATTTTATCACTTAATGCCAGCGCAAATGCTTCACCCAATGCAATTGCTGTGTCTTCAATAGTATGATGTTCATCAATATGCAGGTCTCCTTCAACTTTCAAGGTGATATCAATTCCACTATGACGGCTTAGTTGATCAAGCATATGGTTAAAGAAATTCAGACCGGTATTTATTTTGGCAATTCCTTTACCATCGAGATTAATCAGAAGCTGAATTTTTGTTTCATTGGTATTTCGTTCATGTTGAATGACTCTTTGTCCAAGTCTTAGAAATTCATAAATAGATTTCCATTTTGTTGTTTCCAGTGCAATTGTTCCTTCAAATTGATGATTGTTTCCGTCTATTTCTTCTGCTCCCAGTATTGGATCATTGTTTATCCAAATAGCCTTGCATCCAAGATTTTTTGCCAGTTGAATGTCTGTGATCCTGTCTCCGATAACAAATGAAGCGTTAATATCAAATTCAGGATTATTTAAGTATTGTGTCAGCATCCCGGTGCCGGGTTTACGGCTTGAAGTATTTTCTGCAGCAAAAGATTTGTCGATATGGATATTGTTAAAAATGATATCTTCATTTTCAAGGCTTTTCAGTACAAAATTCTGAATAGGCCAAAATGTTTCATCAGGATAGGAGGCGGTTCCCAATCCATCCTGGTTTGTCACCATTACAAGTTCATAATCAAGTTCAGTGGCTATTTTTTTCAACCAGGTAAACATATCCGGATAGAATTCCAGCTTTTCAAAACTATCAATCTGATAAGTTGGCGGGGCTTCTTTAATAATTGTGCCATCACGATCTATAAAAAGAATTTTTTTCATGCACTATATAATTTTAATGCTTCAATCAATTGTTTATTTTCTTCAGGCGTACCGATAGTAATGCGTAGCGAATCATCACATAAAATCACTTTAGATCGATCACGGACAATAATGCCTTTGCCCGTTAAGTATTCATATATTTTGCTGGCTGCTTTCATTTTAACAAGTATAAAATTGGCATCTGAAGGGAAAACGTTTTGAATAAATGGCAGCTTTAATAATTCTTCTTTGAGTGATTCTTTTTGCTCAACAGTTGTTTTTGTCCAGTTATTTACACTTGAAATATTCCCCAATGCTTCTATTGCCAATTGTTGTGTTGCTGTGTTGATATTATACGGATATTTTACTTTATTGAAATAGTTTATTATCGGTTCTCCGGCGAAAGCCATTCCTAGTCTTAATCCTGCTAATCCCCAGGCTTTGGATAGTGTTTGCAAAATAACAAGGTTGGGATATTCCCTTAATTCAGCAATGAAAGTTTTTTGTTTAGCATAATTGATATAAGCTTCATCAATTATTACAAGCCCATCAAAATTATTCACCAGCACTTCAATATCGGTTCGGTTAATACTATTGCCAGTTGGATTATTGGGAGAACAAACAAAGATTAATTTAGTGTTATTATCAATGGCCTCTTCTATGGATTCGAGGTTTAATTGAAAATCCTGTGTTAATGGAATTTTTTTAACAGTTACATTATTTATTGCTGCACACACTTCATACATACCATAAGTTGGCGGGAAGATGATCACATTGTCTTTGCCTGGTTCGCAGAAGATCCTGAACAAAAGGTCTATGGCTTCATCGCTTCCATTTCCAAGGAAAATATTTTGTACCGGAACACCTTTAATGTTACTTATTTTTTCTTTTAAAGTTAATTGCAATGGATCAGGATAACGGTTGTAATTTTCTGGAAGTGGTGAGCCAAATGAATTTTCATTGGCATCAAGGAAAATGGTAGCTAACCCACTGAACTCATGTCTTGCAGAAGAATAGGGGGTCATTTTTTTAATATTCTCCCGAACCAATGTATCTAAATTAAATTCCATAATTATTTGTTTAATCTGATTGCGACTGCTTTTTTATGTGCATCCAGACCTTCAGCTGCAGCCATTTCCATAACTGATGTACTAATATTCTGTAAACCTTCTTTTGTCAACTGCTGGTAAGTAATTTTTTTGACAAAGCTATCTAAAGAAACACCACTGTACATTGCCGCATAACCATTTGTTGGCAGTGTATGATTGGTGCCACTGGCATAATCTCCGGCACTTTCCGGTGAATAATTCCCAATAAATACTGAACCTGCGGCTGTAATTCTCTTTGAAAAAGCTTCTGCATTTTCACAGGAAAGAATAAGATGTTCTGGTGCATAAAGGTTGGATAGTTCAATACATTCGTCAATGTTTTTCAGTATTATCATTTTACTGTTTTGCAGTGCATTTTCTGCAATTGTTTTTCTTGGCAGTTCTTTCAATTGAACTTTAATAGCAGCATTAACTTTTTCTGCAAGCGGTAATGATACTGTTATCAGTAATACTTGAGAATCTTCTCCATGTTCCGCCTGCGACAAAAGGTCTGCAGCGACAAACTCAGGTACAGCCGTTTCATCAGCGATTATCAATACTTCAGATGGGCCGGCCGGCATATCAATAGCAACACCATTTTGCTGAATGATTTGTTTGGCAAGAGTTACATATTGATTACCCGGTCCGAATATTTTAAAAACTTTTGGAATACTTTCAGTACCAAATGCCATTGCAGCAATTGCCTGTACGCCTCCTGCTTTAAAAATTTTTGTTATGCCGCAAAGTTGTGCTGCATATATGATTGCGGGGTTGATGCTTCCATCTGTTGATGGAGGTGTACAAAGAACAATTTCATTGCAACCTGCAATTTGAGCAGGAACAGCCAGCATTAATACGGTAGAAAAGAGTGGGGCAGAGCCTCCCGGAATATAAAGCCCGATTTTTTCTATACCTGCAGATTGTCTCCAGCAAACAACACCAGGCATTGTTTCAATCTTTTTTATTTCCTCTTTTTGAGATGTGTGGAATGTCTCAATATTATTTTTAGCCTGTTGTATTGCCTTTTTTAATGCTTCTGATAACAATGAAGTTGCAGTATGCATTTCATTTTCTGATACCTGCAGTTTTTTAATATCAACTTTATCAAATTCTTTTGAAAACTTTCTAATTGCCTTGTCACCAGTATTTTTTACTTTCTTTAAAATATTTTTTACACTTTTCTCCAGTGAAGAATAATCAGCAACCGGCCTGGTGGTAATTTCACTCCAGATTTCTTTTTCGGGATATTTATACAGCTTAATCATATGATCATTTTTTCAATGGGAATGATTAATATTCCCTGGGCGCCGTTTAACTTAAGTTGTTCAATAACATTCCAGAAATCATTTTCACTGATTACTGAGTGAACTGAACTCCAGCCGGATTCTGCCAGTGGTAAAATGGTGGGACTTTTCATTCCTGGTAATAAATTGCAAATGGTATCCAATTTTTCGTTTGGTGCATTTAATAAAACATATTTATTATTTCTGGCTTTTCTGACTGATCGGATACGGAATAATAAACTTTCGAGGATAATTTTCTTTTCTATTGAGAGATTTTTATTGCTTATTAAAACAGACTCTGAAAAAAGGATTGTTTCCATTTCTTTCAGCTCATTGGTAAAAAGAGTACTTCCGGAACTAACCAGGTCGCAGATTGCATCTGCAAGACCAATTTTTGGAGCTATCTCAACAGAGCCACTTATTTCATGAATAGAAGCAGTAATATTTTTTTCTTTCAGAAATTCAGTAAGAATGACCGGATAGCTGGTGGCTATTCTTTTGCCATTTAAATCCTGAATGGATTTTAATTGGCCATTTTTAGGAACTGCAATTGAAAGCCGGCATTTTCCGAAACCAAGTTTTTCTACCTGGTCAACCTGTTTATTTTTTTCCTTAACTACGTTTTCACCTACAAAACCAATATCAGCTACTGCATCCTGAATATATTCAGGAATATCATCATCCCGCAGAAAAAATACTTCTATGGGGAAATTGGTAGCCAATACCCTGAGTTGGTTATTACCATTACTTACTTCTATGCCGCATTCCTTCAACAATTTAATGGAACCCTCATAAAGTCTGCCTGATTTCTGGACAGCAATTTTTAATGTGGTTCCTGATTCATTGGAGTTATTTCTGATTTTTTCTTTCATTATTTTTTATTTTCTTTTCAATGGTTATCTCTGTATTTGTAATTTATTTCGGTGTCAGGTATAAAAAAAAGGACCTACTTTTAAGTAAGCCCTTCACTATGTTTTTACATAATATCTTCACGGCCTACTCTGGTAGAGCAAATGATGATGATTATGTGTGAATTGTTTCATTAGAAATCAAAAATAAGGATTATTTACTTTACTCTAAATTATTTTTTATATTAGAAGTGGGATTAATGTAGCAGGCAAACTAACACTCATGAGTAAAAAAAAGGAAGAAAAAATAACAGATTTAGGTTCCATTGCGGGTTCTTATGCATCCCGATCCAATACGTCTATCGATTTACTTATGCCCTGGAAGATTATTTCTCTGAACAATGTTTACATTATCTATCTGTCTGTAATCCTATTTGCATTTTATGCTTTTGCCAGGCACGGGTTCAACTGGATTACATTATCAACTTCCCTTATTGTCAGCATTCCGATCGGTTTTGCTATTGCTTTTTTTGAAACACAATCGCAGGAATTTCGCCGCAGGCACAGAAGAATAAGTTTTTGGTTTTATTTACTTTATAGAACATTCAGAGTAGTAAGCTGGTTTATGATTTTGTTTTTTTTTATTATGGTACTTGTAAGCTGGTTAAAGATCAATACATACGAAACAATTTTTCCCCACAACCTGCATGATTTTTTTTCAACAAGGAAAGTGTTTGAGTTTCTTGGAATTGCTCTTGTTATTTCATTGTTATCCAACTTTATGGATGAGTTGCATCGTAAATTAGGGACAGATGCAATTTATAACCTTGTATTAGGAAAATATCACCAGGTAAAACAAGAAGAACGATTATTTCTTTTTATAGATCTGAATAACTCAACAGACATTGCTGAAGAAATGGGGGAAATGGAGTTTAGTCATTTTCTGCAGGATTATTTTTACGATATAAGTGAGCCAATTGCCAGATATTTTGGCAGAGTGTACCAGTATGTTGGGGACGAAGTGGTTGTTACATGGCCTCTCAAAAAGGGTTTAAGATATGCTGTGTGTGTCAGATGTTTTTTTGCAATACAAAAACAAATAAGGCGATACCAGGCGCAGTACATGAATAGGTACGGTAGAATACCTGAATTTAAATCTTCTTTGCATGGAGGAAGTGTGGTTGTTTCTGAAGTGGGGAAATATAAGTCTGAAATTGCTTATCATGGTGATGTACTTAACACCACGGCAAGGATGTTGAGTAAATGTCATGATCTGAATTCAGAATTTATTATATCTGATTTTGTAAAAGAAAGAGTTGAAATGCCAAAATACCTTTTGGCCGATTCTCTGGGATGTTTTCAATTAAAAGGGAAACAACAGGAAGTTGAATTACACACAGTTTTATTAACAGCAGGTAAAGAAGTTTTACGAAAAAAGAAGATTTTTAGTCGTAATCAACGTAAAACGGAAAAATGATATTTGATTCTGATCAGCCTTTGAACCTGGAAGAATAACCGGGATTACCGGGACATCCATATTTCTGTGTTGCACAGGAGGATATTGTGGCAACAATCAGAATAAGGAAGAAGGCTATTACAAATCTATTTTTCTTCATACTGTAGGTTTTGATGATACAACGTTAAAAATAGGAAATTATTTTACTTTACATTATATAATGCTATTATTAATACCGCAGCCTTAAACACTTTTATGCAGGTTGCAGCAATTTATTATGTAAATAACTGATTATCTTTGATTCACAGGTGTAAATGACTGAAATTTGTTTTTGCTGACTAAGGCAATCATTTATCTTTACCATTCATAATTATATAGAAAAACTGAAATTATTATTCTGATGTTGCAACTTAAAAAACCACTGGCTTTCATTGATCTAGAAACAACTGGTATTAATCCCGGTACAGATCGTATTGTAGAAATTGCCATTGTTAAGATAATGACTGATGGAAACAGAAGTATTAAAAGGAAATTAATTAATCCGGAAATGGCCATACCAAAAGGATCCAGCGATGTGCATGGGATTACCGATGAGATGGTAAAGGATGCACCAACTTTCAGACAGGTAGCCCAGGAATTTAAACAAATGCTGGATGGTTGTGATTTTGCCGGTTATAATTCAAATAGATTCGACATCCCATTACTGATGGAAGAATTCATGAGGGTAAATGTGGATTTTGATATGAAAAACAGAAAATTACTTGATGTTCAGAATATTTTTCACAAAATGGAGCCCCGTACTTTAGGGGCTGCCTATAAGTTTTATTGTAATAAAACGCTGGACGGAGCACATAGTGCCGAAGTAGATGCCTCTGCTACTTATGAAATTCTGACTGCACAACTGGAAAAGTATACTGAGCTGGGTAATAATCTTGATTCTATTCTAAAAGTTATTGGTGAGGACCAGGTGGTAGATTTTGCCCGTAGGTTTGTAATGGAGAATGGGATAGAGGTTTTTAACTTTGGAAAACATAAAGGAAAGCCGGTTTCAGAAGTATTAAAAGCAGAACCACAATATTACGATTGGATGATGAAAGGTGATTTTCCACAGCATACCAAGCAAAAACTAACAGAAATTTATACCCGGACAATGCTTAAGAAGAACGGATAATCAGAGACTGTTTTTAACAGAGCATCTTTAGCAATTTTTGTACATTCGTAATACATAGCCAACCATAAATAAACTTGGAAAAATTAGTTGTCATACCAACATATAATGAAAAGGAAAATATTGCTAAAATTATTGAAGCAGTTTTCAATTTAAATGAAGGCTTTCATATATTGGTAATTGACGATGGTTCTCCTGATGGCACTGCACTGATTGTAAAAGAACTTCAATTAAAATTTACGTCTCAGTTATTTATTGAAGAAAGAACCGGAAAATTGGGTTTAGGCACTGCCTATATCCATGGATTCAAATGGGCCATTAGCCGGGGTTATGCATTTATTTTTGAAATGGACGCTGATTTTTCCCATAATCCATCTGATCTTCCCCGCTTGTATAATGCTTGTAAAAATGAGGGTGGGGATGTAGCAGTTGGTTCCCGTTATGTTAAAGGCGGAGGTGTAGTTAACTGGCCGAAAAATCGCATTGCCTTATCAAAGGGGGCTTCACTTTATACAAGGATGATAACCTGGATGCCTTTAAAAGACCCCACTGCAGGGTTTGTTTGTTATAAAAAAGAAGTGTTAGAAACAATTAACCTCGATGAAATCCGATTTGTAGGATATGCCTTTCAGATTGAAATGAAATTTGCCGCCTGGAAATTAGGATATAAAATAATTGAAGTGCCTATCATTTTTCAAGACAGAACATTTGGCACTTCTAAAATGAACAAAGGAATTGTTAAGGAAGGAATACTTGGAGTGCTCAAACTCCGCTGGCATAGCTGGTTTACCAATTACCGCAGAAGAGTGAAGAATGGTGACCAATAATTGTAAAGCTGTTGCATACTGCGTAGGATTATCATAATTTCTTCCATTCTTTTTATTAGTTTGCAGGCCAATGAAAAAGGCCTTTCTCCAACTTCATATAGCTGTTTTTCTCGCAGGATTTACCGGCATTTTAGGCAGGCTGATAACACTTAATGAAGGAATGTTAGTTTGGTACAGGCTGTTGTTTACATCTGTAACCATGTGGCTATTATTTGGTTTTCTCAAAAAAATACATAGAATTCCGGTTCGGGATATTTTGAAAATTAGCGGGGTGGGTTTTATTGCTGCCATGCATTGGGTTACTTTTTATGGAGCCATAAAATATTCCAATGTCTCCATTGCTTTGGTATGTTTTTCCTCCATCAGTTTTTTCACTGCTTTATTTGAACCTTTCATTCTTAGGAAGAAAATTAACTGGGTAGAATTGCTACTCGGACTAATAACTTTAAGCGGCATTTATATCATTTTCCATTTTGATACACATTTTAAAACGGGCATAGCATTTGGTATTGTATCTGCAATACTCGCCGCAATCTTCCCGATATATAATAGAGAATTTTTAAAAAGTATTAATGTGGAAACGATGCTAACCTGGCAGCAAACAGGTGGTTTTCTTACTTTGTCCCTGTTATTACCTTTTTATTTGTATCAGTTTCCGGTACAATCTTTTATACCAGACTTGCAAAATATCGGTTGGCTGCTGGTGCTATCCTGGTTTTGCTCAGTCTGGGCATTTCAGTTATCAGCCAATGCATTGAAAAGGCTGTCCGCATTTACGGTGAGCCTCACCTATAATCTTGAACCTGTTTATGGAATATTACTTGCTTTTATGGTCTATAAAGAAAACAAGTATTTAAGCAATGAATTTTATATTGGATTTGTCATCATTGCCATTGCTTTATTAGTACACTTATTCTTATTAGTAAAAGTTGAACGAAAACTTACAGTTAATGCACCAGAGTGAATATCATAAGAAAATAATTGACTATTACCGGGACACGGAAAATGCTTACAAAGATTCCTGGGATTTGAATAACAGCCTTGCGATACATTTTGGCTATTGGGATTCCAACGTAAAATCATTTTCTCAATCATTGATCCGGATGAATGAAGTAATGATGGAGACAGCTGAAATTCAACAGGGAGACAGGGTACTGGATGCAGGTTGTGGTGTAGGAGGGAGCAGTATTTTTTTAGCAAAAAATATTGGTTGCAAAGTAACCGGAATTACTTTAAGTGAACGACAAGTGCTGCAGGCAACTGAAAATGCAAAGAAGAATGCAGTAGAGCATTTGGTAAATTTTCAGATAATGAATTATTGTGCTACAGACTTTCCCAATGAGAATTTCGATGTTGTATGGGGATGTGAAAGCATTTGCTACGCCGATTCTAAAGAAAAATTAATTCACGAAGCTTTTCGAATATTAAAACCTGGTGGCCGGTTAGTTATTGCAGATGGGTTTGTTAGTAATTTTGAAAATAATGATAACACTGTTATAAGAAAATGGCTGGATGGATGGCAGGTAAACTATCTTGAAACACCTGAAAGGTTGTCATTTTTTATGAAAGAGGCAGGCTTTGCAGATATAACTTATCGCAATATATCCAAAGAAGCTTCACATTCTTCCCACAGGCTGAGTCGCTTTTATTACTTAGCCAGTCTTTACCTTGTCTGGAAAAAGATAAATTTTTCGAAACCGGCAACTGAGATGCAAAAAAAGAATATTGCAGCCTGCAAGTATCAATACAAAGGATTAAAAGCAGGCCTTTGGCAATATGGTTTGATTAGTGGTATTAAAACTCTATAATAAACCCAATCGTCGGAATTATCGTTCCATCATTATTAGCCAATATAAACGGTATGGCATTTGAACCATTCTGATTTATTGGCTGATTATCTGTAGTTACAAAGGCAGTGTTATCTGTATTTCTTTTAAATGTGTATTGTGGAAACGAGGGACTTTTTGCATTATAAAAGTTGGTAACATCTACAAACAAATCCAGCGATATTTTTTTGAAGTTCCATTTTTTATCTATTCTCAAATCACCGGAATGGAATGATGCAAGCCTCTCAGTATTCAACTGGCTGTAATTTAAAATCCCGATTCCATAAGTTAAATAGTTAAGCTGTGAAGCTGGCAAATCAAATGGTGTAAATGGTGCACCACCCTGGTAACGGAATTTAAGGCCCAGTTCCCAGTTCTTATTAAACTTGTAACCCCATACAAATGAAAGCAGGTGACGATTGTCCCATGCACTGGCAATTTCTTTACCATTTTTACCGCTGAAGCGGCTTATAAAAAATGTATATGAGAAAGTTCCAAAGAATCGTTTTGTCAACTTTTGCTGAGCAAATAACTCAAAACCATAACTATTGCCTTTGCCATTGGTTATCACTTCTTCGTTTCCAACAACTCCAAAATCACCTCCCATATTTGCTAATGAAATACCATCTTTTACTGAAACCGGTACATTAGAATATTTCTTGTAGAATGCTTCCAGTGTAAAACGGGTGGTTTGGCTGGGCAGAAATTCGGTTCCTAAAACATAGTGGATGTTGCGTGTATAGTCTGCATCTTTATTAACCAATTCACCATTGTTATTCCGGAAGCTCAATACCGTGTAAATGGGAATTTTTGAATAACTGCCTATAGATGTATTTAGAGTCCATTTGTCGGCAAGTACATAGGATGCACTAATACGTGGTGATAAAGTTGTAATTGGATTCATTCCATTATCAGTAAAAGAATTCATATCACTGCGCAGGCCACCACTAAAACTAAGCCGATCATCAAAATACCTTTTACTTATTTGAATGAAAGCACCCATTCTCCATAAGTCAATATCTGATTGGTACTTTACTGCAATTTCGGGCTGAATGACATTCCCATTTTGGTCTGTTAACTGTTTACGAAGCCGGTTGTAAGTATCATTATTGCTTTTTACATATTGAATGGATGTTCCATAAGCCAGTTTCCAACCATTAATTGTTTTGTTTACATCAAACCTGAATTTGTTTTCTATTTCCTGGGAGAAAATGCCAATACGGCGTTTAGTTACATTTCCTTCGTCATTTCCATCAAATTTTTCAATAGCATTGTCAAACATATTCCTGCTCAGTGACATATTCCAAAAACCATTTTTAATCTGTCTTCTTACATTTGCTCCGAGGGTATAGTTCCATTGATGAATAGATGGGGTGGCATCAATTATGTACAACTTTTCTGGTGATGCTTTGCGGGGTGCTGCAAATCCGAAATCATCAATGGCTCCCACTCCAATCATAGTCAATGTAGTTTTATTATCAATCTTGTGATTGATTTTATATTGAAAATCCCAATAGTTTGGACGGATGGGGAGGTCGATGGCTTTAAACAAAAACTGCAGGTAGGAGCGCCTTGCAGAGGCCAGAAAAGTGGTATTCTTTGAAAGTGGTCCTTCTAAAGTTGTGGCCAATTCTGTTCCACTTAGCCGGATATTCCCCTGAAGTTTGTTAGGATTTCCATTTCTTTGTCTGAACTGCATTACAGAGGATAGTACATTATCATATCGGGCATCAAATGCAGAGGAGCTCAGTTTTACATCTTCTAAAAAGCTTACATTTAAGATACCTGTAGGCCCACCTGCACTTCCTTGTGTGGCAAAATGATTGATAACTGGTATTTCAATTCCATCAAGGTAATAAACATTTTCATTTGGGGCTCCTCCACGAATGATGATGTCATTACGATATCCTCCCACACTTCCTGCTGTGCCACCAACTCCCGGTAATGATTGAATTACTCTCGATATATCAAAATTACCACCAGGATTACTTCGTATTTCTTCAGTAGTGAGCCGCTGCACACTCAATGGTGTTTCCAGGCTTGCTGCTATAGCTGTACGGCGGTTACTTTTAATTACCACGTTATCCAGTTTTTTTATTTCTGGTTCCAGTTGAACCTCAAGGTTCAATTCATTGCCGGCTGTTATTACAATATTGTATAAGATCTGTGTTTGGTACCCAATTGATGAGAAACTAATTGAATACGATTTTGGAGGGATGCCGGTAATCCGGAATCTGCCGGCTGAGTCTGTTTTTATACCCAGTTTCATATCTCTGATTTCCACCGAAACAGATGGAATGGGGTATAAAAGACTTTTATCAATGACTGAACCCGTTATTGAACCAAATTTTTGGGCCATTGTTCCTGAAAAAAGGCCGCTGACAATAATTAGTAAAAAAAGCTTTTTCATAAAGTATATTCGTTATGTCAAAACAAACAATCCTGTAAAAAGTTTGAATTTAACTGCCAGTTTAAAAAAATATTTTATGAAGGTATCAACAATATTGATTTTCCTTTTTTTAATGTCTGTAAATCTGATAAATGCCCAGAAAAAACCGCTCGATCATACTGTGTATGACAGCTGGCAACGTATCGGTGAACGGATGATAAGTAATGACGGGAGATGGGTGGTGTACACCATTGACCCGCAGGAAGGAGATAATGAACTGGTGATTCAATCATCTGATACCAAATATAAAAAGACAGTGGTAAGGGGATATAATGCAGTAATTACAGAAGACAGCCGTTTTGCTATTTTCAGGATAAAGCCTCTTTTTAAAGATACCCGTGAAGCAAAAATCAAGAAAAAGAAACCGGATGATATGCCCAAAGATTCCTTCGCAATTGTAGAATTAGGAAAAGATAGTATATGGAAAGTGGCAAAGGTGAAAACTTACAAAACACCAGAAAAAGAAGCCGGATGGGTAGCTTATCACCTGGAAAAATCTATAGATAAAAAAGATACCGATAAGAAGAAACCCGAATCTGCCGAAAAGAAAATTGCGGACAGCCTGGCAAGAGTGATTGATTCGTTACAACAGGTTATTCAATCAACGCCAACAAAGAAAAAGAAAAAACAAAAAGATGGGGATGAAACTACTATTGACCTTTTACCACTCACCACTCACTCCCTTGATGCCGAAGGCGATGACCCAACCGCTGCGCCTGCTGACGCTGGAACCGATCTTGTACTACGGAATCTCGAAAACGGGCAGGAAAAAATATTCAACAATGTATTGGAATATTATTTCAGTAAAAAAGGCGGCAAGTTGGTTGTAGAACAGGCAAAGAATCCAAAAGATTCCCTGAGCAAAGCAATGGTTATTCTGATTGATTTAAAAGAAGCAAAAACAATTGAGCTGAGCAAGGGTGGAAATGATTTTAGAAATTTTACTTTTTCTGAAGATGGTTCTCAACTGGCTTATGTTGCAGAAAGAGAGGCAAGACCAAAAGAGTTACAAAAATTTTACAAGGTATGGTATTATAAAACCGGTTTAGATAGTGCTACATTAATGGCAGATAAAAATTCAGTGGGAATGAAACTGGGGATGACTATCAGTGAAAATGGAACCCTGAGTTTTAGTAAATCAGGTAACCGCTTTTTCTTTGGCACAGCGCCTATTCAACCACCGAAAGACACCACCCTGGTGGAAATAGATCAGGTGAAATTGGACATCTGGCATTATAAAGATGATTACCTGCAAACACAACAACTATTCAGGTTGCAAAGGGATTTGCAAACAAATTACCTCGCCGTATTTCACTTGGATAAAAAGGAACTCAAGCAATTAGGCTCCGAAGAAATTCCAATTATTATTCCAACCAATGAAGGTGATGGAGATCAGTTTGTTGGGATTACAGATTTTGGTAAAAGAGTGGAAGGTCAGTGGACAGGGAATACCAAAAAAGATATTTATGCGATAAATGTGAATGACGGAAGCCAGAAACTGGTAAAAAAAGATATGGAAGGATTTATCTCGCCACAATATATTTCACCCACCGGAAAATATATAATGTGGTATGATAACAAGGCCCGGAATTATTTTGTATGGGACGGTAGTACGACAAGAAATATTACAGAGAAAATAAAATATCCATTATGGAATGAAGAAAACGACATGCCCGACGACCCAAGGCCATATGGGGTGATGGGATGGCATGAGGGTGATTCGGCTGTATATGTGTATGACAAGTATGATGTGTGGAAAATGAGTTTAATTGATTTTAAAAATCCCGAAAACATATTGACCAGAACAGGTGGAAGAAATTCCCGTATTTCATCAAGATACCAGGCGACAAATTTGGAGAAAAGGTTTATTAGTGATGGTGACAGTCTGTTTTTTAAAAGGTTTAATGAAATAAATAAAGAAAGTGGGTTTAATATTTTCTCAGTTTCTGAGAGTATGTATATTCTTAGAGATGAAATGGGACGCTATAATTTTAATACATTAATTAAAGCAAAAAAATCAGAGGAGTTTGTTTATATAAAAGAGAATTATATTGAAAGCCCGGATTTGTATATTTATCGTGGTTGTGATGTTGTTCATGCAAAGGGAATGGAAGGCTTTAAAGCTTTCTGGCCGAGTGTTGAAAAATTATCCTCCATCAACCCCCAGCAAAAAGATTACAACTGGGGAACCGCCGAACTCTACAAATGGAAAGCCTTCAATGGAAAAATGTCAGAAGGTATTTTATATAAACCAGAGAATTTTAGCCCGAATAAAAAATATCCATTGTTGTTTTATTTCTATGAAACTCATTCCGATGAGTTGAACACATACATTGCACCATCACCCACACCGAGCAGGCTGAATGTTTCTTTCTATGTAAGTCGTGGTTATGTTGTTTTCTCACCTGATATCCGTTATACCACCGGGCATCCTGCAAAAAGTTGTTACGATTATGTGGTAAGTGCCGCACAAGATCTAGCCAAACAAAAATGGATTGATGCAAAAAATATAGGTATCCAGGGGCAAAGTTGGGGTGGCATCCAGGTAGCGCAATTGGTTACAATGACTAATATGTTCAAAGCTGCATGGGCAGGAGCACCTGTAGCTAATATGACCAGTGCTTACGGTGGCATAAGATGGGAGAGTGGAGTGAACCGGCAATTTCAATATGAGAAATCACAGAGCCGCATTGGCGCCACATTGTGGGAGAAACCCGATTTGTATATTGAGAATTCACCATTGTTTCATGTGCCAAAAATTCAAACACCACTGGTAATTATGTCAAATGATGCAGACGGTGCGGTACCCTGGTACCAGGGAATTGAGTTATTCACTGCGATGCGCCGCCTTGGCAAACAAGTGTGGTTGCTGAATTATAACGGTGAGGCACACAACCTGGTAGAAAGAAAAAACAGGAAGGATATCCAAATCAGAGAACAACAATATTTTGATTGGTTGCTGAAAGGCGAGAAGCCCGCCAAATGGATTACTGAAGGGGTGCCTGCTGTGAAGAAGGGTAAGGATTGGGGATTGGAGTTAGTTGATTAGTTTATTGTTAATTGTTCATGGGCCATAGTTCAAGGTTCTTAAGTCAAGACTCATGACTCCCAACTTTTGATAATTCAAAATGTAAAAATATATTTTTTATGAAATTGTCTTTGTTTGTAATAACTGTCTTCTTTCTTTTCTCTTGTAGCAACAAAATATATGTCGTTCGCCATGCAGAAAAGGAAAGCGGCATTGATATGGCAACTATGAAACCCACAACTGACCCACCGCTGAGTTGGGAAGGAAACCAAAGGGCATTGAAACTGAAAGAAATTCTTGGGAGCAAAAATGTAAAACATATTTTTTCAACAAGTACATTACGGACTATTTCTACTGCCAAACCCCTAAAAGAAATGTATCTGGCAATACCTATCAATATTTATAGTAGCAAACCAGATTCACTTAATGCATTCATTGAAAAAATTAAACAAATAAAAAAAGGGGATGTGTTAATTGTTGGTCACTCAAATACAGTGGATGATATTGTAAATAAACTGGTAGATAAAATCCTTGTTCCCGGCGATTTAAAAGATAATGAATACGACAATCTTTTTATTTTAAAACGGAAAGGGAAAAGTTTTTCATTTAAGAATGAAAAGTACGGGGTACCCA
>JBARSW010000252.1:0-12478 GCA_049644925.1 Chitinophagaceae bacterium | reverse complement strand
AAAAACGATTTTACCTGGAATCCAGGCCTCTTGATAAACTGAGACAACACCTGATAAAAACAAAACAGAAAATTGTAATTAATAAAAATTTTGAAGAGGCATTCGCTAATTTCGGAATGAAAGTGGCTCCCGGTACTGAACTTCCCCAATCTGCCGTATATGTTCCGCTGATCATTGGCGATAAGATTACCAGCTATGTTAGTCTTCAGAATGTGGATCATGAAAATGCTTTCAGCGAAGCAGATGTAAGACTCCTGGAAACACTGGCCAACAGTATGAGTGTAGCATTGGAAAATGCAAGATTATTTGATGAAACCAACCGCTTATTAAAAGAAACAGAACAAAGAACTGCTGAACTGGCCGTTATAAATAGTGTACAGGAAGGTTTGGCACGGGAACTGGACCTGCAGGCAATTTATGACCTGGTAGGCGCAAGAATCTGTAATATTTTTGATGCTCAAGCGGTAATTATTGCTAACCTGGACCTGGAAGCAAAATCAGAAATTTTCAAATTTGTTCTGGAAAATGGAGAACGATTTTACCTGGAACAACGTCCTCTCGATAAACTTAGAAAACATCTTGTACAAACAAAACAAAAAGTTGTTATCAATAATTCTGGTGAAGCATTTGTATGGTTTGGTAATAAAGCATTGCCAGGAACAAAACCAATGCAATCCGGTGTTTTTGTTCCATTGATTATTGGCAATAAAATAACCAGTTATATAAGTCTGCAAAACGTAGATAAAGAAGATGCTTTTTCAGACTCTGATATTCGCCTTTTGGAAACATTAGCCAACACCATGAGTGTAGCCCTGGAAAATGCCAGGCTTTTTGATGAAACCAACCGCTTACTAAAAGAAACCGAACAACGAACTGCCGAATTAGCCGTCATCAACAGTGTACAGCAGGGATTGGCCAGGGAACTGGATATGCTTGCCATTTACAACCTGGTGGGTGACCGTTTATGTGATTTGTTTCCTGATACACAAACTTTGGTAATCAGAACATTTGATCATAAAACAGGATTGGAGCATTTCCAATATGCCATTGAAAAAGGAGTTCGGATGATAGTTGATTCCCGTCCGTTTATCTGGGCCAATCAATTGCTGATAAAAACAAAACAATCCCTTTTGATCAATGAAAATTATGTGGAGATTTCAATGAAGTATGGAGGCAAAGGTGTTACCGTTGGTCAACCACCTAAGTCAGCGGTCTTCGTCCCCATGATAGTTGGCGATCTTGTAAGAGGTTCTATCAGCCTGCAAAATGTAGACAGGGAAAATGCTTTCTCTGAATCCGATCTTCGTTTATTAACTACACTTACCAATAGTATGAGTGTAGCTCTCGAAAATGCAAGGCTCTTTGATGAAACCACTCACCTGTTAAAAGAAACAGAACAACATAAGGCCGAGTTGGCCGTCATCAACAGTGTACAGGAAGGGCTGGTAAGGGAAATGGATATGAATGCCATTTATGAGTTGGTTGGCAATCGCATTTGCGAATTGTTCGACACTCAAACAGTTCTGATCAGAACTTTTGATCATAAAACAAAAAATGAAGAATGGCAGTTTGCTATTGAAAAAGGGGAAAGGTATTATAGTAAACCCCGACCATTCAACTGGGCAAATCAACTTTTAATAAAAACAAAACAACCTTTATTTATTAATGAGAATTATGCGGAGACCGCACATCAACATGGGGGAACTGGCGTAACAAAAGGACTGCCACCAAAATCAGCAGTTTTTGTTCCAATGGTTGTTGGAGAAATCGTTCGTGGTTCGGTAAGTCTTCAGAACGTAGAAAAAGAAAATGCATTTAGCGAAGCAGATATGCGTTTATTGACCACCCTTACCAATAGTATGAGTGTAGCCCTCGAAAATGCAAGGCTCTTTGATGAAACAACTCATTTACTCGGCGAAGCAAAACAACGGGCATCCGAATTGACAACGGTAAACAGCATCAGCAAAGCACTTGCATCACAATTAAATCCACAGGAGCTTATCAAATTAGTGGGTGATCAGTTACGGGATCTTTTTAGTGCCAATATTGTATACCTGGCTTTTCTTGACCAACCAACCAATACCATTAATTTTCCATACCAGTTTGGCGACGATATGTCTCCGATGCAATTAGGGGAAGGGTTGACTTCAAAAATTATCTTAACAGGGCAACCACTTCTTATTAATAAAGACATTAGTGAATTAAGAGAACAGTTGGGTGTTCAGGCCATTGGTATTCCGGCAGCTTCTTATCTGGGTGTACCCATTCCAGTAGGTGATGAGATCATCGGTGTACTGAGTGTGCAAAGCACAGAACAGGAAAACCGTTTTAATGAAAGTGATCAGCGACTTCTTTCTACTATTGCTGCTTCAGTAGGTGTAGCATTAAGGAATGCAAAATTGTTTGAAGAAGTTCAGCAAGCAAAAATGGAAGCCGAAGCTGCCAGTAAAATTGCGGAAAATGCCAATGCTGCCAAGAGTGCTTTTCTTTCCACTGTAAGCCATGAACTGAGAACACCACTTACATCTGTTTTAGGTTTTGCAAAAATCATACGTAAGCGACTGGATGAAAAAATATTTCCGATTGTAGATAAAACAGATCCCAAAACAGAAAAAACAATCAAACAAATAAATGAAAACCTGAAAGTGGTAATTTCAGAAGGGGAACGGCTTACACATCTTATTAATGATGTATTGGATCTCGCAAAAATTGAGGCAGGCAAGATGGAATGGAATGTAGAAAATGTTTCTATGTCAGAAGTTGCTGAAAGAGCTATAGCAGCCACATCCTCATTATTTGATCAGAAAAATCTGAAACTTATTAAGCAAATTGATGCGGACCTTCCTGAAATTTCCGGAGACAGGGATAAACTAATTCAAGTTATCATTAACCTGATTTCCAACTCTGTTAAGTTTACAGATAGTGGATCTGTCAGTTGCCGGTTATACCAGGAAAAAGATGAAGTGATCGTTAGTATTAGCGATACAGGTATTGGTATAGCCCTGGAGGATCATGCAGCTGTATTTGAACAATTCAAGCAAGTTGGAGGAGATACATTGACAGATAAACCAAAAGGAACAGGATTAGGATTACCGATATGTAAGGAAATCATCGAACACCATGGTGGACGCATCTGGCTTGAAAGTGAAGCAGGAAAAGGAAGTATATTTTCATTTGCCTTACCAGTAAGCCTTTCTCCGGAAAAGAAACCACTTCACCTCGATGCATTGGTAAAACAATTGAAAGAGCAGGTAGCTCATTCTGCTCTTATTCCCAATGGCAGCAATGCTACTATACTGGTTGTTGACGATGATGATTCTATCCGTTCATTATTACAACAGGAACTTAATGATGCAGGATATTTAATAGACCAGGCTTCAAATGGAAAAGAAGCACTGGAGTGCATCCGGAAAAATAAACCCGACCTGATTATCCTTGACGTAATGATGCCCGAAATGAATGGGTTTGATGTAGCTGCTATTTTGAAAAATGATCCGGAAACAATGGATATCCCGATTATCGTATTATCAGTAGTACAGGATAAAGCAAGGGGATTCCGGATTGGGGTGGACAGGTACCTGACAAAACCTATAGATACAACACTTCTGTTTTCTGAAGTAGGTGCTTTACTGGAACAAGGCAAATCAAGAAAAAAAGTTTTAGTAGTTGATGAAGATACAGAAGCCATAAAAACTCTCTCCGATGTTTTACAGACAAAAGGATACCAGGTAATGGAATCAGACGGAAAGGAGCTGCTGAAAAAAGCTATCGACACACAACCAGACATCATTATTCTCAATTCTGTACTTTCTGATAAACATGAAATCGTACAGACAATCCGGTTTGAAAAAGGATTGGAGAATGTTTTATTCCTGATATACCAATAAATTTAAAAAGTAAAAACATTTTATAACTATGGAGAAAAAATTATTAATCGTAGATGATGAAGCCCATATCCGGATGCTGATAGAACAAACATTGGAGGAACTGGAAGATGAAGGGGTGATTTTTTTAACTGCTGAAAATGGTGAACAGGCACTTGAAATTATCAAGGTCGAGAAACCTCAACTCGTTTTCCTTGATGTAATGATGCCAAAAATGAATGGCATGGAAGTTTGCCGCCGGGTAAAACAGGAATTGAAAATGGATGATGTGTTTATAATATTGCTAACAGCCAAAGGACAGGAACTCGACAGGCAAAAAGGACAGGAAGTTGGTGCCGATGTTTATATGACCAAACCTTTTGATCCCGAAGTTTTACTTATCAAAGCAAAGGAAGTGTTAGGCTTAGATAGTTAAAATTCATAAAACTGTTTTTACATTTAAAAAGCGGCATGATTAAAATAAGTTTAAAAAATATTATCGGTAAAAAGAATGAGGCAGTTGAGGTAATTCTGTCGCTTATTAAACAATTGAATATTGTTGCCTGGGTAGAAGATAATTCCGGAAAAGTTTTATTAGGCAGTTTGCAGGAAAATACGGAGTCAATATTTCCGTTAAAAGTAGAAGAAGAAGTGATGGGATATGTAAAAGGAGATGAAAAAGCGGTGGTCATCGCTCAGCTTCTCACCCATTTACTGCAAAAAGAAACTGAAAAGAAAAAATTGGGCAGTGAAGTACTGCACTTGTACCAGGAAGTAAACCTGATGTTTGACTTCTCAGATAAGCTGGCAAAAAATATTGATGCGGCTGATATTGCCAAAACAACTTTAGCTGAGGCAGGCCGTGTTATCCGATCAGATAACGGAGTGGTTGTTTTATGGGATGAGAAAAATAACAAGCTTCAGGTAATTGCTTCCACCGGAGAATTATTTTTTGACCAGGAAAAGATTAACAGCGAACTATCGGTATTGCTCAGTATCATCCTGAGTGGCCAATCAGAGATCATCACTGATACATCCGCTTTAAGAACGGTCGAAATTGTTTTACCCCATATCAAGTCTATAATATATTCGGCATTAAAAGTTAATCACCGGGTGATGGGTGCCGTTATCCTGGCCAGTAATGAAGATATTCAATACACAGCTGCGGATCTGAAATTACTTACAACTCTTGCCCTGCAATCTTCTGCAGCCATAGAAAGCGCCTTGCTTTATGAAAAAAATATACGGGAAGCAAATGAAAGAGAAGAAGCCATGCGAAAAGTGTATGAAGTAACAGGCAAGTTTGTTCCATTTGAATTTATCCGTTCTCTCGGGCATAATGTGATAACAGATGTTCGACTCGGCGACCAGGTAGAAAAAATTGTGACGGTGCTTTTTTCCGACATCCGGGAATACACAACTATTGCTGAACAAATGACACCAGAAGAAAACTTCAGGTTTGTCTGTTCTTTTAATGAACGGATGGGACCTTTCATCCGTCAGCATAATGGATTTGTTAATCAATATCTCGGCGATGCAATTATGGCCATATTTCCCGGTAATGCAGTGGATGCTCTATCCGCAGCAGTCGATATGCAAAAAGAACTGGAGCAATTTAATATTGCCCGTAAATTGAATAACCAATCCCCCATCTGTATTGGGGTAGGTATGCATACCGGTCCGCTTATTATGGGCATTACTGGTGATAATGAAAGATTGGATGCCTGTACCATTTCAGATACAGTTAATACAGCTTCAAGGCTCGAAAGTTTGACCAAACATTACAAAGCAGGTATTATTCTTAGTGATGCCTGCCTGGAACAAATAAAGAAAAAGGGTGATTTTCATCTGCGCAACCTGGGTTATGTACAACTTAAAGGCAAACAGGAATCTATTAAAATTCATGAATGTTTCAGTGGTAATTCAAATCAGGATATTTTACAAAAAACGGCAACTCTTTCCCTGTTTAATGATGGAGTATCTCATTATCTCGATGAATCCTTCATCCTTGCCAATGAAATTTTTGAAAAAGTTTCTCTTACCGATCCCGGAGACCGTACAGCTCAATTCTTCTTTAACAACACCAGAGAAATAATGGAATCAGGCTTACCAAAGAGTAAAGCAGGCGTTGTGGAAATGCAGGAAAAATAAAGACTCGTTTTCATTAATCACAGATTGCTTCAACTAACTATTTCCCAACTTTCACATTCCCTTAATAAGTAAACAAGGTGTTTTCTGCATCTAATAGATAACTAAGGATTAAGACCCGAAAAGTTGATAAAGTGCAGATAGAAAGGGTCAAAACAATAAACCCCTTTGTTATGAAACAACATTTACATATCTCCGCAGCCTTCGATGAGCCTGAATTTGTTCAGAATCTCGTAGAACGATTAGCCTACCGCCGTTATGAACTGGGTTTCAGTAACGAAAAAGTACCTTCTGGTTTTAAAGCACTGGAAACATCTACCACAGAAACTTATGTAAGCGGAACAATGGCCATTGATTTTAACAATGCTGAAGAAAAAATAAACATACCTTTTATTACCTGTTTCCTTTTTACCTGCATCAAAGGCAAAACAGACCCATATCAGCTTATCTGGAGCTGTTCATTATCCTGACAATCATCAGTCATCCATTTTCACCTGCCCGTTTCCTCCATTCACCGACAACTGGCTGCAAAATACCCATTCACTATTGACTACTCACTGTTCACCATGTAGTTTTGGTTAAAATTTGAAATTATGGATAACTACAATGATAGCCGTGAACAAAGAAGAGAAGAAAGAAGAAACCGCCGGGAAGAGCATTTTAAAAATTGGGAAGAACGCCGCCAGTACGATATGATGAATAGAAGCGGCCACAGCCATATCTGGACCGGAGTTTTTATTCTTCTGATAGGTATTGCTGCTTTGATAAGAGTTAGCTCACCCGACCTGCCCGCCTGGATATTCAGCTGGAAAACGTTCTTAATAGCACTCGGACTTTTTATTGGTTTCAAACATGGCTTCCGGGGTCCGGCCTGGCTTATTTTGATTCTTGTTGGCAGTGCTTTTTTACTCCGTGATATTTATCCTGAATTAGGAATCCGGCAGTATATATGGCCGCTGATGCTGATAGTGGTTGGGGCTTTTATTATTATCCGCCCCCGCCGAAAATTTTGGGAAGAAAAATACCAGTTTGAAAAAAAAACTAATGACATGCAAAATAACACAACAATAATGGGTGACGAAGAAACATGGAGCAAGGATGATTTTGTTAGTTCCACTTCCATCTTCAGCGGTGATAAAAAAAATATCCTTTCAAAAGATTTTAAAGGTGGAGACATCATAAATATATTCGGAGGAACTGAATTGAATCTTTCCCAGGCAGACATAAAGGGAAAAGTATCTCTTGAAATAACAACCATTTTTGGTGGAACCAAATTGATAGTCCCCGCCAATTGGGATGTGAAATCTGAAGCGGTTACCATCTTTGGAGGCCTGGAAGATAAAAGGCCTGCATCTCCAATGGCAGAAAGCAAAGACAAATTACTGGTTTTAAAAGGAACGGTTTTGTTTGGAGGCATTGAAATAAAAAGCTATTAAAGAAATTGTATCCTCAACATTCATCATCAGAACATTAACCATAAACCAAACCCACTTATGAACTGGTATATTGCAAAAATGATTTTTCGGATTATTTGCGGAAATGGAAATCATACGGCACAATTTGATGAGCAGCTCCGTTTAATAACAGCTGACAATAAAGAGGAAGCAATTAGAAAGTCTCAGCAAATGGGAATGAGAGAAGATGAAATATTTGTTAACCAGCATCAGCAACTGGTACACTGGCAATATGTAACTACAAGTGAACTCATAAAGCTTAATGAGCTGGTGGATGGTGCTGAATTATATTCAAGAATTGTGGAAAATGAGAATGCGGATAGTTACCTTCACATTGTACATAAGAAAGCAGAACATATCTGCAATGGCAACACACATGAAATGCTGAACCTGGTTTAAAGAATGTCATTATCACCATTATCTATATTACGCTTTAAAATAATTTTTGGTATTTGCTGGATCGTATTCTTGGCTGACCAGGCTATTGCCCTTAAATATTTTGGCATACCCTGGCAAGCTGCCATTTTAGACAGTTTAATCTCAAACCTATTGTTAGCTTCAGCAAGCCTGCTGATCATTCATATTTTACGATTTTATTTGCCAAGAAGCCGGCAGTATATTAACATCCTTGCTCTTTGCATTTTTCTTTCCATTACCTGGTTATTAATTTCTAATTGGCTGCTTAAGCTGGCTCTAGGTCATTTTGCGGGCTATTCAGACATGTTAAGTTTGTCGCTGCCTGTACGTTTCAGTGTTGGTTTTTTAATATTGGGTTGCATTACCATGATTAGCATCTTATGGTATCAGCAACTGGAGCAAAAAGAAAAGGACAAAAGAAAAACAGATGCTGAAAAGATGGCGAAAGAAGCAGAATTATTTAAACTCCGGCAACAATTGCAGCCCCATTTTTTATTCAACAGTTTAAATTCTATCAATGCATTAATCGGCAACCGGCCGGAAGAAGCAAGAAAAATGGTACAGCAATTATCCGATTTTCTCAGGGGCACCTTAAAAAAAGAAGAAACACAATGGGTTACCCTTCGGGAAGAAATTCAGTACCTGCAACTTTATCTGGATATTGAAAAAGTTCGTTTTGGAAATCGCCTCGCTACTGAACTGAAAATTGATGAACAACTCAATGCATTAAAATTACCGGCCCTGTTGCTGCAACCAATAATGGAAAATGCCATCAAATTTGGTTTGTATGACACCACCGGAGAAATAACTATTACCTTAATAGCAACAAGAAAAGATGACAATTTGATTATCAGTATTCAAAATCCTTTTGATCCGGAAACATCCTCCCCAAAACAGGGAACAGGATTTGGATTAAAATCTGTGCATAGAAGATTGTACTTGCTTTTTGCAAGAAATGATTTACTGACGACTGAAACAAAAGACAATTATTTTATTACCGTTGTAAAAATTCCACAGTCATAATATTATGAGCAAAGTAATTATAATTGATGACGAGCCCCTGGCAAGAAGTATTATTACAGAATACTTGCAAAAACACCCTGAACTGCAACTGATGACAGAATGCAGTGATGGTTTTGAAGGTGTAAAAGCCATACAGCAACATGAACCAGATTTAATTTTTCTGGATATACAAATGCCAAAGATCACCGGCTTTGAAATGCTGGAACTATTAGAACAACCACCATCAGTAATTTTTACTACAGCTTTTGATGAATTTGCCATTAAAGCATTTGAAGCCCATGCAATAGATTATTTGCTCAAGCCATTCAGCCAGGAAAGGTTTGATAAAGCCATTGCAAAATGGCAGGAACAAAAAAGCAATACCGGTGTAAAATCTACAAGAGAATTATTAGAATCAGCTTCATTTTCACCTTCTCAAAGTCAGCGGATAGTAGTGAAGAATGGCAGTAAAATAAAAATCATTCCGGTGCATGATGTATTTTATTTAGAAGCGGCAGATGATTATGTAAAAATTCATACACCAGAAGGTTATTTTTTGAAAAACAAAACTATGAACCATTTTGAACAAACGCTGGATGGTGAACAGTTTGTCCGTTCCCACCGTTCTTATATGGTAAATGTGCAACAGATAACCCGAATTGATCCCTACGAAAAAGATAATCATATAGCCATTCTCCGTTCCGGTGCCAAAGTACCGGTAAGCAGGAATGGGTTTGGGAAATTGAAAGAAGTGTTGGGTTTGTAAATACAATCTTTTTGTTTATTTTATTTTGGGCCTGCCATTCTTTAGTATTTCATCAAGTGAATTATCATCTTCAATAGCATCTTGTTTCGGAAATACAACCAAAATAGGAAGATTTCTGAAAGTTGGTGAACTTTAACGTCGTAAATACCTAAGTTAGGGGCAAACTTATTGAGAAACTAAATGACGATGGATTTAGCAAATAAAAAAGAAGCATCTAGAAAAAAATCACTTGGAGAATTAGGTGAATTATTTGCTTTAAAAGCACTAGTTGATAAAAAGTTTGACAGAATTAGGAATCTGAATGACGATGCCATGAACGAAACTTTTGCTGATATATTTTGTGAAAAGAATGGCGAAAAGTATATTATTAGTGTAAAAGCTAGAAATAAATTTCAAAAAAACGGCAAGCTAAATACAAGATACAATCTTGGAAAAAATGTATATGAAAAAGCATTAGCATCTGAGAAAAAGTATAAGGCAAGAGCATGTTGGATGGCAATACAATTTGACCAGAACTCATTTTCAATTTACTTTGGTTATTTAAAAGAGCTAAACAGCAGCAGAGCAATTCCTATAGACAAATGTGAAAAGGGAATAATTGGAGAGATTTGGGCACACAATAAACGACACTATTTTGATTTTGATTATTACACTAACATAGTAAATCAATAAAGATGGCTAATCGTTGGGGCATACCAAAAGAAGTCGAAGAACTTGTAAAGAAAAGAGACATAAAATGTGTATACTGCGGTGTTTTATTTTCTAGCTCAGCAAACAACTATAAGACAAGACCAACGTGGGAACATATAGTTAATGACATTAGAATTAATGGACCAGAGAATATTGCACTTTGCTGTGGATCATGTAACGCAAGCAAAGGGACAAAGCAATTTACTGACTGGCTAAATAGTAAATATTGCATGACAAAAGGTATTACAATTGAAAATGTTTCTTTTGTTGTTAAACAACACTTAGACAGACAAGAAAGCAAACCCTAACGGGTTTGGTATTGGTGAGCTGACATTACGAAAAAAAATTTAGCAAATAATAAACTTCGTTAATCACCCTTATCAGAAAGCACCCTTACAATTTCATCATAAAAATATTTTGTCCTTTCAAAAGTAGAAGCAATGCATACCACTCCAATTTTTCCAAACTGAGATAAGGCTCCAATCAGGTGAAATACCACTCCCTCTTCCCTGGTATTATCATAATGAAGATTATTAAATATGGTGATTTCCATTAAGTCCTGGGGAGTAATGCCTTTAAAATTCTCGTCTTTCAGATTATCGGTAAAGAAGTAACATTTTTCATCTCCATCCGCTAATACAAACTTGCCTGTTGCTGCATTATAATCTCCATTGGTTAAAAACTGCAGCATGATATAGGGGTGTGTGGTACCTCCTTTCCGAAGATTTATTTCAATGGCGTAATGTTTCCATTTACCATCCTCCTTTACAGATAAGAAATCAACTCCGAATCTTCCCAGCACTCCTTTGTTTCTCATTACGGCTGATACTCTTTTTCCGAGTTCGCCAACTTCCACTGCATATTCCGCATCGGCAGGAAAAGTTCCGCCTAAAAAAACCTGTCCGTCTTTTCCACCTACCAACTGATCATGTGTAGAAATAATATCTATTTCTCCCAAAGGATTAACACGGCACTGAACCGATGGAGAGGCTTTGTGCAAACCATCAATAAATGCTTCCACAATACCACCCATGCTGCAAAACTTATTGATAAAATCCTGGTAGTTAAGATTGGAAGCTACAATTTCTAATTCCGCTGGCAGTAATTGACGGATCTGCTCTTCTATATTTCCATCGCGGCGTATATTCCGATAAGAAAAAATAGCATTCCCTTCACCGCTAAATCCATCATTCATTTTAACTACTGCTTTTTCCAATGATGGATAAGCTCTATACAAATCAGCCAGGGCTTTTATTATCTGTTCTTCAAGATGCAGATTTTCAAACCCGGGAGGAATATCCAATCCGCATTCCCTGAAAATTTCACGGCTGCCGGATTTTGTTCCCCAGAAAAGCAAATCCGGGTCACATCCATAAATAGGTAATTCTAATCTTACGGCCAGTTTTCTTTCAAGATCGGTAACATTAAAACAGGCAAGATGTGCAGGGTACCCGACAGGGATAGCTTCCATCATTCTTTTTATCAACCTGGGTCTTGCCAGTATTTTTTCAGAAAGCGGTACAGGAGATGTATCATAACAACTGAAAAAATGTAATCGCTGCCGGGCATGGTCACCTGTAATACCCGGTAACAAATGAAGATAATAATCTATGATGACCGGATCTATTGGTGAACTTGTAACATAAATAATATGCGTTCTCGGCATTCGCAACAACAATAAAAGGCAAAGCAATCTTTCTTCGTAATGCACAATGCCTTCAATCTTTGTAAGAATATCATAATCCAACGAAAGACTGGGAACTACTATTACTGTTTTGGCTGCTTTATTATCATAGAATATAGCTTCAAATTGTGCAGCAAAATTTTGCTGAAGCTGGAAAAAAATTTCTTTTTCAGAGGGGAATGCCGGATGGCCTGGCTGTAATTGATTTACATTTATCAATGGCAAAATTGTTGATTGTTTTACTGTAAGTTAGCGGTTCAGCCTGAAAAAAACAATATGCAGAAGAAGTTGCTTGAATTAACTAGTTCATGTTAACTGTATGTTGTCGTACTGGTTTAAGGTTAAATGTTCTTTTAGCTCGAAGCATTTATCCTTTGCTATCATAATATTAAACGAACCTTAGACTTTATACTTTAAACTTTTTAAAGAGTTTCATATTACCATTAACTAAACA
>JBARSW010000251.1:0-4750 GCA_049644925.1 Chitinophagaceae bacterium | reverse complement strand
TATCTTGGGCTCGGAAGTGGTGCGTCATCTTCTGTATCAGGATCATTAGGAGGGCCTAATACGCTTCCCTCTCCTCCGGGAAGGTAGCCTCCAACCTCACCTTGAGGAATACCTGAAGTTCTTACTGTCCAAGTTTGATCTGAATTGACCGTGGCGGTTACCTTTACCTCTCCCGTTTCCTTATTCACCCACTTATAGACGCCCTCCTTGACTGGAAGCGCTGTAGCGCCGCTAGCTTTTGCCTCCGCTATTGCCTTATTGAAAGCATCTTGTTTTGTGCTGAATTCATATTCCTTGAATTGCTGCGCCCGAGCGCGAGTGTCAGCATTTCTCGCTGCTGTCTCTGCATTCATTCGATATATTGCTGCATTGCTTTCCGATTGCGCTAGTTGAGCCGAAAACTTTAACCTCTCAAGCTCAATCCTAATCTGCTGTTGCTCTTCTCTTGTTTTAGCAGCGGCAAGCCTAGCTTCCGCGTCAGCTACAGCTTGATCTGCTTTCTTGAGGGCTGCGGAAGCCATCGATTCTCTGTAATCCCTAGTGATTCCTAGCTCCTCTTTCCTTAGAGCTAATTCAGCGGCGTCTTTTTCTCTCTTGTATTTATTTCCGATGATAGACATTGCATCATTTAGCATCGCCTTTCTTGCGGAGTTTGCAGACTGCGGGTCAGAAAAGAAGTTTGGCCTAAATGTAGAAGCAGCTTTCCTGTAAGCATTGGCCTCGTCAGGCATACCGCTAGCGTCAAGTAGCTCTGCCATAGCTCCAGCTTGAGTGACTGCATCTTGGTGATCTCTATAGATTTTAGCGACATCGTTGATTGATGCGAGTCCGGCAGATAGCGCTATTTCTCCCGCGTGGGATCTAGCGGATTCTGGAATGTTCACCTGTGGCGCGGCCACGGTGGATACGACGTTTGGTGCTTTGAATGCGAATGCCATATTATTTCATATGTATGAGTTAAGTCTTTTAGGAGCTAGATTTCTTGTCCGTATAGATACTCGCAGCGCCCTTGACCGTTGACGACACTCCATCCGCTACCATTTTATCGTAAACTGACGTATCCCTGTAGCCCGGGGTTCTCGTCTGGTCAGTGTAGCCCTGCTGGAGCAATCCACCTAGAATACTTTGATAGAAACTCTCGTCAGCAAACTGCATGGCAAGCTGATCCCTTCTTTGGTTCGTGTGAAGGTCTGTTGCGTAATTTACGAAAGAGGTAAATGGCATGAACGTCTTAGCCTTCTCTTGTTGAGACAGCGCTAAGTTTCTATCGCTATTCAGAATATCGTTCAATCTGCCATACTTCAATTGCTGCTGCTCTTGATCTACTTCATACGCAACTTGGAATGCTCCCTTATTAGCTCTGCTGAGATTGCTAGATGGATCGTTATTGGCTCCAACTGATCCAGCGGGGACATACGGAGAATAAAGCTGCATCGCACGCGCATACGCAGCCTCAGAGTTTGTGTCTTGAGCTATTTTATTTCTTTCGGCAAGAGCCACATCGTAAAATCCACCAGATAAAGCCTCCGCGGCCTGATGGAACGATTCTAAATTTCCTGCCGTGGCCTGGTCGGCAAGGTCCTGCGCTTGATTGAAGTCTTCTTGGGTTAGGCTGCGAAATGCAGCTTTTAGCTCAGGATTATTCAATACCTTTAGACGATCTGAGATGTATTCCTCAATCGTCATTCCTGGGCGCTCATTTCTAAGCTCGTTATATTGATTGAAGAAATCCTCAATTGCAGATTGAATGTTCGCCCTTCTTTCTTCCTCGCTAGCTGCTGCATCGCTAGCTGCTCGTTTATTTTCCTTTTGAGCCTTATTGCTCTGCGAAGCCCCATATGCCGCGTTAGCGGCGGAGATAATTATTGGTATCCATACTGCCGCCATATTAAATCCCTCCTAATGTTTGAGTTTGAATGTTCATTTTGCAAATTTCCTTTATTTTAAGAAGCTCTGACTTAGATGCGGCGCCATAGCAGAATTCCCAGAGCATAATCACCGCTGGAAGATGCGCTCCTCTTGAGTTAAAAAGCCCGTTAAATGGAAGGCTAAGTTGAAATTCGTTAAGTTCATCTATTAATATAGCACAATCCTTAATATAATCAAGCGATTGCTGAAAGAATGGGACTAGATCAATATTTCTTTCACTTAATTTACACTCAAATGAAGTTGCGCAATCATTTATTGGCCTCCTTATTATTGCCGCTTTCTCACAATTTATCTTGGTTTGAGAGATTGATGGAAAGCTAGATGCGCACCCTACGGTTTCATACGTATGAAGAATTTCATTCAATTTCCCGGCCAGCATTGTCTCTGGCTCATGCAAACAAATAGAATTATCCTTTAATGATAATAACTGAGAAATCCACGCCGTTCCAGAGCGTGGAAAACCAGTTATTACGAAGCTAAATCTACTATAGTCCATCAGCTTAGAATATTTGGAAGGCTAGGAATAATTGCGGCCATTGCCTTTGGCCTCAAGTCTTCTCTTTCAACCTCAATGAATCCCTTGGCTAATTTGAGAGCAGAGCCAGAATCTGCATATCTCCTTTCCTGCCTCAACTTAATTGCATCCATAGCCAGTGCTAGGGCGGTAGAATTATCTATGTCCGCTTCCATGTATAAGTCATCGGCAGAAAACTTGATGAATCTTTTCTTGTATTGAATTACGCAACAAGTCCCATGGCAAAGCGATGACTTATATTTCGCGTGCCTAGCAGTCGTTTGGTTTGGGTCAAGGAACGAGACTAAGTATTCACATTTGGGATCAGGGATATTAACAAAAACATCAACCCTACCAGTCGTTTGGGCTTTAGACATGCCGAGTATTTTCTTGATCTCAATATCAGCATACACTATCTTATCTATACCGCCCAACGAGACAGAAACGCTCTCCCTTGAATTTCCAGTTGTAATCGCCCCTACGTGAACCTCCTTTCCCTTATCTGCTGAATCTCTAGCTTGGAATCCAATTTGAAACCTGGCTCCTGGGTCGCAAGGGATTGGCGATTCTTCTCCGGTTGGGATAATATTATCTTGAGTTTGATTGCACATAGATAGATCGCTATGGCTAATCCTTCTCCAATTCTCAGAGGAGATAGTGAGATCTTTGCAGGACCATGCTCTTTTAATGCTCTTTGCATACCAAGGAAGATAAAAGCATCCGTTCTGCGGAAGTGTCCGGCAGATGTAATCTATGGTTCCTGGAAAATCCCCTAGGCTCCATAGTAGCTCCCTTGCTTCGTTCAGCCAGCGAAGAGCGACGCAAGATCGCTTATCGTTTCCTTCAAGAAACTCCAGTGAATCTAAAACTTCTTCTACAGTTTTCATACGTATGAATGTTAAACCCAATTCTTTACGATAAGCTTCCAGTTTTCGTCGTCAGTAGCTCCGGTGAAAAAGAACTTGAATCCATCTACTATGCTCTTAATGCACAAAACCCCAATAGGGGATCCTGGGTCGGAAGGCTCTTCTGATCCGTCATCATATTTCAAGTAGCAAGAATCCACCTTCTCAATGGCTACGGTCTCATAGGTAGAGACGCCTAGATCAAGATCAAACACAGTCTCCTCTAGCTCCGGCTTTTCGCCGGCATCACCCTTATCCCCCTTTGGGCCTGGATCACCTTTTGAGCCCTTTTGCCCGGCTGGCCCAACCGTCCCTTGATCTCCCCTTTCTCCAGTATCTCCCTTTTCAGCTTGGTAGATAGGAGCTTGAAGGGCTCGCGCAAATTCCTCAAGCCTTTCTTGCTCATTAGCAAAACAGGTCTTTTTTAGCTTACTGGCTATAAGTGTAGTAGTTTGTTCGCTCATTGAATTGTATAGTTGAAAAGATACTCGGCATCACCACAATCAGAAGGAGGATTCTCACAAGAGAAATCTATCATGTAAGTCTTATCTGTTACAGACTCTTTTTCTATAGCAAATGCAATGACTTTCCTTATATCTGCAACCCCTGCTCCTGATATTATGAAATCAAAATCAGTAGATATTGAGGCTACTTTAGACGATCCGGGATTGGCGTAAGTGTCGCAGTTAGTTTTGAATGACTTGTGCCCATATACAACCCCAGTATTAACTGGAGAACATCCAATTGGACTTCCGTCGCATTCCTTAGGAGTCTGATTATCCCTCCCTACCATCTCGCTGAATGCAGTTGATTGCCTAGGGGAGAAATAAGCAGATAGATCAAGACCTCTGGATGCTTTATTGTAAAAACATGCAATGGAGTCTAGCTTCTTTAGTGCAAATTTAGTATCCTTCCCAAATGAGAGAGAAAACCTATACTTCCACTTGGTTTTTACCTCAATGCCATCAGGTCCAATATCATTCCCCACTGACGTTGAAATTTCATATACCCTATTGATCTTATCGCTATCAAATGAAAAAACAAAAGCCCTCTCGATGCCATCAGTATAAAGCTTACATACGCCAGTAGGTCTAGGCCCGGTCCATAGACCATCCCACGAAAGAGGGTCATCCCTAGATACCGTTGAACCGCGGTCAAAATCAGCAACTACAAATCCATTGCCGTATCTATGAGTCTGGCCGTTATCTCCCGATTCCTCATTGAATGCGCAAGACATTAGAAGCCTATTGCCGAAAAACAATGAACTGGAGAAGCTGCTAGCTATACTTCCATCGAATTCCAGATACTGGGACACTTCTCTTGATATTGCGTTATCAGCCCATGCGTCATTGAAGTCTGAGGACGCATATCTTAGCGACGCTATGCGTCCTCAGACTTCAAT
>JBARSW010000250.1:0-2097 GCA_049644925.1 Chitinophagaceae bacterium | reverse complement strand
GAGTGGATATGGACTGGGAATTTCCGACAACCAGTGATGGTACAGATGCCACATTTACATTGATGATGAAAGAACTTTCTGACTCTCTTCACCGGGATGCAAAATATTATTTATCCTGTGCCATTACAGCTGGTAAATATGCGGGGGGCTACAGGGATGCAATTCGAAGTGAAATATTCCCATATGTAGATTTTTTCAACATCATGGCATATGATGATTTTAATACTACGGTTCCTTATAGACACCATAGTGATTATGCACTGGCACAAACCTGTTTAAATTACTGGCTTACTACAAGAGCCATGCCTGCAGCTAAAGCGGTACTTGGATTACCTGCTTATGGAAGACCATCCGGTATTACACAAAGTAATACCGTACTGACATACAATACTATTTTAACTCAGGGAGGAAACCCTCAGTATGATTCAGCTACTGTTACCGCCGGGGGTTTTACCAATTATACTATTTATTATAATGGGCAGTACACAATAAAACGAAAAGCCAAACTGGCAAAAGATATTGCCAATGGTGTGATGCTTTGGGAAAAAGGGCAGGATGCAATGGATAATAACTCATTGCTGAAAGCGGCATGCGATACGGTGGGCAGGAGTTATTGAGTTTTTTATTGAGAATGTGGCCAAAAATGGTTGGTAAAATATAATAAGATATAGTCTGGTGAAAGGTTTCATGAAGTAACTTGAAACCCTTTTCAATTTCAATTTTGGTTGTAAAAAAGCACTGATAGAATATACCAGTGCTTTTTTATTTACGTTGATCTCTTAACTATTTATATCCCTTCCAGATTCTTTTTTCTGCATCAAACAACCAGTAAATACTGTTAGTGTATGCGAAATTAAGTATATCGTATGTTGGGGCATCGTCTGGCAGTACAAGTGTTTTGGTAAGGAAACCGCTATTTATGTCATAAAGTTCTATTTCTTTGTTGATATAATTTAATAACCCGATTTCTGAACCCTTGATACCTGTATAGATTACGCTGGTACTGTTATAATCTTCAATTACTTCTTCATTATTTAGTTCAAGGTCCACTTCATCCTGGTTTTCTTCTCTGATACCAAGGTGCAGGGTAATATAGTCTTTACTTTCGGCCGATTTTGTGTCATAAGATTCTATTCCACCATCGTAACTCGTAAAGTACAGTTCTTTTTTTACAGGATTATAGGCACCTACAGTTTGTTCATCGGGTTGATTCATTCCTTTAAAAAGTGTTTTTACAGATACTGGCATTCCTTTTATGTCAAGCTTATATTCTGCCCAGCCAAAATCATTATACCCATTCATTTGAATTGTTTTGGTGGTGGGATTATACCATAGGCCACGAATATCAAAAAATGCTTTTTGCGAAATCGGGGATAACATTTTTCCTTTTATATCAAAAACGCCAATGCAGAAATTTGCATTGCCAGCCATGGCTGCATAGTATTTTTTTTGTATTGGATGCCAGACAACACTGGCGGCATTGGCACCACCTTCCCGGGGAATTATTAACTCAATTACTTTCTTTAATGTTTTATTAGCAGTTTGTGATTTGCTTTGAACAGTTATTAGTAAAAAACTGATGGCAAAAAGAAGCAATAATTTTTTCATTTTTTTTGATTTAATGGAGAATATGATTTAGCAGGTAAATGCAGGTGATGTGCAATGCCGAACAACGATGATAGCTAATAATTGAAATAAACAGCTTGAATGCAGATATAAACTGCCCGTTCATTAGTCTGATATTTTATGGTTGAGATTTGAGATGAAAGATACATCAATTCACAGGTTCATTCAACACTTTCCAAAGTAAATCTTTTAATTCTATAAGACCCTTGTTGGTAATGGATGAAATAAATAGATGAGGAATATTTTCAGGCAATTCTTTTTCTATTGCTTCTTTCAGTTCATCATCCAGCATATCACTTTTACTGATAGCGATGATGAATTGCTTGTTTAATAATTCTGGATTGTATTGTTCCAGTTCATTCACCAATATGTCAAACTCTTTTTTATGATCATTACAATCGGCTGGTATCAGGAATAACAGAACAGAGTTCCGTTCTATATGCCGGAGAAAACGGTGACCTAATCCTTTCC
>JBARSW010000249.1:0-2824 GCA_049644925.1 Chitinophagaceae bacterium | reverse complement strand
TCGCTCAGCGGCTGAATCGCTTTTGCAATATTATTTTCGCCATAGAAAAAATTTATTGCTTCATCCACACTCATATCCAGTACATCGTAAATGTTTTTATCCTGGTATTTTACTTCCAGCACTTCTTATTTAAATCTTTTTCCCCCGCAGCTTTCGCAGGTAAGGTGCACATCAGCCAAAAACTGCATTTCCACCACCTGTTCGCCTTCGCCTTTGCAGGTATCACATCGTCCTCCATCCACATTAAAAGAAAAATGCTTTGGCATAAAGCCTCGCATCTTGCTAAGTGGTTGCCCGGCATACAAATCCCTTATTTCATCATAGGCTTTTATATAAGTTACCGGGTTGCTGCGTGATGATTTGCCAATCGGGTTCTGATCTACCATTTCAATATGGCCAATGCTTTCAATATCGCCGGTGAGTTGTTTATGAAAGCCTGTCTTTTCACCCAATTCACCTTTCAATTTCCGTAATGCAGGAGATAGAATTTGTTTAACTAAAGTTGTTTTCCCGCTTCCGCTTACCCCACTTACTACACAAAGTACATTCAGGGGAATTTCAACGGTGATATTTTTCAGGTTGTTATGCCGGGCTCCTTCTATTATAACCGAACGATTCCATTTTCGCACCAGTTTGGGTGGATCAATTGTCAATTCTCCTTTCAGGTATTTACCGGTAAGGCTTATTGGATTTGAAATGATTTCATCATAATCACCTTCGGCCACTACTTCTCCACCCAAATGAGATGCCAGTGGACCCATATCAATAATATGATCGGCTTCCCGCATCATCATCTCATCATGCTCCACCACTACTACTGTATTACCCAGATCCCTTAGCTCCTTTAATACGTTAATAAGGTTTGCCGTGTCCCTTGAATGCAGACCTATGGAAGGTTCGTCTAAAATATATAATGAGTTGGTCAGGTTACTTCCAAGACTTCTTGTTAATTGTATCCGCTGGCTTTCACCACCACTTAATGAATTGGCCAGCCGGCTTAACGTAAGATAACCAAGGCCCACTTTGATCAGTGTATCTAAACGGTTGTGCAATTCAATCAGTATTCGTTTTGCAATTTCCTTGTCATGTTTGCTGATTTTTTTTTCGAGTTCATTAAACCAAACTTTCAATTCCTTTACCGGCATAGCACTTAATTCACCGATATGCCTGCCATTTACTTTTACAAACAAAGCTTCCTTACGCAGGCGATAACCGTTGCAATCCGGGCATTCTGTTCTGCCACGATAGCGGCTCAGCATCACTCTATACTGCACTTTGTATAATTGCGATTCCACATCTTTAAAAAAGTCATTGATACCCATCACCCCATCACTTCCCTGCCAGAGTTGTTTATATTGTTTATCGGTCAGGTCTGCAATTGCCTTGTGTACAGGGAATGCAAATTTTTTTGCCCCCTTAATAAAGTTCTGTCGCCACCAGTCCATTTTCTCTCCTTTCCAGGGTGCAACGGCAGCATCATAAACACTAAGCCTTCTGTCAGGAATTACAAGATCAGGATCTATGCCCAGCACTTGTGAAAAACCTTCGCAGGTAGTGCAGGCGCCAAAAGGATTATTAAAAGAAAATAAATTAGGCTGCGGTTCTTCAAATTGCATTCCATCCAGTTCAAACCGATTATTAAAGTTCAGTTGTTTTTTTCCATTTACTTCGATAAAAACGTCTCCCTCTCCTTCATAAAAAGCAGTACCAATAGAATCTGCAAGCCGGTGTAAATCATCTTCATCAAATTTTTTTACAACAATCCGGTCAACCAGTATATGTGAAATTTTCTTTCGTTTTAAATCTTTATCATCCAACTGCAAAAGCTCCTCAATTCTTTGAGGTTCTAAAGCCCCTCCTTCGGAGGTGTTTGGGGAGGCTACTCTGCTAAATCCTTTCTGCACCAGTATATTCAACTCTTCTTTTACATCACGATTTTTATGCTGTTTGAAGGTAGCCAGAATAAAAACCTTATCACCTTCCTTCAATTTTAAGATTGCCTCCAATACATCGGTAACATCATCTTTTTTAACTTCTTTTCCCGAAACGGGTGAAATTGTTTTTCCTGTTCTTGCAAAAAGCAACCTCAGGTAATCATAAATTTCGGTCATACTGCCAACCGTACTTCTGGGTGTCCGGGTTATCACTTTTTGCTCGATTGCAATGGCAGGGCAAAGTCCTTTTATATAATCCACATCGGGCTTATTCATCCGGTTTAAAAACTGGCGGGCATAAGCACTCAGACTTTCGGCATACCTTCTTTGACCTTCTGCATATAAAGTATCAATGGTTAAGGAAGACTTACCCGATCCAGAAACACCGGTTACAACAATTAGCTTATTCCTGGGTATTTCCACTTCCACATTCTTCAGGTTATGCACCCTTGCTCCTTTAATATGAATGCTTTCTGCGGAAATTACGGTCTTTGATTTGGCGGGGTTCTTCCCAATTATTTTCTTTTCCATTATTTGTATTACAAATGTAATCCCTTAACAGGTATGAATTTAGGCAGGTATTCTTAACATTTTATTAGCACCCAGATTTTTAATTTGCTTCCATAAATATTTGCTTTTAAAATGAAAAGTCCTATTTTTAGATTCCAATAATCCAAAAAATGAAAACCATAAAATTTATCCAGCCTATTGCCTGAACTTCTACACATTTTTATCGATTTAATTAACGCAACCTTTATCCACTGAACCGTCTGTTATTGCAAGTGCTTTAACAGAGCAAACTAAACTGTAGAAGTTATGAAAGCTAATTCAAAAAAGACCGACCATGAACTGATCCACCTTTTCCAGGCGGGAAACCTGGATGCTTTAGA
>JBARSW010000248.1:0-1626 GCA_049644925.1 Chitinophagaceae bacterium | reverse complement strand
GTTCAAATATTACTTTAGGAACACCCTCCTGCAATGGGGGATCTTACGATCCTTTGTTTCAGCAAGGTTATCCGGTAAGCACCTGGGGCAAAAATTTTGGGTTTATTCCGTTCTCTGATTATCCCAATGGCAGCACATACAGAGTTCTGGCTTCAGAAGACAATACATCAGTTTTAGTAAATGGAACGTTGGTAGCAACATTAAATGCCGGACAGATTTATCCTTCAATTTTTACTGCAAACCCGGTTATGACAACTACTCCGGCAAGTATAACCGCTGATAAACCAATTTGTGTGGCCCAGTATGTGCCAACATTGGCATGTGGGGGTGGAAATTTCGGAGACCCTGATATGGTTATATTAAACCCGATTGAACAGAATATTAGTGATATAACAATATTTTCTTCTACACAACAGCAAATTACCAGGCAATGGATAAATGTAATGATTAAGACTATTGCCAGAACCAGTTTTACCATAAATGGAGTAGCTCCTGCTACTGCCTGGCAAAATGTTGTTGCTATTCCAGGTTATTCATATTTACGACATCTATTGCCTGGAAGCGGTTCATATCGCTTAAAGGCAGATAGTGGATTTAATGCGATTGCGTATGGCTTTAGTTCCAACTTTGAATCTTATGCTTATTCTGCCGGAACAAATGTTAAAGACTTATACCAGCAAATAGGCGTTTCTACACAATATGGAATTGAACCAACACCATCTGTTTGTAAGGGCTCACCCTTTAGATTCAAGGTTTCACTTCCATATCAGGCAGATTCTATTTATTGGAATTTGAGTATGTTACCAGGTGCCCCGGCAAATGTTATGGTAAAATATAATGACCCGCCGAATCCAATAGTGCCTGCTGATTCAATAACTGTAGTAAATGGTATAAATATTTATTGGTATTCACTTCCAAACTTATATACTTTTTCAACCGCTGGATCTTTTCCAGTCACAATAACAACCTATTCACCAAATACAGATGGCTGTGGCGGTGAACAATACATAGATTTTGACTTGAATGTTTATGATCCCCCCATCGCTGATTTTAACTTTACAGGAGGCGGCTGTGTGGCAGAGCCGTTACAGTTTCAGGATAATACTACCACACCAAGGCCCAGCTATTTATGGTTTTGGGATTTTGGAGATCCGGCCAGTGGTGCCTCTAATACATCTGGTGCACAAAATCCTACTCATACTTTTTCTTCTCCGGGTACCTATGATGTTAACTTTTATAATATAACTACCCCGGGTTGTATCAGTAACACAAAACAAAAGCAAATTACTGTTGCCCCAATTCCATCTGCTTCTATTACAGGCAATACGACAGTTTGTATAAATACATCACCAGAACCTCAGATTATTTTTACTGCATCGGATGGTAAAGCCCCTTATACTTTCACCTATAATATTAATGGCGGACCAAACCAGACTATATCAACTACGGGAACCAACACATCAGTTACTATTAATGTGCCAACCAATGTAGCAGGTTCCTTTCAATATAATCTAACAGAAGTAAAAAATTCAGGATCTACACTTTGTGTAAGGAATATCAGTAATGCTTCAGCAACCGTTACTGTTAATCTGAATACCGGTTTAACGCTTACTACAGGAACAAATA
>JBARSW010000247.1:0-2320 GCA_049644925.1 Chitinophagaceae bacterium | reverse complement strand
AATAAATGCTGCCACATGAGATACAAGGAAATTTAGTTTACAAATGTATGCCTAACAAAGTTCAGAAAGATTGCCGGAGGCAAGGCGGGATAAACTTTTGTGTTTTTGGTTTATTTGAACGTAAGGATTGATAAAAAGATATAATCTTTGTGCGCAGATGAACAATATTTCAGTAGTAATTATTTGCCGGAATGAAGCCGGAATTATTGGGAAAACCCTGGAGAGCCTGCAGGGACTAACTGATGATATTGTTGTATACGATAATGGCAGCACAGATGATACCCGACAGGTAGTAAGTCAATACAATGTAAAATTACATGAAGGGGTATGGGAGGGTTTTGGAAAAACTAAAACGAAAGCTAATGCTAAGGCAAAATATGACTGGATATTAAGCCTGGATGCTGATGAAGCTATTGATGAAGAATTAAAAATTGTATTATTGAAACTTGATTTATCGGATCCGGATATTGTATATGATATTCCCTTTAAAAACTTTTTTGGCAATACTTATCTTAAATATGGTGAATGGGGCAGGGATCACCATATAAGGCTTTTTAACCGTAAAAATGTAAACTGGAATGAGGTGCCGGTACATGAACAACTAAAATTGCCAACTGGTACAAAAGTGCAAAAAATAAATGGCGCTGTCTTACATTATACTGCTGAGAATATTAAACAGTACGAAGTAAAGCTTATGAAGTATGCGGCCTTGAATGCCGAAAAATACTATCAGCAAGGGAAAATAGCAGGGCCAATAAAAAAATATTTAGCTGCCTTTTTTTCATTTGTACAGAATTATTTTTTTCGCAGAGGTTTTTTGGATGGAAAGGCCGGCTATCAATGTGCTATTTTGATGGCCCGGTACACATTTGAAAAATATAGAAAACTCGAATGTATTTTACAGGAACAGGAAAAAAAATAGTTTAAAAAGATGACCAATTTCATTCCCATATTTCCGCTTGGCATTGTGGTGTATCCCGGTGAGGATCTGAACCTGCACATTTTTGAACCACGGTACAAGCAATTGATTATAGAATGTTACCAGGCGAAAAAATCTTTTGGTATTCCTGCTGTGCTGAACAACAAAATGCAGGACAATGGAACATTGGTAGAGGTTTTAGAACTATCCAAAGTTTATGAAAACGGAGAAATGGACATCAAAACAAAAGGCATAAAAATTTTTCGTATTCTGGAGCTGATAAAAGAAATACCGGACAAACTTTATAGTGGCGCTATTGTTAATTACCCGGCTAACAATGAAACAGGAAATCCGGTGGTAATGAGTAAATTAATGAATAGCATCCGTGAGCTGCACCAGTTACTGAAAGTGAACAAGGATTTCAAAAAGGGAGATGAGGAAATGGAATGTTATGATGTAGCACATCATTTGGGCTTATCATTACAAGAAGAATATGAGTTGCTCTGCCTGTTTGATGAAAGACAAAGACAGGAGTACCTGAAAAGGCATTTAGCCAAAGTAATACCATTGCTTACGGGTATGGAGCAGCTAAAGGAAAAAATAAAACTGAATGGGCATTTTAAAAATTTGAGTGGATTTGATTTAAACGTATAATTGTTTAAAAGAAGAATATGTCAACAACCCTCTGTTTCGACTTTGGCAATACCCGCAAAAAAGTAGCTGTATTTCATGGCGCTGAAATAAAAGAAGCCATGACCCTGGCTGATGATACAGTAGAGTCAATTCAATATCTGATAAGAAAATTTCAGCCTACTAAGTCCATTCTTTCATCAGTAATTGACCACAATCCTGCAATTGAAGAATTGCTGAGTCTGAACACTCAATTCCATAAACTCAGTCATTTAACAAAACTGGCTTTTACAACCCCTGTCGGTAAGCCAGAAACCATTGGTGCAGACAGGCTGGCACTTACTGCGGCAGCCGTTCATTATTATCCATCTTACAACAACCTGGTAATAGGGATGGGTTCCTGTGTAACTTATAATTTTATCAATAAGTATCATGAGTTTGTTGGGGGTGCCATCTCTCCAGGACTTGAAATGCGGATGAAAGCCCTGAATTATTATACCGCAAAACTGCCATTGATAAAGGCCGACAGTAATGTGCCCCTGATTGGTTATGATACCAATACCAATATTCTTTCCGGGGTAGTGCTGGGCCTGGCCAAAGAAATTGATGGTTTTATAGAGGCATACAGGGAGCGGTTCAGGAACTTTAACGTCCTGTTAACCGGGGGTGATATAGTCTATTTGGCTTCACACCTTAAAAACAAGATATTTGCAGACCCTGATTTAATATTTAAAGGTCTGTATGCAATTAGTGAAGTTAATAACCAGTAAG
>JBARSW010000246.1:0-23013 GCA_049644925.1 Chitinophagaceae bacterium | reverse complement strand
ATTCTTTGGGAATAAATACAAGAATAAAAAAAGAAAAATAAAAAGATGGCAATACTCTTTTTCATCAGGTGATTGATTGAAGTATCAAAATTAGATAAAACAGTGTGAGAGAAATGTGAAGTTTGGCTAAGAGTTTAAAAGAGAATAAGGAGGAAAGAGAAATTGTAATAGAACTCCTTATCTATTTTTCCTCTTTTAAACTTTTAGCTATTTCTTGGGTTCTTCCATTGTTTCGTTAAACGTTCTATCGTTCCTTTTATTCTTTCCAGTCTGGTTTCTTCTCTTTTTGCTGTTACAATCCACTCTATAAACTCTTTCTTATTGGTAAATGATAGAGTATTAAAGAAAGTGGCTTCCTTCTTGTTTTTTTTCAATGCTGTTGAAAGATCATCCGGCAGTTTTATTGTTTTGGTTTTCGGATCTACCCATTTAAATATTTCTCTTTCCACTTTTGGTTTTGCCTCTTTCTTTTTATCTGCCTCCGTTTTAGCCCTGAACCCAAACACTGACCATGTTTCGTTAAATGAAATCAAACTGATCCAGATAAGTTTATCACCTTTGGCTAATAAACTATCCCAGCCTTTGTCCCTCGTAAGGTCCGTTTGAATTTTTGATGATACTTTTGGATAATAAACCCACACTGTTACTTCCGGTTTCAACAGTTTCATAACCTTACTCATTTTTTTTTCCATTTGGGTTTTGTTCATTACAAACCAATGAACCTGGTTGTAATCTTTACCTGTATCAGTAATTTTTACTCCGGCTGGCAATCCTTCTAAACCTTTTTTGAAATCAGATGGGGCATTTAAAGTAAGAAGGATGAATTGCGGCTTTATTCGAAGTTTGTCGGAAATAAAGTTTGCCATAAAAATTGAATTAAAAATAAAATTAAGCTTCCGGGAGGAAAATTGTTTCTTGAATATTACAGAGTTGCCCTCACCTGACCTCTCCCAAAGAAGAAGAACCGGACGCAGCCCTTGCTTTTCATAGACTCCGTTATTCTGCAAAAAATTCTGATAGGCCTGGGCTGCGTCAAGGTGGCCCTTTCTCAAGGAGAAGGTCGGGATGAGGCCAACTGCCATTTTTTCACTTTTTACCTAACGGCATAATCATTGTCAATCAGTATTGAACTTAAAATAAGAATCATGGGAAAAATAATTGGAATTGACTTAGGAACCACCAATAGTTGTGTATCTGTAATGGAAGGCAACGAGCCGGTGGTAATTGCCAATGATGAGGGACGCCGTACAACCCCGTCTGTAGTGGCTTTTTTAAAGAATGGCGAACGCAAAGTGGGTGACCCGGCCAAACGCCAGGCTATCACAAACCCGCAAAACACTATATCATCTGTTAAGCGTTTTATGGGCCGCCAGTTTGATGAAGTGACTGAAGAAATCAGCCATTGGAGCTATAAAGTGGCAAAAGGTGACAATAATACCGTTCGTATTGACATAGATGGCAGACTTTATACGCCACAGGAAATCAGCGCTATGGTGCTGCAAAAAATGAAAAAAACGGCTGAAGATTACCTGGGTCATGAAGTTACTGAGGCAGTTATTACCGTTCCGGCATACTTCAACGATGCTCAGCGCCAGGCAACAAAGGAAGCCGGCGAAATTGCAGGTCTTACTGTACGCCGTATTGTTAATGAGCCAACAGCCGCTGCTTTAGCTTATGGTTTAGACAAAGCCAGGCATGACCAGAAGATAGCAGTGTTCGATCTTGGTGGTGGTACATTCGATATTTCTGTTCTGGAATTGGGCGATGGGGTGTTTGAAGTAAAATCTACTAATGGTGATACACACCTTGGCGGTGATGACTTTGATAAAGTGATCATGGATTGGTTGGCACAGGAATTTAAAAATGATGAGGCTATTGACTTGCGAAAAGACCCCATGGCACTACAGCGTTTGAAAGAAGCTTCTGAAAAAGCGAAAGTGGAATTGTCTTCTTCTTCTGAAACTGAAATTAATCTTCCTTATATCACTGCTGTAGATGGAGTACCCAAACACCTGGTTAAAAAACTGAGCCGTGCAAAGTTTGAATCACTGGCAGATAATTTATTTGCCCGTTGTTTGAAGCCCTGTGAAGCTGCATTAAAAGATGCAGGCTTATCTACTTCACAAATTGATGAAGTGATATTGGTAGGAGGTAGTACCCGTATTCCGAAAGTGCAGGAGATAGTAGAAAAATTCTTTGGTAAAAAACCAAATAAAGGAGTAAACCCGGATGAAGTAGTAGCTGTAGGCGCTGCCATACAAGGTGCTGTTTTAACCGGTGAAGTAAAAGATGTATTGCTGCTCGATGTAACTCCGCTTACACTCGGTATTGAAACCATGGGTGGTGTATTGACTCCATTGATACCAAGTAATACCACCATACCTACTAAAAAATCTGAAGTATTCTCTACAGCAAGTGACCACCAGCCAGGTGTGCAGATACATGTATTGCAGGGTGAAAGGAGTATGGCAAAAGATAACAAAAGCCTTGGTGTATTTAACCTCGATGGAATACCACCGGCACCAAGAGGTGTACCACAGATTGAAGTAACTTTTGATATAGATGCTAACGGTATCTTACACGTTACGGCAAAAGATAAAGGCACAGGTAAAGAACAAAAGATACATATTGAAGCCGGCTCTGGTTTAAGCAAAGAAGAAGTAGAAAAAATGAAAGCCGAAGCAAAAGCAAATGAAGCCACCGATAAAGCAGAAAGAGAAAAAGTAGAAAAACTGAACCAGGCCGATAGCTTGGTGTTCCAGACAGAAAAACAACTGAAAGAATACGGCGAGAAGATACCGGCTGAAAAGAAAACAGTTATTGAGCAGGCAGCAGAAAAACTGAAAGAAGCCCACAAGGCACAGGATTTAGCATCTATTGATACGGCTATGGCTGCCTTAAATGCTGCATGGACTGCCGCCAGTGAGGATATGTATAAAAATACTCAGGAAGGTGCTGCAGGTGCACAACCCGGTGCTGATCCTTCGGCAGGCGCAGGAGGACAGGAGCAAAATGCTGGCGCAACAGCCGGTGATAATGTGACGGATGTGCCGTATGAGGAAGTGAAGTAATAACTGCCGATTAGAAATGACTAAATGATTTTACTGATAAAGCCTCCAAATTTTTTTTTGGGGCTTTTTACATTTATTATTTATGAGCTAAATAAGTATTTCTGTATACCAAATAATCCATCTTACAGGATTAATAGACAAAACTTTTAGAAGTTTGGAGAAGTTGGTAAAAACAAAAATTTTTGATAATGGAGAAAATGAAGATATCAGAAATATGGTATAGATAAATGCCAATTATTTCTGCCCGTAGTCTCCCAGGAACTACTTTTCCGCCCATGTCTGCCTGTGTGCAGATATATGAGCAGGCAGGCGACTTTGGGCAGCTAAGGAGCAGCGGTAATATAGCTTTCAATTATCCGGAGTCTTCCCATAAAAAAATAGGGTAGATGTGCTTCGTTTCATATCAGAGTGTCGGACAGGTGCAACCAAGCACCTGCCTACAGTAAAGGCAAACACCAACAAAAAAGGTCATTATTAATTTCTAATGTTCTATTTCAACCTTCTCATCGTATTGCTTTTTGGTGGTGTTCCACACTAAATAAACAGATCTCTTTTCAGAATAGCCCTTACCATTACAGGTTTTACAGTTTACCCTGGTAGTGTATGCTTTTCCTTGTTTATGATAGGCTTCGGCTACTTTTGTGGTACTTGTATATGTCTTCTGCCATTTTTGACCATACACTTGGTATAATTATATGATAAGCTACTGGTTTTGTACTCAGCCGGCACCAATTCACCCTTTTCGAAACCGGAATGTGTACTTCCACCAGTTCCCATACAAATTTTGCAGTTTGTTGTACTGGATTTTTTGAATAGTTTATCAGGATTAGTTTCCTCCAGGCTAAGCCCAATAGTATTACCATTTAATTTAGCTTTAATTCGGTAATCGGATTCCCATCTTGAATACATATTATCAACGCCGCTTACCTGCTCAATCCAAATTTCATCAAATCCCGGGTAATAATATATTTTCCCTGAACTGCTGCGTAAACCCTTTTTGTTGCCTTCCAAAGTAATGCCAATAGTTCGCATAAAAGGAAGGTATGAATGTGAATTATCTATTGAACGAACGCTGTTGTTAAAATGTTTCAAGGGCAAGGGCGACAACAAAGGCTGGCTTTGTTGAAAAACTGGTTCTTTTTGTGAGGCCAACAATGCTTTTGTTTTAGCAGCACCAAACTCTTCGTATTCGCCTTTATCAGTATAAAATTCTTCACGGCCACCATCTTGTTTTACAAATATGCCCGGCTGGCTTGTAATACGGATCGGGTCGGTAGTAGGAGGGATGATGTAATTACCATACAGGTTTAGTACACACTGCTCATCATCAATCGTTTTAGCAATAATGTATTTTCCATAATAAGGCTTTGTGTAAAAAGTGTATTTCTGCAGGGCTTTGTTTAGTAATTCTTCAGCCAGCAGCTCGTTTCCTTTTCGGGCAAACCACAGTAATGTAAAATCATCGATCAAAAAAGAATTAGAAGAGCTGAAAAGTTGTTTGCTGCTGCTGGCATAGAATGCAGCACTTTGGTAACAAAGCTCTGATGGCTGAATGAGATTTGAATCGTTGTTGTCTAATAGTAATATGCGGGTTCGCAAAACGGATTTGTCATTAACAGAGAAGATCAGGCTATCATTTTTTTTTTGAATTTTTAATGTTGAAAAAGCATAATCACCCCAGGGTTTGTGACCAGCATATTTACCAGTCAGGAGCAAGGGTAGGTATTTATCACCCATTCCAATTGCCTGGAATTTATTAATTCCGTTTACGCATAACCCGATACTGTATCCTTTAGCCAATTCAATGTTTATACCAACAAAAACACCAGTATCAGTAGGAGTTCGGGGTTGACCGTTACCTACTTTTAAACTAAGGGTAAAATCTTTGCCAAGTCTGCCGTTGGCATTGTTAAAACCCGGAAAAGGAAATTCAAAATCAGTCACTGTTTTAGCAGGTGCTTTGATAAGCCCATAAGTAGAGCCGTAATTATGTTCGAAAGCAAACTGATTATTAAATTGCCATTTTTCAATAGTACCACCATGAAATGTTTCCTGGTGAATTAGAATGATGTCCTGCTTTTGAGCATGTGAGGAAAAAGAAATGATACAATAAATAAATAGAAGTGCCAATCGCATAATATAGTTTTTACTAAAATAGCAAATGTTTGAAAAAACCAGTTGAAATCAATCAACTGGTTTTTTTCAAATTAATGCTCGGGATTCTTGATTTGTATTATTTAAAACTTGCCAGGTAATTCTTCACTGTTCGGTAAGCCCGGCCTTGTTCACCTTCCAGTATCCGTTCATCTGATGCATCAATAATAATAACCAGTTTTTTTGTGGCTACTATTTTTTCAAATGCTGGTAGTGCTAAAAAATTAGAATCATCCATCAGTTTTTTTGCCAACAATGGAACGATTGATTTTCCCATTGATTTTAATTCTTTAAACTCCGGTGTTTCAATCCTTTTGTATGGGTCAGAAATGGAAGCCATTTTGCCTTTAAACCAGGTATTCTTCCATGCCCTGAATTTAATTTCAAAATCAGCAGCAACTTCAAGTGGAATACCTTTCAACAGTTGGTTCAGCTTACCAATTTCTTCTTTACTGAAATCTCTTTTTATGTCCATATACTTTAAAAGATATTTTGGAATAAATGGTTTAAGAATTCTTTTATAGCCATAGTAAGCAATTACATGTCCGTATGCCGGTCCATTCAGTTCATTAAGGCAATCCTGTATGCGGGCAAGGCTTCCGCATTTAGATTCCCAACAGGGGCCATGGGTAGGGCCGGAGATACAACCATGTGTCATCTGACTGTCGGAATGACCCCATGCAGCCACATGTCCTTTTGTTTTTCGAATCAGATTAAACTGCCCGTAAAAACTATCAAAGTTTGTTAGTAAACTACCAGGCCAGTGCCAAAAATTAGTAACACCTACTGTCCAGGATATACAGTTATAAGCAACAGTAGGTTCATCAGTTACAATCGTTAAGTCCACATCAAGCAATGGGAAATCATTGGAAAAAATCAGCTTTTCAGCTGCGGTAAGTTTGCGGGGTAGTGCCATTAGGTTAAGGTTTTGTTGTATGAAGATAAGAGAAAGGAAGTAGTGAAACAATAACCTATTAGTGGTATTTAATTTACAATTCAGGTTTCCCTGCCCGGTCGTTTGTGTGCTGGAATAGTGAATTTTGTTATCAACCAGTACTTAAATATTCCCTTTTTTTAATTCCTTCACTGCATAATCGCATGCCCTTGCAGTAAGTGCCATATAAGTAAGTGAAGGATTCTGGCAGGGTGATGATGGCATACACGAACCATCAGTGATAAAGAGATTCCGGATGTCATGCGACTGGTTCCATTTATTTAATACTGATTTTTGGGGATCATTACCCATACGGGCTGTTCCCATTTCATGTATCACTGAACCCGGCATCATTCCATAATCAAAAGGATTAACCCAATCCAGTTTTGCAGCTTGCAGCATTTCAACCGCAGTCTCTTGCATATCATTCCGCATCATTTTTTCGTTTTCACCATATTCCATAGAGATCACCGGAAGTGGTATGCCCCATTTGTCTTTCTTTTCATTACTAAGGCTTACTGTATTGGTGAATGCCGGTAAAGTTTCTCCATAGGCTTCGAAATATGCAAACCAGTCACCAGGTTTGGTCATGCTTTCTTTCCATTCAGCACCAATACCCGGTTGATGGAATCCCCTTGTCCAATCGCTGCGGCTGGTGTAATTCTCAAAACCAAAACCACGCAGATAGGGCTGATCATTTTTCAGCACATTCCTGAACCGTGGAATATATACACTGGCCGGACGCTGTCCGTAATAAAAATTATTTTTTAATCCGCTGAAGCCACCAATGGCACCGATAGCGGAATGATGATCCATCAGGTAATGCCCGAGAACACCGCTTGAGTTTGCCAGCCCGTCCGGAAATTCATTTGTTTTTGATTGAAGTAAAATTTGTGTACTGCCGATGGTGGAAGCATTCAGGAAAACAAGTTTTGCAAAAAACTCGCTGGTTTCATTGGTTTCCGAATCAATTACACGAATACCTTTTAGTTTATTTTCTTTCCGGTCATATAGCAGGCTTTCAACGATTGAAAATGGGCGGAGTGTAAGGTTACCAGTCTTAGAAGCATCTGGCAGGGCAGCAGAATTACTGGAATAGGGGGCACCAAATATACAGCCACGGTGGCAAAGGTTACGGGCATGGCATCGCTGGCGTCCATTATGATCTTTCGTAAGTATTGCCATCCGGCCAATAATGAGATCCCGGTCAGCAAATTTTTTTCTCATTCTTTCTCTGATGTGTTTTTCAAAACTATTCATCTCGAAGGGATGTAGAAAATTTCCATCTGGAATATTTTTTATCCTATCTCGGTTCCCACTGATACCAATATACGATTCTATATAATCATACCAGGTTGCAATGTCTTTGTATCTTATTGGCCAGTCAATACCGATGTTTTCCTTTTGGTTTGCTTCAAAGTCCAGATTGCTGAGTCGGTAGCAATGTTTGGACCATAGAAGGGAACGTCCACCCAACTGGTAGCCACGATACCAGGAAAATGGTTTGTCCTGCACATAGGGATGATCACTGTCTTTAACCAAAAAATGTTTACTATCCTGACCGAACAGGTACAGTGTCTTTTGTACTTCATATTCTTTTTGTTCCTCCAGGCTCACCATATTTCTCAGCGGGAAATCCCATGGGTCTGTCAATGCAGTTGGATAATCTTTTATATGCTCTACCATTCTACCCCGTTCCAGTACCAATACTTTAAGCCCTGCCTGTGTCAGTTCTTTTGAAGCAATTCCGCCGGTAATACCAGAACCAATGACTATGGCATCGTAAGTATTTTCTTTTGCTCCTTTTCCAAGTATATTAAATCCTGGCATAATGCTGAATATTAAAAATGAAGATTGGTTTTCCCATAATTGAGTGAACTATTATCCGCAGGTATTTCGCCTTTGTATCCGTCAGGTACTTTTAAATAATTGCTGGCCTTTGTGGTTCCTTCCTGCGAAGTAAAGAATCCAATCATGGTGTACTTTTTTATTGTTTTGAACCAGGCATAACTTTCATCATTACTGAATGCTTTCTTATCAGCTTCTGCAATAAATTGAGACTTATCTTTTGCATTCAGATAACCAGGATTTAGTTTTGATAATCCATTCCTGATAAGTTGCTGTTGTTCCTTTGTCATACATTGAGAAAATAGTTGGTCTAAAAAGACCTGTGTATTTACTTGCGAAGCAGATGCAGTTGCTGTAGCGGGAATTATTATATCAATAATTGCTGTAATTGTTTTGTATTCATCGTCACTGAAAAAGAGAGGTTTATAACCTTTCATGTCTTTATTGGCACAACCTGTGACAAATGCAGTAAGCACAGATGGAAATAATGCATGGCATGATATTAATCCTATCGTTTTAATAACGTCCCGTCTTTTCATGAGTAAAGAATTTTTAATGGAATGTTTATCCCGATTTTGCAACGAGCTGGCTCAAAGTAAGTATTTCCAAACCAGATAAAAAATGACTTGTAACATGAAGAATACCGACATTGAACAAATAGGAAATGTTGTTTTCCCTTGTATTGACAATTTGATAAGTGGTTTTGCTTTGTTTGAAAATTTTCTTATCTTTTCTACTAATCAAAACTTTTAAATCATGAGAAATCTTCTTATTCTGATGCTAATTATTGTTGCAGGCATTTCATTTTCCTGCAACAGCAAATCGGGTGGGATGTCTACCACTGCAAAAAAAAACCTGGAAGTTAATGACGCCATTACTAAAGCATACGAGTCCGGTGATTTCAGTAAAATGGGTGATTATATTGCAGCCGATGCTGTAGACCATGGTGGTGAAATGGGTGATGTAAAAGGACTGGACAGTATTGTAGCCCAGATGAAACGTTACCATGACATGACACCTGATATGAAATCGACAATGACAAAAAGCCTGGCTGATGATGAATATGTTTTTACATGGTCAAAAACAACAGGAACAATGGGTGGTAAGAAAATGGAAATGTCAGGTGTTGATATTGCAAGATTTAAAGATGGTAAAGCAGTTGAACATTGGATATATATGGATCCCAAAGACATGATGAATATGATGCCACCTCCGCCACCGCCAGCGGCTGATAGTATTAAAGGTCCTAAATAATATTTTTTACAGTATTTTTTTTCCACCAAGCTAGCCTGTCAGCAGACAGGTTTGCCTGTGTTCAGGCAGGGTGATGTTGGTATGCTATGTAACAGTTGTAATTTCTTTATTCGTTTCGGATTTTTCAAAAAAAAAATACCTGATAAATAGTTACCATTAATAGATTCTACGAAAATCAAATATCACAAACCACCCGAAAATGAACATTCTTATTTCAAGCTGATCCTGAAAGTCAAAGCCGGAAACATTTTTCCGGCTTTAACTTTCATTAAAGCAGAACCAAGGAATTCTTCCTCGTTAATTACAAAAGCCATTGCCATTGCCTTTCTTTTATTCCTAGCTGAAGCAATAAAAAGTGGTATGCTGCCGCCCATGGCACCAATGCCTGCAAACATTATTATCCCGGCTGTACCCTCACCAGGATTTCTATCAGGTCCAAATAAATCAATTGAAAATGTTTCTGAAAACCATATACCTCCACCAATCGCCATTGCAGCACCACCACCCATCAATATCCAGGCTGCGGTCTTTTGCGATTTACTCTTTTGCAGGTAATCTTCTTTTGTCATTGGATTTTCTGGTGTTGTCTGCTGGCTTAATACTAAAACACAATTAAGTAATAGAGCCAACGCAATAAAAACTTTTTTCATAAACCTGTTTTTAATTCCCTTAAGTTACATTAAACTGTTCATCATTTCTTAAGACCTGCATCATCAAACTATCCAAATATCAATTTGTTGCCTGGATCTTTCCCATAATTTAAAAGGAAAACACTTTATTCCTCGCTGCTTCAATGGCAGGAATTTCTGCTTACTTGACAGGTTGATGTCATATAAAGGCCAATTATTGTCATTTACCAAGCAGCTGTTTTATCCGGCATGGTTCTTCGGTAATAAATGTCAATTATTAATAAACATAGCTTTGTTTTAAATTTATTCAAAGCATAATTTAAAAACTAATCATGGAAATAGAAATATTCACACTTGCCGATTTTGCTCAGGACAATAATTCAAAACTTACTATTGTAGGTACTTTTGATAGTATTCATTCTAAACAATTTCCTGCTACACACCCTGCTTGTTCAATTGCCTGCCGCTTAAGGTTTGCTGCCAAGGAATCAGGTCCGCATGATTTTAAACTGCGAATGATTGATGCCGAAGGAAAGGAGATCATTAAGCCAATTGAAGGAAATATTAATATAGGTGCTCCCGCCAATGGTCAGCTTTCTACCATCAATATCGTTGTCAATATTGCTCAGTTACAATTCTCAAAACCAGGCCGGTATTCCTTTGAATTATATCTTGACGGAGAATGGAAATCTGGCTTGCCATTGTTTCTGCAACAGATCGCAGAATAATTTATTTAGCTTATTTGTTTGTAATGTAAACATATCAATTTGGCAAGTTCTTTTTTATTAATGAATCAGAAGAATTAATACCGTTGTTAAAAAAGTGCTATAAGTTATATCTAATCCGGGTAGTTGACTTATGGATTTCATTAATAAATTTTAACAAGTAAGTTTGGCAAAAACCCTTTACTGTCCTATATTTGCAGCTCAAACTGAGTTATAGTACCCGTACTACACAGAACGTAACTACCAGCCTTATCCGCTAGCCTCCTGGTTTTTTTACTTCAGAACGACACTCAGATTATTATTAAACTATAGAACAAAAAAAGGAGAGTTTATGAAGAGCATTATTTTGCCCAAAACTGTACAGTTAGATGAAAAAACAATGAATCAACTTACACAGGAAATAGAAGAAACGGTAGCAAAAGAAGCTATCAGTAATGAAACAGAAACCTTTACCGCATCACAACTCTGGAACCGGCAACGTCAGATGCGTTCAGCCAGTGACAGGATTCGTAAATGGAATTTAAGCTAGAAAGAAGCCATCCCCCAAAGGATGGCTTTCTGCTTAATAGGAGCAGCCAGGTTGCCATTTGAATTTTTTGCTGATAATTTCTCCAATCATATACATTTGTACCGTTTTTAAATATCGGACTAACCCCTTTTTTTAAATAATGACAAATTCATACTACGACCTTGTAAAGCAAACATTCAATTTTCCACAAGATGGTATAGAAGTAGAAGATGGAAATCTTTCCTTTAATGGTCTGGACTTAAAAGCATTGATTGCCAAATATGGTACTCCGATGAAGTTATCTTATTTGCCGAAAATTGGAATGCAGATAAAAAAAGCAAAAACGATGTTTGCCAATGCATTTAAGAAACATAAATACGAGGGTAAATATTTTTATTGTTATTGCACCAAAAGTTCGCACTTCAGCTTTGTAGTAGAAGAAGCTTTAAAAAATGAAATTCACCTGGAGACTTCTTATGCATACGATATCGAGATCATCAAAAAATTATATGCCAAGAAAAAGATTACAAAAGACATTCATATTCTTTGTAACGGGTTTAAACAAAAAGGGTATACCCGTAGAATAGCCTACTTACTTAATTCAGGATTCAATAATGTAATACCCATTCTGGATAATAAAGATGAATTGAAAGACTATGCTCATTCTGTAAAAGGACCATTTAAATTAGGTATCAGGGTTGCAGCTGAGGAAGAGCCCAATTTCCCTTTCTATACATCTAGACTTGGCATAAGGGCAAAAGATATTCTGGAATTTTATGTAGACAGGATTGAAGGTTATGAAAGTAAATTCCAGTTGAAAATGCTGCATATTTTCCTGAATAAAGGTATTAAGGACGATATATATTACTGGAGTGAACTGAATAAAGTAATCAATTTATATTGTCAGTTGAAGAAAATTTGTCCAGAACTTGATTCCATCAATATAGGTGGTGGTTTCCCAATTAAGCACTCTCTTGGTTTTGAATATGATTATCAATTCATGATTAATGAGATTGTCCGCAATATTAAAGTGGCATGTAAGAAAGCAAAAGTGCAGATGCCAAATATTTTTACAGAATTTGGAAGCTACACAGTGGGGGAAAGCATGGCACATATTTATAGTGTAATTGCAGAGAAAGTACAAAATGACCGTGAAACATGGTATATGATTGATTCCTCATTCATTACCACTTTACCAGACACCTGGGGTATTGGTGAAAAATTTCTAATGTTACCGGTAAATAAATGGGATCAGGACTATCAGCGGGTTGTACTGGGAGGAATTACCTGCGACAGCCACGATTATTACGATTCTGAAGAACACATAAATGAAGTTTTTTTGCCCAAAGTAAATGGTGATAAAGAACCATTATATGTTGGATTCTTTCATACAGGAGCCTACCAGGATCAGATAAGCGGATATGGAGGCATAAAGCATTGTATGATACCGTCGCCCAAACATATTATAATAGGGCATGATAAAAATGGTAAACTAGTAGATTGGGTTTATGCAAAAGAACAGACTGCTTTAAGTATGTTGAAAATATTAGGATACAAGTAATTTCTTTCTTTAAAATCATAAACAAAGAACCATTATTTTAACATAATGGTTCTTCTTATTTATAATCTATCTGTTAATATTTATCTATTCCCACGGTAATACCTTTTCCATTCATTATATTCCCATTTGCTATAACTCACCCTGTTAAGATATGATTTGTCTAAGTAAAAACGGTTATCATGGCCTTTCCAGTAAGTAAAACCTTGCTGACTCCGGTGATAATATTTTCCATTGGAATTTTGCTTCATCACAAAACCAGGAGTAGGTTGCAGGATTAAGGAAACTGTATTGTAATAACGGGCTGGAGTAACAGGCTCATTTGACCGGTATCTTTTATCTTCCTTTTCTTTGGTTGCCCATACCCGGCTGGGTTTACAACTGCTAAATACAAAGGCCAAACTAATTATTGCCGCAGAAAATAAAATTAATGTTCGTTTCATTGAGTTTGATTTTTAAAATTTTAAAATATGTACAGTTTTTATTCAAATTGAAAGAGGTTTATTATGGTGTATTCCTGGTTCTTTTATTTCTAACTTCTCCCGGATTATTATTTTTAGCCACTGGTATCATTTTCGGGATTGTTTGCTCTGATTTTTTTCCAATGGAATCAATTTTCACATTTGCAACTTTTGAAAAATTATCTGTTGAATTTAAACTGGACAACGTATCTCTGCCCATTATAAAATCAGTATTAACCCAACCTTCTTTATCAGTTTCAACCGAATCACTATTTAAAAATCTGATTACAGTCATTTGACTATCTTTTACCAGTATTGGTCTCTTTGAAAATAACCTGTTGGTGTATTCTTTCCCGGAAGCGCAACTGGCAGCCATTGCTACAATCATCATTAGGACGACCGCTTGTAAAATTCTGGCTGTTTGCATGGCTATAGATTATATATTAGTTAAATAAAACCGGCATATTTACAATTCAATTCATTTGCCATAAATTCTTAAAACCTTTTAACATGAATTATTTTTTCATAGTCTTAACAATACTGCTTTTTGGATTAAAAAGCAATGGACAAACAGCAGAAGATTCAGTGAAGACGGTAATCAATACTATGTTTACCGGAATGAAAAGTGCAGATGCAGATTTACTGAAAAGTTGTTTTGCAGACAGTATGGTATTGCAGACAATTTCACGAAATAAAGAAGGCCAACTAATTGTAATTAACGAAAACCAGGGTGCTTTTCTTGATTTTATCAAAAATGAATCCCCGGGAAATGCTGATGAGCAAATAACATTTGAAACAGTGAAAGTTGATGGTCCTTTGGCAATGGCTTGGACACCTTATAATTTTTATTACAAAGGCCAATTCAGTCATTGCGGGGTCAATTCATTTCAGTTGGTGCGTTTTAATGGAATATGGAAGATTCAATATTTAATTGACACCAGGAGAAAGCAAGCTTGCAAAACTGAATAACTTGTTTAGGGAATAATTTTCTTTTTGACACTGATATAGGAAATGAAAGTTAAGTTTGAAAGCTAGGGCAATAATAATCTGGCATTCTAAAAAGAAAGGATAGGTTCGATAAGGGAAAAAAGAAACCCTTCCGTGGAAACGGAAGGGTGTAAACCAAAACCAACTGCTTATGAGAAAATTTTAATAATGAAATTAGTTAATCTTTATTTCTGTCGCTGATACTTTGACTTCTTCTTTCTTAGGAAGGTTTAATGTCAATATACCATTGATGTAAGATGCAGCAATATTAGTTGCATCAATTTTTTCATCCAATGTGAAAGATCTCTTAAAAGAACGAAAACTGTATTCCCGCCGTATCAGTTTCTCTTGTGAAGCAAAACCGAAGCCATCTTCTTTTGCCGCTTCATTTTTTTCAGCTGAAATTGTCAGCAGGTTTTTCTCAAGATTCACTTTAAAATCAGCCTTTTCAAAACCCGGTGCTATAACTTCCAACTGATAACTTTTTTCTAATTCTCTGACGTTTACAGGTACATAGCCTTTTCTTTCAGAATTGTTAAAATCATTTTTAAAAAGTACTGGTAATTCGGAAAGAAGGTCATCAAAAAATGTGTTGAAAGTTCCTTCAAATGGTTTGCTGTTAAATTTTACGTTTGTCATAATGATAATTTTTTAAGTTTAATATTTTGATACATGAAACGTCAAACAATGTACCATTGCCCTTTTATATGTCACCAATGTCATATTTTACATTTTTAATAAGACAGAATTTCCGAAATATGGAATTTCTACTGACATAATTTCCTTTATTTCATCTGCATGCTTTCAATAAGTACAATTTCTTTACTTTTGCGTTCTAAAAAAATAAACATGTATCCTGAAGAAATTGTTTTACCCATGAAGGAGGAGCTAACAGAAAATGGATTTACTGAGCTACTCTCTTCATCGGATGTAGATGCTCAGTTAACAAAAGAAGGAACTACACTTGTAATGATAAATTCAGTTTGTGGTTGCTCTGCAGGTACAGCCCGTCCGGGAGTATTGATGGCAGTAGCAAATGCGAAAACCAAACCTGATTTTCTGACAACAAGTTTTGCCGGGTTTGATGTAGAGGCCGTTAAAACTTTGCGTCAGCATCTTATGCCTTATCCGCCATCATCACCTTCTATTGCTTTGTTTAAAAATGGCCAATTGGTTCACTTTATAGAAAGACACCAGATTGAGGGGAGGCCTGCTCAGTTAATTGCACAAAATCTGATTGGTGCTTTTGAACAGCATTGTATTTAAAATGGACCAACGTATTATTATTTAAGGAATTTTCAGTTCGGAACTTTCTTTAGTATATTCGTTTCTCTTAAATATCGCCATGTATCCCAACCTTTATTACGCTTTTAAAGACCTTTTTGGAGTAGATTGGAAATTTCTTCGCTTTGTTAATTCATTCGGTTTTTTTGTAGCAATTGCATTTATCATATCTGCCATTGTTCTGGCAAATGAACTTCGCCGCAAAAGCAAGCAAGGATTATTCCATCCAACTGAAATGCAGGTTTTGGTAGGTCAACCTGCTTCGCTGCTTGATTTAGGTTTAAATTTTTTACTGGGATTTCTGCTTGGATTCAAAATTCTGGCTTTATTTATACTCGATAACAGTGCAACGGAAGATCCGCAGGCATTTATTTTTTCCTCATTGGGTAGTTGGCCTGCCGGTATAGCTCTTGGATTACTTTTTGCAGGATTAAAATGGTGGGAAAAAAATAAGCAAAAGCTGGCGAAACCTGAAAAAAGAACAGTACGGATTTGGCCTCATGACAGAGTGGGGGAGATAACCATCCTGGCGTTGGTTTTTGGACTTCTGGGAGCTAAAATCTTTGACATATTTGAAAACTGGAGTGATTTTCTAAAAAATCCTTCTGCATATCTTTTTTCACCATCCGGACTTACTTTTTATGGGGGTTTGATATTTGCTGCAATTGCTATTTGGTGGTATGCCAGGGTTCATAAAATAGGTTTTTGGCATTTGAACGACGCTATGGCGCCTACAATGATGCTGGCTTATTCGTTGGGCAGAATTGGTTGCCAGATATCCGGTGATGGAGATTGGGGAATAGCCAGCAATCTTGCCAATAAACCTGGATTTTTACCAGATTGGATGTGGTCATACAAATATCCACATAACGTAAACGAAGTCGGAATAAAAATTGCCGATTGCACAGACCCAAAATATTGTAATGAATTGGAGTTTGGGGTTTACCCGACTCCGTTTTATGAAATTGTAATCTGTTTTCTGCTTTTTCTGCTAATCTTGTCTTTGCGGAAAAAATTTAAGGTGCCAGGAACTCTTTTTGCATTATACCTGATGCTTAACGGATTAGAACGGTTTTTCATTGAGAAAATCAGGGTAAATACAAGAATTAATATTTTTGGCTTTCAACCAACACAAGCGGAGGTAATATCCACAATATTATTTTTATCTGGGTTAACAATTTGGATTTTCTTATCCAAAAATGAAAAAAAGAGAAAAGCCGCCATGGTAGCGAATAATGGCCATCATAAGCTATAGTTTTATTTTTTTTATTAATATATCAATTTTATTACAAGTAAATTCAACTGAGTTTTCCACAACTGGTAATAATTGTATAGAAATTTTCTTTAACTTTTTCGGCCATTCATTATGAGATACGGCCTTTTTTAAATACCTTTGCAGACGGTCTCGGACGATAAAATCCTAATTTCCCAATTAACTATCCGTTTGCAACAATTTGCAAACAAAGACAGTCTCTTTTACGTTGAAATTTAAAATAATATAAGTTATGCGGCAACTCAAAATTGCTACCCAGATTACAAACAGGGATTCCCAGGCAGTTGAGAAGTATTTACAGGAAATTTCTAAAATTTCGATGATTACTCCGGAGGAGGAAACTACTCTGGCTCAGCGAATTAAGATGTTCAATCGTAATCCTGTTGATTCTCAAAGGGCCTTGGATAAATTAGTTCAGGCTAACCTTCGTTTTGTAGTATCAGTAGCAAAACAGTATCAGCATCAGGGTTTGTCACTAAGTGACTTAATTAACGAGGGCAACCTCGGCTTAATCAAGGCAGCTCAACGCTTTGACGAAACCAAAGGTTTCAAATTCATTTCATACGCTGTGTGGTGGATTCGCCAATCTATATTGCAGGCGTTGGCAGAGCAGGGCAGATTAGTCCGCTTACCTCAAAACAAAATTGGCACCTATAACAAAGCAAATAAAGCCTATATGGCTTTTGAGCAGGAGCATGAAAGGGAACCTTCTACAGAAGAGTTGGCTGAATTACTTGAAATGAGTGAAACAGAAATCAACAATATCTTTCAAAGTAACACCCGCCATACATCCCTTGATGCACCAGTGCATGAAGCTGAAGATGTTGCCATGGGTGATTTGCTGGAAGGTGGTGATGATACCGATGATGATGTGATGAAAGATTCGCTGAGAAACGAGATCCGGAGAGTATTAAAATCTCTTTCACCGAGAGAGGCTGAAATCGTAAATGCTTATTTCGGTTTGGATGGTGAGAATGGAGTAACCATTGAACAAATTGGACAGAAATACGATCTTACCAAAGAACGTATTCGCCAGATTAAAGAAAGGGCTATAAAACGTTTACAAAAAGCCAGGTACAGCAGTGCTCTGAAAGCATATCTTGGCTAATAAATTTATTACGATGGGTTTGTAATATTTACTCCGGTCTTTAAAAGATCGGAGTTTTTTTTAACAGGTTGCCTGAACATTTTTTCAATTCACAGGTTATTTTTGTAATATGATGAAGAGAAGTTTATTATTAATATCAATAATTGTTATTTCCCTGACAGCATGTGAAAAATCTGTTGAATTTAAACTTGATGAGGTAACTCCAAAATTAATCGTGGAAGCCACTATTGAGAATAATCAACCACCTGTTATTTATCTTTCTAAAAGCCTTGCTTATTTCTCTTCTATTGATCAAAGTACATTGGCAAATAATTTCGTCCATAATGCGGAAGTTTATGTTTCAAACGGAACACTTACACATAAGTTAAAAGAATACATTATACCTGTTGGCGGAGGGTATAATTTTTACTACTATTCCACTGATTTTTCAAGTCCGGCTTCAGCTTTTTTAGGCCAGCTTAATAAACAATATTCACTCAGGATAGTATCAGAAGGGAAAGAATATACCGCCACCACTCAAATTCCAAATATCACTCGCCGGATTGATTCACTTTTCTGGAAACCTGCTCCCGCAGGAAATACACCCCAAAAAGTAGCGGTGATGATATCTGCAACCGATCCAGCCGGATATGGAGATTATATTCGATATTTTACGAAACGAAATCAAGAGCCCTTTTTTCCTGGTCATAACTCTGTTTTCGATGATCAGGTTATTGATGGTACATCTTATACAATTCAGGTTGAACGTGGCACTGACAGGAGCGAGGTTAGCTATGACAGTGAAGCTTTATTCAATAAAGGTGATACGGTAACCATTAAACTAAGTAATATAGATAAAGCCACTTATGATTTCTGGAGAACAATGGAATTTAGTTATTCAAGTGTTGGTAATCCTTTTTCTTCTCCAACAAAAGTTATCAGCAATATTAGAGGTGGTGGATTAGGATATTTTGGAGGTTATGCTTCACAGTATCATACTTTGATTATCCCGCAGTAGGAAAATTATCATTCCCAATTATCATTTCGTACTATTATTTCAGCAGGTGATGTATGTTACATTTATTATTAAATTTTAACTGTTAAATTTGCAGGCACACTTTTCAAGTGTTTTTATAAATTTTTAAACATGCAAACAAACGAAAAAGTTCAATGTCTGATTATAGGTAGCGGTCCTGCTGGTTATACGGCAGCGATTTATGCCAGCCGTGCCGGTTTAAACCCTGTTTTATATCAGGGAATACAACCCGGTGGCCAATTAACTATTACAACGGAAGTTGAAAACTATCCCGGCTATCCAGATGGAATTCAAGGGCCTGAAATGATGGTTCATTTTGAGAAGCAAGCCGCCCGTATGGGTACTGATATTCGATATGGATTGGCTACAAAAGTGGATTTTACAGGTCCGGTACATAAGGTGGAGATTGATGAAGAAAAATGGATTGAAGCGGATGCGGTAATTATTTCAACAGGAGCCTCTGCCAAATGGCTTGGGCTGGAGAGTGAACAGCGACTAAATGGTTATGGTGTAAGTGCCTGTGCAGTTTGTGATGGTTTTTTCTTCAAAGGAAAAGAAGTGGCAATTGTTGGTGCCGGTGATACTGCAGCAGAAGAAGCATTGTATTTATCAAAAATCTGTTCCCAGGTTCATATGATTGTACGCCGTGATGAAATGAGGGCCAGTAAAGTAATGCAGGATAGGGTAAAAGATACTGCCAATATTAAAATCTATTGGAACAGTGTAACAGATGAAGTTTTGGGAGATAAAAAGGTTAACGCTGTCAGGATTGCTAATGTTAAAACAGGAATAAAGGAAGAAGTTCCTGTGAGTGCTTTTTTCGTTGCAATTGGTCACCATCCAAATTCAGATATATTTAAAGGTTGGATTGATATGTATGAAGATGGATATATTAAAACTATTCCGGGAACATCTAAAACAAATGTGGAAGGTGTATTTGCCGCCGGTGATGTACAGGATAAAACTTACAGACAGGCTGTAACAGCTGCCGGGAGTGGTTGTATCGCTGCTTTAGATGCAGAAAGATACCTGGGAGCAAAAGGGCTGCATTAAATTATTTTTCATGCCGGCAACATTAACCATAAAACTAAATAACCTTCGTTTTTTTGCTTATCATGGCTTATATGGTGAAGAACTAAAAATTGGTAATGAGTTTGAAGTTAATGTAACTGCTACTATTTTAACGGAAAAATCAGTTATAAATGATATTGAAGAAACGGTGAATTACTCGGTTGTTTATGAAATAATTAAACTCAGGATGAAACAACCAACACGGCTGCTTGAAACCCTGGCGATGGAAATAGCCGATGCCATTCATAATTCTTTTCCGCAATTAACTAAGATTGACCTAGCAATAAAAAAACTTTTACCGCCGATTGAACAGTTTATAGGGAATGTGGAAGTTACTTTTTGCAAGGAGTTTTAAATTTCTTTCTTTTTCCATTTCCCACTTTGGATATAGAAGAAAGACAGCATGAATATTATTAACCAATATATTATTTCGGATGACCATGCCCACGGCAATGACCATTTCCAGACATGTATCACATACCAGATGTAAATGCTGTATATACTTATTGCCACCAACTCAATAGCTAAATTGATTTTTGTATTTCCTGTACCGGTTACGGCATTTAGCCATACCGTGCCAGATGACATTAATAAAGTGCCCAAAGTAACAATCCTGACTACCGGGATAGCTTCTGCGATAAAACCAGCGTCATTATTAAATATGCTTAGAAAAATTTCGGGAAATGCAAGTAAAGGCAGGCTGAAAAGAAAAGTAAAAAAAATGCTGAGCAGCATAATTCTTCTTATCAGGGATTGAACTTTCTCCTTTTTCCCTTGCCCAATAATGTTACTCACCATGGCATTGCAGGTGCTGGCAAATGGCCAAACAAAAATGCCCAGCACACTGAAAATAATCCGCATAGTATTGCTGATAGCAAGTGGCCGTTCCCCAGAATTTTCAATTAAAATATAAAATAGCAACCAGGCAATTATACTCAGCAGGTATTGTAATACTAATGGAAATGATTGCTTAAAGTATAAAACAGCGATTTCTTTATTGTACTTAAAATGCCTGAAAAGTGAAAATCGGATATGTAGTTGTTTATATTGGATAAGACTGTAAACAATAATACAAGCTATAATTTCTGCAATAACGGAAGCAATTGCTGCTCCATTAAATCCAATAGCGGGCAAGCCAAAGTGACCATAAATAAGACCGTAGTCAAGAACTATATTAAAAAATGCCTGAACAATAAATGCAAATTTCATATACCGGCTGTTATTGCTGCCAATTAAGAATGCATTGCCTAATTGGAAAAGGTAAAGAAACGGTAAACCTAAAGCTCTTATTTGCAAAAAACCAATAGCTTCCCTGGTAACTTCCGGTGATTTTAAAACAGCCTTTAAAAAAATGGGGGATAATGTGAAAATTATCAATATTCCTACCAAAGCATAAATCAGTGTAATACGGGTTGCCTGTCCAAAAATCTGTCCAATTGCGCTGACATTTTTTTCACCGGCTCTTCTTGCAATTAAACCTTGCAACCCATTGTTAAGCCCGGTTCCAACCAAAGCAAAAATCAAGTAAAAAACACCAGTTATACCAGCCGTTCCTAATTCTCTTTCACCAAGTCCGCTTATGAAATAGTTATTGGTAAAAAAATTTATTTGCGGCACAAACATGGCCAATGTTATCGGCAGTGCAATTTTAAGAATCTGACGGTTGGTTATTTCTACCTGCAAGTCATTATATGGTAGGTTTGAGGCCATTTTGAGAAGTGGCAAACCTACGATATTTAAATTTTGTCTATTATTGCAAACAATCTAATTCGAAAAAGTGAAACAGTTATTCCAGATCGCTGATGAAACAGGTGCAGAATATTTTCAGCCCGTTTTGTCTTTATGGATTGGGGAAAAGCATATATCTGTTGCCATTTCTGATTTTCATTCAAAAAAAGTAAAACAGATAGTTTGGGATTCTGCAGAAGAAGTAAATGATTCTTCGTTAGAAGAATGGTATAGTTTTCATCCGGAGGTAAGAGATGATTTCTCAAAAATACAAATTGGGTATAATTTTCCACAAAGCACTCTTGTTTCAGCTGGAGATTTTCAACAGGACCAGTCGAAAGAAATACTCAGAGGTTTTTCGGGCATTAATGATTCATCAATTATTATTTCTGATACATTGATAGAATGGCAATTGGTGAACACATATGCAATTCCAGCGTATGTACACAATTGGGTTATTAAAAAATTTCCTGGTGCAAGTTTTAAAAATCAATACACTGTAAATATTAAATCGGGCAATATTAAATATGCAGGTGGTAGTTTTATAATTGATTTCAGACCCGAAGAATTCTCAGTTATTGTACTGAAAGAAGGTAGGTTAATACTGGCACAAACTTATTCTTATTTAGTACCTGATGATGTGATTTATTATTTAATGAAAATAGTGCATCAATATTCATTTTCGCAAAAGGAAGTATTGATTCAGTTATCCGGATTGATTGACAGGCAATCAGCTTTATTCAAGGAACTATACCAGTATTTTATAAATATTGAATTCAGGGAAGGGGAATGGAGTTTGCCTGTTAGTGATTACCCCACACATTTTTTTACTTCGCTTAACGATCTGGCCAAATGCGTATCATAAGTGGTGAACATGGTGGTCGAAAAATAAATCCACCGTCTAAAATGCCTTATACAAGGCCAACAACTGATATTGCACGGGAAGGACTATTTAATATTCTTCAGCATAATCTTGATTTTGAAGAATTAAAAACATTGGATTTATTTGGTGGAACGGGTTGTATAAGTTATGAACTGGCTTCCAGAGGAGTACCAGATCTTACTATTGTAGAAAAGGATGCTGCTATGTTTGAATTTATTAAGAAAACTGCTGAAACATTAAGGCTTCAGCAGTTCAAAGTAATTAAGATGGATGTATTCAAATTTATGGAGGGTTGCTCTGATAAATTTGATTTTATTTTTGCGGGGCCTCCTTATGCATTAAGCAGCATTGATGATATTCCCAGGATTATTTTTGAGAAGAAGCTACTGAAAAAGGGAGGATGGTTTGTACTGGAGCATACTCCAAGAAATGACTATAAAACATTTACAGGTTACAAATCTGAAAGGAATTATGGCACAACTGTTTTCTCTACTTTTGTTGAAAACAGTGACTAACATTACA
>JBARSW010000245.1:0-2457 GCA_049644925.1 Chitinophagaceae bacterium | reverse complement strand
ATGAATGGCTGTTAAAATTCTTTCCTTTCGTAAACTACCGAAAGATTTTGGCTTATTAACAGACGAATGCCAAAGTTTAATAGTTTGCAGAAAATTATAAAAAATGCATATAAATTTGTCAGATTATTCTGAGAAGTAAAAAATCTCTGTACTTGATTAACCTTAACTACAAAAAGTGAATATACCGACAAACAGAGTCACCGCTGCTGGACTTATTATTGCTTTAGGAATAATTTTTGGAGATATTGGCACCTCTCCTTTGTATGTATTAAATGCAATTACAAAAAACAAGGAAATCAATGAAATGCTGGTGTTGGGTTCTTTATCCTGCATCATCTGGACCCTTACTTTACAGACAACATTTAAATATGTAATCCTTACTTTAAGGGCGGATAACAGGGGTGAAGGAGGTATATTTTCGCTATTTGCTTTAGTAAGACGAAGAAAAAAATGGTTAGTAATTCCGGCAATGATAGGCGGAGCTGCATTAATAGCTGATGGAATGATCACTCCACCAATCTCTGTTACTTCTGCGGTAGAGGGTCTGCGGCAAATTCCATCATTAAAGGATATTCACGATTGGACAATCATCTACATTGTTTTAGCCATTCTAACTTTGCTTTTTTTCATGCAACAATTTGGAACAGCATCTATTGGCCGGCTTTTTGGCCCTATTATGACTATCTGGTTTCTTATGCTTGCCATATTGGGTAGCTCTCACCTGTTTGATGATATAGGGATTTTTAAATCATTTAATCCTTATTATGGCATTAAACTTTTAGCAACCTACCCAAAGGGATTTTATATTCTGGGTGCAGTTTTTCTATGTACAACAGGTGCCGAGGCATTGTATTCAGATCTTGGGCATTGTGGAAAAGATAATATTCGCTATTCATGGATTTTTGTAAAAGTATGCCTGATACTGAATTACCTGGGACAGGGTGCCTGGATATTAGCCAACTACTCCGGTAAAGTTATTACCTCAGAAATGATTGAGACTACGGGCTTCAATGCCTTCTTTGGCATAATGCCACAGGAATTTAAAATTATTGGAATCGTTATAGCTACTTCTGCAGCCATCATAGCCAGCCAGGCACTTATCTCCGGATCATTTACATTAATTAGTGAAGCAATGCGGCTTAACCTATGGCCAAAATTAAGACTCACTTATCCTACAGAAGAAAGAGGGCAATTATATGTACCTGGTGTAAACTGGCTATTGTTCTTTGGTTGTGTTGGCATCACTTTATATTTCAAAAAGTCAACCAATATGGAGGCAGCTTATGGCCTGGCTATTACTTTGTGCATGATAGCAACTTCGATTCTATTCGCTAATTATCTTATAATAAAACGAACTAAATCACTCTGGATTTATATTTATTTAGCCATATACCTGTCAATTGAATTGAGTTTCTTATTTGCTAACCTCGATAAATTTCCTCATGGAGGTTATGTAGCATTGATTGTTGGTGGAATCTTGTTTGGCATTATGTACACATGGTTCCGGGCAAGAAAAATCAAAAACCGGTATGTTGAATTTGTACGACTGGAACATTATATCCCAAAAATTCAAGAACTGAGTAATGATAAGTCTGTGCCAAAATACGCCACTCATCTTGTTTACCTGACAAGTGCAAATAACACCAACGAGATTGAACATAAAATCATTTATTCCATTCTGAATAGAAAACCTAAACGGGCCGATATTTACTGGTTTGTGCATGTAGATACACTGGATGACCCATATACCTGTGAATACAAGGTTGAACATATTATTCCTAATGATATTATTCGGGTTGATTTTAAATTAGGATTTCGAATTGAACCAAGACTTAACCTCATGTTCCGTAAAGTAGTAGAAGACCTGGTGGCCAATAAAGAAGTTAACGTAATCAGCCGCTACGAAAGTCTTGCCAATAGCGGAACAGTAGGCGATTTTCAATTTATGGTCATGGAGAAATACCTGAGCCAGGATAATGAATTGCCTTTCTTCGAAAAGTTGGTAATGAAGCTCCACTTCTGGCTGAAAGAACACTCACTTTCTGAAGAAAAGGGTTTTGGACTTGATCTTGCTAACGTAACCGTGGAAAAATTTCCTTTAATAGTAGCTCCGGTAACAAATCTGAAGCTAAAACGTATGGAGGAATAAAAATTTTTAAAAGCAAAAGAGTTAACTTCAAAACCTAATACAATACTAATTGCCTGTATTTATCTGGTATATCATTGGCGGCATTATTGTGCTCTCTATTATTGCATACTTCTTTCAGGAAAAACTGATTTTTAAACCAGAAAAACTTAAACAGGATTTTAAATTTATTTATGATGCACCATTCAAAGAATATTTTTTTGATATAGAACCCGGTGTACGCATCAACGGTCTTCATTTTCACCGGGAGAAGCCAAAAGGGTTGATACTTTATTTTCATGGAAACACCCGAAGCATAAAAGGTTGGGCCA
>JBARSW010000244.1:0-4972 GCA_049644925.1 Chitinophagaceae bacterium | reverse complement strand
ACAGCATCCCTTGGGTACAAACCACACTGTTTATGAGAAAAACGCTGATTTTTCTGCTCGTTTTTATTGGGTTAATGCCTTCATTGTTTTCCCAGCAATCATTGAAAGATATCCGAAAAAAAAGTTACCAGACCTTCCTCTACCGCATTCCGGCAGATACCGCCGAAAAATACCTGAGAAAAGGAATTTTGCAGATTGACCATTACCTGGTTCAACAGCCGGTTATGACTTTTCATGCCGATTCTATAAGGTATGGTGATATTCCAGTGGGGAATTACCTGATTATTTCAGTATTGGATTCAATGATTGAAACAAAATATTATTGCAGCACCAGGGTGTTGCCGTATGTTGTCAATAACCAGGTAAAACCGCAACTAATGCTGCGAGATGGTAAGGGACAGCTTTACAATAATGCCTTTGTTTGGGTAAATGATAAACCTGCAAAATTCAGTGCGGTTACTTCAACTTATTTAATAACTAATAAAAACCCCGATGAAGCTTTTATAAAAATCGCTGTTCCCGGAGATACATCTTTTACAGAGCTTGGTATTGAGAGAGATAATTACAGAACAGTAAAGCAGCAACGGAAAGAGCGGTTCCGGGCAACTAAAATAGGAAAGGTGGTGAGCTGGTTGCCAGTTCGATTAGTCCGTCTTTTCAACGACCAAAAAATGAATCGGTACGGAAAAAGAAACAAGAATACATATAGGCCAGAAGGAAAGGGTTATGTGATGTTCAACAAGCCAAAATATTTTCCTTCAGATACCATAAAATTAAAAGCGTATTTGCTTGATAAAAAAGGAAAACAATACAAACAACCGGTTGATGTATTTCTAAATTATTACAGTCGGAATGCTACTATTAACCATAAACTGGTTACACTTAAGCCAGTGAGCCCTGGTGCATTTGTATATGAATTTGCAACTGGTGATACATTACCGAATGATACAAGGTTTACATTACAGTTTCGCAACAAAAAAAAAGAAAAAATAATATTGAACGGGCAGTTCAACATAGAAGATTACCTGCTGGACGAAGTAGCTTCTTATAACATTAACAGTCAGAAAGAAAAATATTATTCCGGAGATAGCTTGCATTTCACAGCAACAGCCAAAGATGCCAACGGCCTTGCCGTAATGGATGGAAGAGTGAAACTGATATTGCTTGCACAAAAGATAAATAGTTTTTATAAGGAAAGGGTTTTTGTACCGGACACACTCTGGCAGCAGGAAAAAACACTGGTAATAGAAGGCGATACAAAATTCACTATTGCAACCCTTGATTTTCCCGATGCAGATATTGAGTTGAAAGCTGTTGCCATTTTCAGAAACAGTAATAACGAGATACAGCAGAAAGATATCGAAGTAGATTACTTTGCCAATAATTCTAAGATTGAAATCAAACTGGAGAACGGCTTGGTAAAAGCGGTATTGTATAAAAACGGAATAGCTGTTGAAGCGAAGGGTTTTATGGAAACAGATCTGACAGAGGGCCCTGTGCCTGTTAATTTTCCTTATGCAGGAAAAATTGACCCACAAACAGAATCTTATGAATTCTATACTGCTGATGAAAAAGTAGCTGAGGATTTTGATCTGCCTAGTAATTATAGTGTAACATTCAGCCGCATACAGCAAATGGATACGGTGGCTTTTGCTTTGTACAATCCCAATAAAATACCGGTTTATTACAGCTTGTTTGACAAGGATAAGGAAATTTATTCTGCTACTTCAAGCGAAGAAAATATAATTTGGAAAGATAAAATTCCTGTTGGTAAAATATACTATTTACGCTGGCAATATTATTGGGCAGGAGAGCAACGCTATGGGAATGAAAACATTGCATTACTGTCCAAGCTCATGTCAGCAGAAATTGGCGGTGCTGCCACAGTGTATCCCGGACAAAAAGATATTATTACAATAAAAGTAAGAGATTATAAACAGAATGAAATTGAAAAAGTAAACCTGACAGCGGTAAGTTATAATTCACAATTTGCTGCGGACATCCGTGTGCCGGAACCACCCTACATTCAAAAGTTCAGAGGTAAACAAATGATACTGCACAACTGGTATGAAACAGATGAAGTATCTGTTAAAAGAAGTTTTTCGCTGGGCAAACATCAAGGCTGGCGCAATCAGTTTGGTTTGGATACGATGCCTTATTACAAATTCCTGTTTCCAGAGAAGCATTTCCACATGGTGAAATCGAAAATACAGGAACTATTACCACAGGTTTCTGTATATGCCGTACAGAATGGTGTGCCGCAGGAGATTTACCTGATGTATATAAACCGACAACTGGTTTATTACAATGGAGTAACTGATAAGTCGGTCTATGCTGTTAGCCGGTTTCCCGGATATGCACAGTTTATTATCCGGTTAAAAGATAAATATATTCAGACAGACAGCATTTACCTGCAGCCATATTACAAGCATGATATTGTGTTTGATATAGACAAACAGGCGAACAACTATAAAGTAGCAGATACCGTAAATTACTGGACATGGCAGGAAAAAGATTTACTGAATAAACAAATATTAAGGGTTGAGAATAACTTCCGGAATAATAATGGTTATGTGTGGCAGGATGATAAAGCCTTCTATTTAGGAAGCAGTGGCGATCATGTTACCGGCCCATTTATTAATAACGACAGCATACAGTTTTACAAACCCGGTGACCCGATAGCTATCGGGTTTGATTTCAAATTTAGTTTTGAACCCGGTTACCGTTACAGGATTTCGCCACAGGTTGTAAGGCTTGAAAAAATTCCGATAATGTCTTTTACAGACAAAGTATTACTGGCAGGAAAAGGTCCCAGGTGGCCGCTGGGTGATACACTGGTGGATTTGCCCGTTATTAATTATGAAAGGAAAATAGTTTTTGATCCTTTCCTGGAGCAGGCTGGTAATAATTATTATAGCACTAGCCTTGGAAAAAGCAGGATAAAACTGCAATTACCGTATGACAGTACAATAGCTTTTACTGTTTTGCAAAGCAATATAATTGAAAGCGACTACTGGGTGCTGTGGGGCAGGGCGGATGTGCTGAATACTATTGGCAAAGGGGAATATACTGTGGTGCTGGTTACTAAGCATTTTAATTTTCTTACAGCAGAAAATATTATTGTTGATAGTGTGGGAACGTATTGTGTGAAATTTGATAAACCTGTTTATGAAAATTCAAGCAATGTAATCGCTTTAATACTGCAAAGGCAGGCAGAGAGAAGGAAGTTTAATGAAGAAATGGCGTTGCGAAAAAGGAAAGAAGAGGAAATTAAAAATGAGTTTTATAGGAACCCTCTTATTAATCTTCCAACAGGTACTGGAGTAGTATCGGGAAAAATAATTGATAAAAAGGGCAAATATGCTATACCTGCAGTGGCAGTTACTATTAAAGGATATAAGACAGGTACGTTAGCAATGTCAGATGGCACATATATTTTAAGGGCAATACCGGCTGGTCAATATGTGATTCTATTTTCATCGGTAGGATATTATACACTTGAGAAAAGCATTACAGTTTATGAAGGAAGAATTACTGAAATGAGTGTTGATATGGAAGTCAGCCATTCTGCTTTGGAAGAGGTGGTAATCATTGGGTATGGGACAACAACTCATAAGAAGAGTTTATCATATTCGGTTAGTTCTATCAGATCTGAAAACTTAACACAGGCATTAATGGGCAAAGTTGCCGGAATATCTATTGATGGAAATTCCGGCGCTGCTACTGAAATCCGTATTCGTGGCGCTAATTCAATTTCCGGAAATTCAGAACTATTAATTATTATAGATGGAGTACCTGTTGATAAAATGCCTGAAGGTCTTGAAATTGCCAACATGTCTGTACTTAAAGATGCTGCTGCCACTGCTTTATATGGTTCAAGAGCGGCCAACGGCGCTATCATAATCACTTCCAAAGGCTTTGCCCCCAAAATGCTTCGGGAAGAATTCAGGGATTATGCTTTCTGGAAACCTAATTTAATTACCGATGAAAAGGGTGAAGTAAAATTTGAAGTTACTTATCCTCACAATATTACAAGCTGGCAAACCTATGTGTTGGGTATGGATAAAAAGCACAGGATTACAAAAGCAACAAAAGTTGTAAAAGCGTTTAAGCCGATGCTGGCACAATTGTCTGCACCACAGTTTTTGGTGGAAGGTGATACCGCAGTGGCAATCGGAAAGAAAATAAATTATACTGCTGAACCTTTAAAAGTAGATGCTGCATTTACACTGAATGGTAAACAGCAAAATTCTATAACCGAAACTCTGAAAGGAAATGATGCTACCATCAGTGAGTTGATCATTGTTGCAGCTCCGGGAACAGATACTTTAACCGCCCGTTTCAGTATGAAAGCTGATAATGGTTTTGCAGATGGCGAACAAAGAAAAATTCCAGTACTGAAAAAAGGAACAATGGAAACTATTGGCCAGTTCAATATACTGGAAGGCGATACAAGTATAACAGTTAAAGTAAAAGAAAATGCAGGTAATGTTAAAGTGTATGCACAGAACAATACATTTGATTTATTTCTGGATGAAATAGAACACCTGAAAGAATATCCGTATTACTGTATGGAGCAAACTGCTTCCAAGCTAACTGGTTATGTCATGGAGAAGAAAATTAAGGAGGCATTGAAGCAAAGTTTTGCTAATGAAAATGAAATGAACAAATTGCTATCCAAAATTCAGAAGGGGCAGTTGTTTGACGGAAGCTGGGGCTGGTGGGAAGGCAGCCTGGCTAATTTTTCCATAACCAATTACATTACCAGGGCATTGTTACAACTGCGTGGTGATGCATTGCTGGAATCCAATATTAGAAATGCACTATTATTTCTGAGTAATCAGTTGCCCAAAATGGATAAGTTTGATTTGCTCGAATCTTTATATACGTTGAATGAAGCTGGTCATGATATGGATTATACTGGTTTTCTGAAACGATTGGTTTTTGATTCACTTACTCAACACCAGCAATG
>JBARSW010000243.1:0-4129 GCA_049644925.1 Chitinophagaceae bacterium | reverse complement strand
TTGTAACAGACCCGGCTGTAACTCCAACAATTAATCCGGGAGATACTTATGATTATACTTTTTTAGCACCTCTTAATCTCTCCGCATCGGGAGCATATTCTATTGAAGTAAACGTCGGAAGTTCCTTGACAGATCCTGTTACTTTAAATAATAAATTAATAAAGGTATTTCAACAATTAAACAACCCGCCGATTTCTCTTCCATTTACAGACAATATTGATGTGGCAATTGAGCAAACTTTAAAAGAGAAACAAATAGGGCTTCAGGGACTGGACAGGTACGACTTTGTAAACAGCTCAACATCCGGCAGGCTGAGAACTTTTATTAATTCCGGTTTAAGTTATTCCGGTAACAGGGCCATCACGTTAGATGCGGACAAGTATAATGCAGGAAACACTGATTCACTTACCGGAACCTATAATTTGCCTTCAGTATCCTTTAATGCCAATACGGATGATATCCGTTTGGACTTCCGCTATAAAAATCATGGACAAACTACTAATGCTGCCAATAAAGTTTGGGTGCGGGGTACTGACCTTGATAATTGGATTGAAGTATTTGATCTTGCCGCCAATCAAAACGAGGTGGATGGTTCTTATAAATTATCGGCAAGTATTCAGGTTAGTGATTTCTTAAAAAATGCATTGCCACCTCAGAATTATTCTTCCAGTTTCCAGGTACGCTGGGGACAGTTTGGTTTATTTTCCGCTGCCGATAATGAAGGATATGCAGGATATTCTTTTGATGATATCAGGCTTTATAAAGTAACAGATGATTTACAGTTGATGAGTATAGATGAGCCGATTGTAAACAGCTGCAATCTTGGTACTGCAATTCCGGTTAAAATAACAATAAAAAATAATAGTGAAACGGCAATCCCGGCATCTCCGGGAATTCCTGTCAGGTACCGGATAAATAATGGTACATGGGTAAATGAAACTATTAATACCGGTATTGCTGCAAATACTTCGTATCAATATACATTTTCCAATACGGCTGATCTTTCTGTAACAGGCAGTTATTTTTTGGAGGCAGAAGTGGTTTATTCGTCTGATACATACAAAGAGAATGATACCTTAAGCAGAACAATTGTAAATACACCAACAATTATTGTTACAAACAGTACACCTTACCTGCAAGATTTTGAATTAAGTAATGGATACTGGTATGCTGCCGGAAAAAATAGTTCATGGGAATACGGTACTCCAGCTTCCTATAAAATCAACCGGGCTGCCAATGGAATCAGGGCATGGAAAACGGGAAAATCCGGGAATTATAAAGATGCAGAAAAATCGTATCTCTATTCACCATGTTTTGATATAGCTGCTTTGAGTAATCCAACATTGAGTTTCAGCCTTGCACTTGATCTGGAAGACTGTGGAGCCGGATTATGTGACGGTGCTTATTTAGAATATTCCGTGAATGGAGCAGTATGGCAAAGACTTGGAGCAAATGGTCAGGGAACTAATTGGTACAATAAAAATTATGCTGGAAATAATCTTTGGAGTGTTGAAAATTATCATCGCTGGCATGTAGCTACATTGCCACTAACTGTATTACCGGCACCTTTAAGTCAATACACAAGAATACAATTCAGGTTTGCCGTTTCGTCAGATGCTTATGTTAACCGGGAAGGAATAGCTATTGATGATATTCATATTTATAGCAACCCTTATGGCATTTATGATGGACTTACCATGGGTTCACCGGTTTCCGCAAATATTCCGGGCAATACCGGCTGGGTTGATTTTACTTCCGGTGGTAAACTGGTTGCCTCTGTAAATTCCCCCATTCAATCTATGGGCAACACAGATGTGCAGGCTTATATTAATACAGCTGCAGTTCGTACTAACAGCGGACAGTATTATCATGATAGAAACATCACAATAAAGCCTACGGCAATTGACTTAGGAAGTGATTCAGCTACTGTTCGTTTTTATTTCCTCGATGCTGAAACAGAAACTTTACTGAATGCTACAGGTTGTGCTACTTGCTATAAACCATCTATGGCTTATGAATTGGGGGTTTCAAAATACAGCGACCCAAATGATTTTTATGAAGATGGAGTGGTGGAAAATAGTCTTGCAGTAAATGGGTGGAAGTTTATCAATAATTCCAAAATCAGGATGGTGCCTTTTGATAAAGGATACTATGCAGAATTTAAGGTTAAAGATTTTTCTGAATTCTGGTTGAACAATGGGGGCTTTGATAGTAACCATCCGCTGCCGGTTCAATTAATAAGTTTTACTGCCCAAAAAATGAGCGGTTCTGCAGATGTTATAACAAAATGGAAAACAGCTTCTGAATTAAATGTGAGCCGGTTTGAAATAGAAGTGGCCCGTGGTAATAGCGACTATCAATTAAACAGGTTTAGCAAAATTGGAGAAATAAATAGCCAGGGAAATTCAGTAATAGATCAGGAATATAGTTTTATTGATCAGGAGGCCTATAAATCTGGAATTCGATATTACCGGTTGAAAATAATTGATATTGATGGCAGCTTTAAATATTCAGCTATAAGGCCGGTTGTATTCAATGATGAAATTAAATGGCAGGTTACTCCAAACCCGTCGTCGGGTATTTTCAATTTGATATACCAGGGTGCAACAGGAGAAGCTATTACAATAAAAGTGTATGATGCAAATGGAAAAGTGGTTATTCAAAACCGGGTATTTGGAACCGGATTTGTAGAAAAACAAAATATTGGATTAAACAGTAACCAGTTTGCAAATGGATTTTATCTTTTAGAAGTATCAACTGGTACAAGAAAGCAAACTTTCAAACTGATTAAGCAATAAAATACCTGCCCCGTTTTTAAAAGCGGGGCAGGTATGTTTTAAAAATAAACGCCAATGTTCAACTTTATAAATTAGCACAGTTGACCCTATCATTCATTTTAGCAATAGAGAACTGTATACTGGCCTATGTTTTTGATGGAAAGGTTAGGAGACTGAGACCTTCTTTTATTTATTTAACATCCTAAAAAGAACCGGGAATAAAGCGTTGTTCGAAGAAACTGTATCTGTTGTGGATTAATAACCTTGCAGGATAAAAATCACTTACAATTTTCGCTGATAAATTCGGTAGCTTGTGTAATATTCAATTCTGCTGCCTTTTTCAAATCAATACAACCTTCTTTTTGTTGCTTTAAGTCTATTTTACAAAGCCCTCTGTAAAAGTATGCCATTCCGTCTTTCTTGTCCATACTGATAGCATTGCTAAAATCTGCTAAAGCACCTTTAATATCTTGTAAATGATATTTTGAAATTCCCCTACCAATATAGGTCTCTTTATTACTAAAACTATCAATAACATTTTTTGAAGTTACAATGATCGCTTTATCAAAATCTGAAACGGCTTCTTTATGCCTCTTTAATTCGATTTTCGAAATGCCCCTTTTATAATAAACACCCTGATTTTGCGGATCTAGCTCAAGAGACTTGTTATAGTCAGCTATAGCACCAGTGTGTTCTTCCAGTCCTGCTTTAGCCATCCCCCTATTAAAATAGGCCTGGGAATTCTTTGGATCAAGGTCTATTGCTTTTGTAAAGTCATTCATGGCATTTTTGAAATCCTTTAAGAATAATTTTACATTACCCGACGTAATGTATGATTTAGCAGTTTGACTAAAGGCCATACCTGGTAGTAATAAAATTAATAGTAACAGCAATCTCATATATTTTACTTTTAACCTAACAATATAGGAATAATTTCGATTTTTTCCGACCGGAGTCACCTTCTCCAAGCCTTGTGCAGCAGGCAGGGACTCCGGGCTGCTACTTATTAGCTGACCAATGTCGCCGCCGGTATACTTGCCCACTCACGGACAGACATGGGCGGTAACGTTTAAGGGTGGAGTGGATGTGAAACTCAAGGAGGGAAAAATATCAGGTTCTGGAAATGCAAATTGAAAGGTGGTTATTCAAAATCGGGTGGTTGGTACCGGATTTGTAGAAAACAAAATATTGGATTAAACAGCAACCAGTTTGCAAATGGATTTTGTCTTTTAGAGGTATCAATTGGTATACGAAAGCAAACTTTCAAACTGGTTAAACAATAAAAAAACCTGTCTCGCTTTAAGCGGGACAGGTATATTAAAAAAATTCTGGCTTTATTCCCAGCCTTGTTT
>JBARSW010000242.1:0-4689 GCA_049644925.1 Chitinophagaceae bacterium | reverse complement strand
ACATACAAAAACACTGACGATAACCACCATCATAATAAGATACAGCATACACTGCCTGTTGATTGGTTTCCCGAGCTGCTAACTGACCTGTCAGCCGGGCATGCCAGCAAAAATTAAGTGAATGTGTAATGGTAGTTGGTGCCGGTGACCAGTTTTCCGGGAAATTAGCACCAAAGTTTACAACGAGTAAAATTTTATGGCAAGCTGTAAATAAGGGTTGCAACAATTCGGCTATCCGGCTATCTGCAAAAAGAATAACTATATCAACTTCATCCTGCAACAACATTTTTTCTGCTTTGGTATAAACTTCCTGTTCATTTATTCCAAAGCCGATATTATCCATAATAAAACTCACCTCACCAATTATATCATGCGACTTTAAAAATTCTTTTATACCATTATTAAAGTCTAACCCCAAAGAGGGAAACAAAGTGGAACGGGGTAATAAAAGACCGGTGCGAAGCATGTAAAAGAAGTATTGTGAAGGACTTGCTTAAAAATATCAGTAAAAATAATCCCTCTTCTGCATATTGTAGAAGAGGGATCTGAAAAGAGGTTTATTGTTTTAGTCCCTGCTTGGGAAAATACCTTCTACACAAAAAATAAAATTCATACCCAGGTAAGGCTGCATAATACTTATTGGCTGGTTATTACCAACAGATGAAGTCGGTAAGTTCACTGGTATAGGAGCCATATTTACATTGTCTCCTGCTACAGAATAAAAACTGCCGGGTCCGACAAACCGGCCATTGGCATCTGTACCCAAAACACCATCATTAGCTGCCTGGGGGGTAATATTACCTGTTAACTGGTGGGTGTGTGCTGGCATGTTTGTTGAAAGCAGTGTAGTTGTATTAGTGCCTGCCATTTCACCAAGCTGAACAATGGGAAGACCCGGGCCAGAACCAGTACCAACAGCTACCCTTCCACGGAAATCGGGTAAGCCAAATGTGGTTTGGCCATTACCACCATAAGTGGTTCCCACCAATGCAAATACTGCTGTCCATTGGGCAATGGATAATAATTGTCCATTACATAACTGCCACCCACGGGGAGCAAAATTACCTGCAAACATGCGGATCTCTGCTAATGTTCCTTCCATTTTTGTATGTTTAAAATAGAAAATAATTTTAAGCTAAGTCATTAATCTCTTGATGGAAAAATACCAAACAGGCAGATGATATAATTCATGCCAAGGTATGGTTGCATCAGGCTGAAAGGCTGGCTATTACCTGCTACCGTAGTGGGTAAGTTAACCGGAATAGGAGCCATATTTACATTGTCTCCGGCTGTAGAATAAAAACTGCCAGGACCGATATACCGGCCATTGGCATCTGTACCCAATGCACCATCAGTTGCTGCCTGTGGGTTAATATTACCCGTTACCTGGTGTGTATGGGCGGGCATATTATTAGATAAAAGAGTTGTAGTGGGGTTACCTGATACTTCTCCAAGACTTACATTACTCAAACCAGGTCCTTGTCCTGTACCTACCGCTACCCTTCCACGAAAATCAGGTAAGCCAAAAGTGGTTTGTCCGTTGCCACCATAAGTTGTTCCTAATATGGAAAACAAGGCAGTGTTTTGTGCAATTGGTAATAATTGTGCGGCGCAAAATGCCCAGCTACGGGGGGCAAAGTTACCGGCAAACATGCGGATTTCGCCAATAGTTCCTTCCATGAAGTGTGTGGTTAATGGTTAAAAAAAATATTACTTCGTAAATATAATGGTTTATTTTTCACATCAAAAAATAATATTCCCAAAAATTTGTGCTAATATATTATGGGTGCAGTAGATTCAAAAATCAATGTGGAGTCATATACAATTATATTCATAAGTTTATTATTATACTGCAAAAGTTAGTTATCTAATTTTTTAAAGGGCTTCATTATATTAATAATCTTTTTATTTGTGAATTATAAAGGAAATTGTATTTTGTTCTAATTATTACCAAACCTTAAACACTGCATCAACATGAAATCAAGAAGAAATTTTATCGCAAAAACCAGTATGGCTGCCACTGCGTTGCTTGTACTCCGGCCGTTCAATAGCTTAGCTTCTTCTGCAACCCGTTCCATTGAAATGGGCAATAATAATAAACTGGTGTTGATACATACGGGCAACAACCACACATATATTAATTATGTTGAAAGAAAAATTTCTTCACTGGCAAAAAGCAATCATAATTTACTGTTCCTGAAACAAGACACAAGTTTTAATGAGGGCAATTACGAAATAGTTTTTAGAGAAAACATTAAAACCGGCATCATAAAGGTCCTAACAGGTGATAAAATCTCTGCAATAAATGATTTATCTTTTTATTTAAAGAAAGAAAAGAATTGTCAACTGGTAGTTTGCCTCTCTGAGCTTGGGTATAAAAATAAAAATGGAATAGATGATATTACCCTGGCAGAAAAATCCTCATATATAGATATTATCATTGGCAACCATGCCAGTAATCACACGCCATTTCCCATAGTAGCATGCAATAGTAAAAGGGAAGAAGTCATCATTCAGCATGCTGCCGAAAATGGATTCGGCCTTGGAAATATTGAAATCGAATTCGACGGAAAAACCTCTGCTAAAAGATCATTAGCTATTAACAACTTGCTTACCCGGTTACCAAAAACAGCCTGACAGGTTTTTTTTTGAATGAATAAACCAGTTTATGTTCTAGGCACAGGAATAAGCCATGACGGTTCTTCCTGTTTATTAAAAGATGGAAAAATAATTGTTGCTATTGAAAAGGAACGCCTCACCCGTATCAAACATGATGGAGGCAATGATTCGCTGACAGTACAATATTGCCTGGATACTGAAGGAATAACTGTTGATGATTTATCGCTGGTGGTGCAATGTGCCAATTTTGAAAAAGATGAAATAAAAAAGGATAGGTACAAAGGACAACGGTTATTCCCAGCTGATTGCCCAGTTCTTTTTGTCACCATTTCCCACCACCTGGCACATGCATATAGTGCTATTGGCACATCACCGTTTAGTGAATGCAGTGTCATGGTCATTGATGGCTGTGGTAGTTTTTATCATCAGTGCGATGACTTACAAGGTGCTGTTATTCCCTCTCACACTAATAGCCAGCCCGGTTTATATGGAGAAAAAGACAGCTTTTATTTTTTTAATGGAAAAACCCTAAAGCCACTATACAAGGATTTTTCTATTATCAATTATCTGCATAAGCCGGACCAGGTTTACCTGCCCACCACTAATCATTCCATTGGCGGGTTGTACAGTATGGCCAGCAATTATTGTTTTGGCGATTTTGATGATGCAGGAAAACTGATGGGGCTTGCGCCTTATGGCAACAAAGATGTTTATAAAGAAAAATTATTTCATTTGAAAGATGGAAACGTATGGGTAAATGAAGAAGTGATGCATAAACATTTTATACACCCGGCCGATGTCATAATTAGACCTTTTAAAAAATATTTTCAATATTATGCCGACATAGCCCGCTGGGTGCAGGATGAAACAGAAAGAGCAATACTGTATGTTTTCAAGAATCGCTTACAAATGAATCCGCATGAAAATCTTTGTTATGCCGGCGGTGTGGCACTGAATGCGGTAGCCAATACAAAAATTATTGAACAAACGGGTATAAAAAACTTTTACATAGAACCCGCTGCCGGTGATAACGGACTTGCTATTGGCTGCGCTTACTATGGCTGGATGCAAGTGCTGCAAAAAGAAAAAGTAAAACACAATGGCAGTACTTTCTTTGGAATACAATATAGTAATGAAACAGTTTTATCCGCAATAAATAAATACGTTTCGAAAATAAATGTGCAGGAAGAAAAAAGTATTAACGCAGCAACTGCAGCCTTCCTTTTGCAGGGAAAAACAGTTGCCTGGTTTCAGCTTGGTTGCGAATTTGGTCCCAGGGCACTTGGAAGGAGAAGTATACTTGCCGACCCGCGGAGTAAAAAAATTCAGCACCATATTAATGCAAACATAAAATTCAGGGAAGATTTCAGGCCGTTTGCACCAGCCGTACTGTATGAAGACAAAGACTTGTATTTTGAGCTGGGACTTGAAAGCTCCTATATGATTTTAATTGACTGCATCAAAAAAGAATGGAAAGAAAAAATGCCCGGCATTGTGCATGTTGACGGTACTTGCCGGGTACAAACGGTAAAAGAAACAGCAGAACCATTTTACCTCTTATTACGTGAATGGAAAAAACAAAGCGGTATTTCAGTCCTGCTAAATACATCGTTCAACAGGAAAGGCATGCCTATTGTGGAAACACCCGAAGAAGCTATAGATTTCTTTTTACATTGCAGCCTGGATGTGTTAGTCATCAACAATTATATCATAACAAAGAATGATTAAGTACCTGCAACTGCCATATCAATTTGATGTTAAAAAATTGCAGCAAGAAACTATGCAGTTAGGGGAAGATTATTGGAAACTGCATTTTCAGGTAAAACATTATGATGGGGAATGGAGTGCTATACCATTGCGCAGTATTAACGGAGATGCAGATAATGGTTTTATCTCTCCAGTGGAAGCTGATGAGTATCATGACACGATGTTGCTGAAAAACACTACTTACCTGCAGCAAGTATTAAGAACATTTGAATGCCCCTTACTCTCTGTACGGTTATTAAAACTTGGTGCAGGCACACAGATACATGAGCACAAAGACAGAGACCTTTGTTTTGAAGAAGGGCT
>JBARSW010000241.1:0-2292 GCA_049644925.1 Chitinophagaceae bacterium | reverse complement strand
AGCGGTGTCCAGGAGGTACCACCATTAGTAGAACGGTAAAGACCACCCTGTGCTGTTCCCACATAAACTATATCAGCATTTGTTGGGTGTACAGCAATTGCGATTGTTCGTCCTGAAACTGCTAATTGAGGACCAGCTGCCACCTGCCCGTTGGGTATAGGATTAGGCCCGATTTCTGTCCACACCGCATCTGGCATAGCCCGTCCTGCGCTGGCTCTCTCAGCTCTTTGCCTTTCCATCAGCTGAACGGCTGCTAACCTTTTGGCAGGATCAAAGGGCTGATCTTTTGTAACACCACGAAGTTGTGCAATGGCTTCAGCACGGCGCTGCATGAATTCTTCTTTTACTCCCTTATGCTTGTTTAAATCCTCCTTGGTTATTTTCGTTTGCGCCAAAGTGGATTGTACAAGTGAAATTAATAGTACAATTAAAACTGAATGGCGGAACAGATTGATTCCGAGCCGGGTGGTGGAGAATTTCGTCATAAGAAAATGTTGATGGTTTTGGTTAATGATAGCCTTTTTTTCAGAGAGTATTAATTACAAAGCCAACTCTTCTATGAATGAATAATTTGTACTCATTAATAAACGGAAGGTGCTTTGACATATATAAACTTCTTTCCTACAACAAGATATTTAACTTTTTTTAGAAATTCATTTTTTTTAACTAGCCAGTTTGTGTGGTAATAATGGATAAACGGAAGCCCGGCTCCTGTTCCATTTTGTATTTGAATAACAAATGAGCAGGGTATTTTTTAATGTCTGCCAGGTTCATTAAATGATGCGGAATGGTAAGACTTGTTTCGTTGAAGCGAAGCCAATGATTATTGAAAACCTGGATAGTTGTTTGAAGTTCCAATTTTGAAAAAGGAGGCAATGGCTGTTCTTCAATTGTTATGGTAATTCCTTCGGTAATAACAAGCACATCATCCGGAGTGTTTTTTATCTTTCGTGCAGTTTCAGCATCCAGTTCCAATAATGTTTTTAAAGTTTTTATCGCATCCGGATTATTTATCAGATTACCATCAAGACAGGACTCCACTTTTATCAATTCAGGAATAAGAAAAGGGTTGTGGTTACACTGCGGTAACAGATTTACAACTATGCTTACCTATGGTTCTTTTTGCAATCCGGGTTTCATAGTTTCAGAAACAAGAATATCAGGCTGGTGTTGTTTGGGAATAATATATTTTAACGCATCAGCCTGCACCACATCAATAATAAAAGGCTGTTGCTGGAGTTGGTGTATCAGTTTTTGAAGAAAATTAATACTGATGGTGTTAATGTCTATCAACACCAGTTGCAATTGAGAAGGAGAAAAAACTGTTGTAAGCGGGTAAGCAAAGATGCAAATGGTCCGGTTCCTGCATAAAGCACAATCACAGGTTTGCCATTGTTTTCTTTCAGCTTTTTTTCGATAGCCTCTTTTATGCCCAGCAAAAAGCCTCTTGTTCTCATCATATCGGTAATACAAAAAGCAGCTGCATATGGACTTACCGAAAGCCCGGCATGTGTACAAATGTGTTCCTGGTTTTCCTTTGAATCAAATTCAAAACCGGTTACTTCACAAAACAAAGCTGATAATAAAGCACAGGCATTTCTCACAACCGAATAGTTTAATTCAGGAGCAAGAAATAACTGAGTAATCTCTTTCAGTCTTTCTTTTACATCATTCATCTGCCCTGGTTATAGTTGTGGATATTAAAATAGAGAAAGCTGCTGTTCATTTTTTCTTTTTCGGTTTTGTATGCCCGCTGCTTTCCTAAGAGCATTTAGACCACCATTTTGGTTACTTACTTTATATAACTCACTTGCCTTGTATCTTGATGCAACCACAATCTTTGTAGCTCCTGCATGTTGAGTAAACAAGTCCTCCACCAGTTTCATGGTGTTGTTGTTTTTAGAAAGATGGGATAGGATTAGTAATTGCAGATCCGTTGATTTATAATTCAGAAATAATTCCAGAGCCTGTGCATTGGATAAATGTCCTTCATCACTACTGATGCGCTGTTTCAGGTAATACGGGTAACTCCCATTGGCAAGCATGTCATCGCAATAATTCGATTCCAGGAATGCAGCATGGCATTTGCCAAAATACTTTAATATCTGTTTACAGGCATAGCCAATATCTGTAATAACACCAACATTTACCCCATGGCCGCTTACTAAAAAACTATGCGGATCTTTTGCATCATGGCTTTTTCTAAAAGGGGTTACCACCAGGTTGCCCACTGTAACAGGCCTTGAATGTTTAAAGGCAATAACAAGATGCGGTTCAATGGGAATTTTACTG
>JBARSW010000240.1:0-1651 GCA_049644925.1 Chitinophagaceae bacterium | reverse complement strand
TCCCTGGATAAAGGAAAAGGTTATGTGACCAAAATTCTGGTTCAAAACGGTACAGTAGAGGTGGGAGATTCACTTGTTGCAGGTCCATATTCCGGTAAGATAAAAGCCATGTTTAATGAGCTTGGTAAAAAAGTCAAAAAAGCAGGACCATCTACTCCTACACTTATCCTTGGTCTTAGTGGTGCACCACAGGCAGGTGAAAAATTTAAAGTAATGGAATCTGATCAGGAAGCCAGACAACTTGCTGCTAAAAGAGCTCAGATCGAAAGAGAACAATCCAATAGAGCAAGTAAACGTATAAGTCTTGATGAAATAGGAAGACGACTTGCATTAGGAACGTTTAAAGAACTTAATCTGATTGTCAAAGGTGATGTGGATGGATCTATCGAAGCATTGTCAGATTCATTGATCAAACTTTCCGTCGAAACAATACAGGTTAATGTTATCCACAAAGCAGTAGGTGCCATTGCAGAATCAGATGTATTACTTGCTTCCGCTTCAGATGCCATCATCATAGGATTCCAGGTGAGACCTTCTGCCAATGCACGAAATCTTGCCGAAAGAGAAGGGGTACAAATCAAAACCTACTCCATCATCTATGAAGCCATAGAAGAGATAAAATCCGCCATGGAAGGAATGCTTGAGCCTACTAAAGAAGAAAAAATCGTTGCTCAAGTCGAAGTGCGGGAGACCTATACCATGTCAAAAATTGGTACTATTGCAGGATGTTATGTTACCGAAGGCAAGATTACCAGAAATACACATATTCGTGTCATCCGTGATGGTATTGTCATCTTCCCGATGAAAGAAGGAGCACATGGAGAACTTTCTTCATTGAAACGATTCAAAGAAGATGCTAAGGAAGTAAAAGCCGGATTTGAATGTGGTATAACCATAAAAAATTTCAATGATATCAAAGCAGGAGATGTCATCGAAGGATATGAAATCATTGAAATCAAGCAGACACTGAAATAATTCATTCTGAAAAAGGAATGAAAAAATTTACAGGAGCAAAATCGGATATTAAAGACTTTCTGGACGATATTTTGGACAAGGTCAATAATGTAGATTTTATTTCATTGGACCCTATATGTATTCCCCATAGATACTCTGTAAAACAGGATATCGAAATAGCCGGGTTTTTTAGTGCTATTCTGGCATGGGGAAATCGAAAAACCATCATAAATAAATCACTTGAATTGATGTCCTTAATGGACCATCGACCATATGATTTTATAAAAAATCATACAGAGAAGGACAGAAAAGTCTTACTAGGTTTTAAACACAGGACATTTCAGGATACTGATCTTCTATATTTTGTTGAAAGGCTTCAAAAATATTATAATACATATGATTCTTTGGAGTCGGCTTTTATAATAGATTCAACTATCAAGTATAACCAAAAGTCAGCACTTATACATTTTCATAATATGTTTTTTAATCATGATTTTGCTCCTCTCCGGACTAAAAAACATATTGCTACGCCTGCCAAAAAATCAACTTGTAAACGACTAAATATGTACTTGCGATGGATGGTAAGATCAGATGATCGTAAAGTAGATTTTGGTTTATGGAAATCAATTCCTGCTTCAGAACTCATGATCCCTTTGGATGTTCATGTTGAAAAATATGCCAGACATTTTGGATTTTT
>JBARSW010000239.1:0-7539 GCA_049644925.1 Chitinophagaceae bacterium | reverse complement strand
TAGAGTAAAAATCTATGATCTATTTACTTCAAACAGGCCAGAATATTGAAACTGCCGGGTCTTACCTGCCGGTAGCTTTACAAATTGCGTTTGCAGTTGGCCTGGTTGCATTTCTGATGGTGGTAACGCATTTACTGGGCCCCCAAAGAAAAACATCTGACAAATTACAAAACTTTACAAGCGGAATTGCACCACATGGTGATGCCCGCCAACCAATGGCAATCAAATATTTTCTGACTGCTATTCTGTTTGTTTTGTTTGTTGTGGAAGTAATTTTCTTTTATCCTTATGCAGTTAATTTTAAGGGATTAGGATGGGATGGTTTCTGGGCAGTTCTGATGTTTGTTGGGTTTTTTCTAAGTGGATTTATTTATGTTATTAAAAAGGGCGGTTTGAAGTGGGAAGATTGAAACCCTGTCAAATAAACCCTGCCTGCCGGTAGGCAGGGGGAACTTAGGGGTAAGTGTTCTTTTAATTGCATTGGTTATAATAAAAAATTAAAAACAAATAACGTCTTTCAGATGTTAAGGTTCTAAAAGTCCCATTGGGCGTTGAGGTATAAATTATGGCTCGTCCTGTTTCATATAATTTAATAAAAAAGCCGCTGGAAGGTGATATCAGCCTGGTAGAAATGCCGGATGGGTCAATGGGAGAAGGTTTTTTTGCTACTACACTAGATAAAGTAATTGGACTGGCCCGTAAAAATTCTATCTGGCCACTGCCTTTTGCCACTTCTTGTTGTGGTATTGAATTCATGGCAACTATGGGTTCTCATTATGATCTAGGGAGATTTGGCTCTGAAAGAGTTGGATTTTCTCCCCGCCAGTGTGATTTATTGATGGTGATGGGGACAATTGCCAAAAAGATGGGACCGGTTGTAAAACAAGTTTATTTGCAAATGGCCGAGCCCCGTTGGGTAATGGCAGTTGGGGCATGTGCCAGCAGTGGCGGTATTTTTGATACTTACAGTGTGTTACAGGGTATAGATCAGGTAGTTCCGGTTGATGTTTATGTACCTGGATGTCCTCCGAGACCAGAAGCGATCATTGATGGTTTATTAAGAGTTCAGGATTTGGTGGGAAAAGAAAGTTTGAGAAGAAGAAATGGTGAACACTATAAGTTATTATTAGAGAGTTACGGGATACAATAAAAAAAAACAAGAAACAAATTCCCAATCCCGTTTTAGACAATATTGGAATTTGAAATTTCACATGTCATTACTAAATGAACATATAAAACAAAGATTGGTAGAAAAATTTGGCGACCAAGTGACTTCTTTTGAAGAACCATATGGTATGCTCACATTTGAAGCGCCGAAAGAATTAAATCTTAAGGTGCTTAATTTTTTATACGATAACGAAGAGTTGAAATTTCGCTTTTTAACTGACCTGACAGGGGTGCATTATCCGGATAAAACAGGTAAAGAACTGGCGGTAGTTTATCATTTACATAATTTGGTTGAAAATGTTCGAATACGGTTCAAAGTGTTTACTGGAATTGAACAGCCAGATGTATATTCAGCCACAGGATTATTTTCTGCGGCTAACTGGATGGAAAGGGAAACTTATGATTTCTTCGGAGTGAATTTCGTTGGACATCCGAATTTAAAGCGAATATTGAATGTGGAAGAAATGGATTATTTCCCGTTAAGGAAAGAATTTCCATTAGAAGATCAAACGAGGATTGATAAGGACGATGAAATGTTTGGAAGAGGTTAATATGTTGGTGTGTTAATGTGAAAATGAACCAACAAAGGCGACCAATTTTCACATTTCCATATTTTCAAATTTTCAATTTTTTATGTCAGAACATCATATCAAATTACCAGAAGGCTCAATTGAGAAAACGACTACCACGTTAAACCTGGGTCCTACACACCCGGCTACTCATGGTGTGATGCAGAATGTATTGGAACTGGATGGAGAAAGAATTGTGTCCACCGAGCAAACTATCGGTTATATCCACCGGGCATTTGAAAAATTGGCCGAACGCCGCCCACTGGCACAAATCACTACCCTTACTGACAGGCTGAATTATTGCTCATCTCCGCTGAATAATATGGGCTGGCATCTTACCTGCGAGAAACTTTTAGGTGTGAAAACGCCAAAAAGAGTAGATTATCTCCGGGTCATCATCATGGAGCTTTCAAGAATATCTGACCATCTTATCTGTAATTCCATTGCAGGGGTGGATGCAGGTGCATATACAGGTTTCTTGTATGTAATGCAGTACCGGGAACTGATTTATGAAATTTATGAAGAGGTTTGCGGGGCCAGGTTAACAACAAATATTGGCCGGATCGGTGGATTTGAAAGAAATTTTAATGATATCGCTTTTCAGAAACTGGAAAAATTTCTGAAAGAATATCCCCGGGTACTGAAAGAATTTGAAAACCTTTTTCAGCGTAACCGGATTTTCATGGATAGAACAATGGGTACTGGTGCCATCAGTGCAGAAAGAGCATTGAACTATGGGTTTACTGGCCCTAACCTCCGTGCCGCTGGAGTTGATTATGATGTAAGAGTACATTCACCTTATAGCAGTTACGAAGATTTTCAGTTTAATATTCCCGTTGGTACTACTGGTGATAATTATGACCGCTGGTTAGTTAGGGAAAAAGAAATGTGGGAGAGCCTGAGTATTCTGGAACAGGCTTACCAGAAAGTACAGGAGTTTAAAGGAACTGATGCAGATGTTTTTCACGCAGATGTACCGGAGTATTATCTGCCAATGAAAGCAGATGTGTATACAAAAATGGAAGCATTGATCTACCATTTTAAAATCATCATGGGCGAAACGGAGATTCCTGCCGGAGAATTATATCAATCTATTGAAGCCGCTAATGGTGAATTAGGTTTTTATTTAATCAGTGATGGAGGACGAACACCGTATCGTTTGCACTTCCGCAGGCCCTGTTTTGTTTATTACCAGGCTTATGAGGAATTGATCAAGGGTTCGATGCTGAGCGATGCGATAATGACAATGAGTTGTTTAAATTTAATTGCAGGTGAATTAGATGCTTAAGATTGTGGAGATTTGAAAATGTGAGAATGTGAAAATGAAATACAATTGAATAATTGATTTTAGAAAAATAAATAATGAGTGTTCAGTTTTCAGATAAATCATTACAAGAAGTTCAGCGGATAATAAATTTTTATCCGGATGGAAAGCAGAAAAGTGCTGCTATTCCGGTACTGCATCTGGCACAGCAGGAATTTGGCGGCTGGCTTAGTACCGAGACGATGGATTATGTGGCAACAGTTTTGAACCTGAAGCCGATTGAAGTATATGAAGTGGCTACTTTCTATAGTATGTTCAATTTAAAACCTGTTGGCAAACATATGTTTGAAGTATGCCAAACAGGACCTTGTATGCTAAACGGGAGTGATGAAATCGTAAACTATATATATGAGAAATTGGGTATAAAGCCCGGAGAGACAACTGAAGATGGAATGTTTACATTAAAAACAGTAGAATGTTTGGGTGCTTGTGGTTATGCACCGATGATGCAGATGGGAAAAAACTATCGGGAGCATCTGACAAGGGAAAAAGTGGATGCCATAATAAATGAATGCAGAATTAATACAGCGGCTAAAAACTAAACATGAAATGGTTATTAGCCATAGTTCTTTTACTGAATGTTGTTTTTGCAAATGCGCAGACTGATGAAGAGAAATTGACTTCAACGTTGAAAGAGTTTCACCAGGCGTTGGTAAAGAAAAATACCATTTCTATCAATCAGCAAACAGATAAAGCATTGAGTTACGGACATAGTAATGGCTGGATAGAAACAAAAACAGAGATGATAAAAAACTTGGAACCCGGTTATTTAAGTTATACCAAATACGAGGAAGACAGCATCAATGTGGTAATAAACGGAACACTGGCGAATGTGCGATATGTTGCAGAGGTTGAAGCAATATTAAATGGAAAAAGTAATATGTTTCACCTGAAAGTGCTTGAAGTGTGGGTTAAGAAAGGAAAGCGTTGGTTGTTATTTGCAAGGCAAGCGATAAAATAAAAAATTAAAATCCCCTTTTAGGGGATAGGGGCATATGGGAAGAAAATTATTATTAGAAAAAGCTCACATTGAAAACATCAGGCTCTATGATGTGTACCGCCGTGAAGGTGGTTACCGTAGTGTGGAGAAGGCATTGAAAACAATGACACCTGATGCAGTAACAGAAGAAGTGAAGAAAAGTGGATTGAGAGGCCGTGGTGGAGCAGGATTTCCTACAGGTATGAAATGGAGTTTCCTTGCTAAACCCGAAGGAGTGCCCCGTTACTTAGTAGTGAATGCAGATGAATCAGAACCGGGAACATTTAAGGATAGGTATTTCATGGAATTCATTCCGCATTTGCTGATTGAAGGAATGATTACATCTTCTTTTGCATTAGGTTCCAATCGTTCTTATATCTATATCCGCGGCGAGTATGCCTGGATTGTAGACATATTGGAACAAGCAATACAAGAGGCAAAGAACAATGGATGGCTCGGTAAAAATATTTTAGGTACTGGATATGATTTAGAAATTTATGTGCAACGTGGTGCCGGTGCTTATATCTGTGGTGAGGAAACAGCATTGTTGGAGTCATTGGAAGGGAAAAGAGGCAATCCGAGAATTAAACCACCTTTTCCTGCGGTAAGAGGTTTGTGGGATTGCCCTACCGTAGTTAATAATGTGGAGACAATTGCTGCTGTTGTTCCCATCATCAATGAAGGGGGAGAAGAATATGCAAAAATTGGTGTTGGTAAATCAACCGGGACAAAATTGATTTCTGCCTGTGGTAATATTAAAAAACCTGGTGTATATGAGATAGACATGACGATTTCTGTAGAGGAATTTATTTACAGTGATGAATATTGTGGAGGTATTGCCAATGGAAGAAAATTGAAAGCCTGTATTCCGGGTGGTTCATCTGTTCCGATTCTGCCAGCTAATCTATTATTAACAACAGCTAAAGGAGAGAAAAGATTGATGAACTATGAAAGTTTATCAGATGGTGGTTTTGCAACCGGTTCAATGATGGGCTCTGGTGGTTTCATAGTATTAGATGATTCGCAATGTGTGGTAAAACATACTTATACATTGGCAAGATTTTATCGCCACGAAAGTTGCGGACAATGTTCTCCTTGTCGTGAAGGAACAGGTTGGATGGAAAAAATTTTGCTGAACATTGAGAACGGAAAAGGAAAGATGAGTGATATTGATTTGCTCTGGGATATTCAGCGTAAGATTGAAGGGAATACGATTTGTCCGTTGGGAGATGCAGCAGCTTGGCCGGTAGCAGCAGCAATTCGCCATTTCCGTGATGAGTTTGAATGGCATGTTACGAATCCTGATGATGCGCAAAGAAGGAACTTTGGATTGGCACATTATGCTGATCCGTTGGCCTCAACACCTAAAGGGGAGTTGGCAGGAGCAAATTAGAATTGAAATGGTAGTTTAGAAAATACTAGTTCTTAATACTATAGAAAATAACAAATTTTAGGAAAACAAAAAATTCCCCTTTAGGGGATAGGGGCATATGGCTGACGATTTAAAAAAAGAAGCACCAGCAAATTTCAAAGTCACAATCGATAATATAACTGTCGAAGTGGCTCCGGGTACGTCTATATTAACTGCTGCAAGGCAGATTGGTGGTGATGTAACGCCACCTGCTATGTGCTTTTATAGTAAGCTAAAGGGCAGCGGAGGCAAATGCCGTACCTGTCTGGTGGAAGTTGCTGCTGGCTCTACAGCTGACCCAAGACCAATGCCAAAACTGGTTGCAAGCTGCCGAACCAATGTAATGGACGGAATGATTGTAAAAAATATTACCAGTGAAAGAGTGCAGGAAGCAAGAGCTGGTGTTGTAGAATTTTTGTTATTGAATCATCCGCTGGATTGTCCGATATGCGACCAGGCCGGCGAATGTCACTTACAGGATTTAGGCTACGAACATGGAAAGGAAGGTACCCGTTACGAATTCAAGAGAAGAACATTTGACAAGGAAGATATAGGGCCGTACATACAACTGCACATGACAAGGTGTATTCTTTGTTATCGTTGTACCTATGTAGCCGACCAGTTAACTGATAACCGGGTACATGGTATTTTGGATAGAGGTGACCACGCCGAAATCTCCACTTATATTTCAAAAGCAATTGACAATGATTTTAGCGGAAACATGATTGATGTTTGTCCAGTAGGAGCATTAACCGATAAAACATTTCGTTTTAAAAATAGAGTTTGGTTTACCAAACCAGTAGATGCACACCGTGATTGTGATAAATGTTGCGGTAAAGTAACCTTGTGGCAAAGAGGTGATGAAGTTCTTCGTGTTACAGCAAGAAAAGATGAATGGGGTGAGGTGCAGAGTTATGATGGAAAGCCCGGATGGATCTGTAACACCTGCCGCTTTGATAAGAAACATGTAAACGACTGGGTGATCGAGGGGCCAACTAAAATCAATCGGCATTCTGTTATTTCGCAGGGACATTATCTTGGTTTGCACAAGCCTAAAGAAATATTGCCTGAAGTAATGGGAGGAAGGGCACCGAAACTGCTGATGGATATTCATGATGTCAGTGATGTGAATAGTGTGGAAATTAGTGCCTTAACAGGACCGGCAACAAGCAAAACATTTGAGAAGTAAGTACAATAAAACCTGACCATGTATTTAATGGCAATAGACTTGTGGTTTATCTTAGAAAAAGCAATACTGATAGCTTGCATTATCGGGTTATCATTCTTTATTGCCATGTACACCACTTATGCAGAAAGAAAAGTTGCTGCCTGGCTGCAAGACCGTCTTGGACCAAACAGGGCTGGACCTTTTGGTATTTTTCAGCCATTGGCAGATGGCGGCAAACTATTTTTTAAAGAAGAAATAATACCATTAGCATCCAATAAGGTACTTTTTATTGTTGGACCGGGTGTAGCAATGATTACTTCTTTAGTTACCAGTACCGTTATACCCTGGGGCATTCCGGTAGTTACCAGAAACGGGATTATTCCGCTGCAGGTGGCGGATGTTGATATGGGGATTCTGTTAGTTTTTAGTGTTGTAAGTGTGGGGGTGTACGGAATTATGATAGGTGGATGGGCTTCTAATAATAAATTCTCATTGATTGCCGCTATTCGTGGTGCTTCCCAGATGGTTTCCTACGAGTTGCCTATGGGATTGGCATTGATTGCGGTTCTGTTTATGACAGGCTCATTAAAAATGAGTGAGATTGTTGCAAACCAGGTGCAGCATGGATGGCATATTATTTATCAACCACTTGGTTTTATCATATTTTTTGTTTGCGCCCTGGCAGAATGTAACCGGACTCCTTTTGATTTACCCGAAGCAGAAAATGAACTGAACTTTGGCTACCACCAGGAATACTCCTCAATGAAATTGGGCTTTTATCTCTTTGCGGAATATATAAATATGTTTATCAGCAGTGCGGTTATGGTCACTGTTTTCTTTGGAGGGTATGATATTCCATTTGTAAATGAAGCATCATGGGGATTGGCGCCCTGGCTGCTTTCGTTAATTAGTTTTAGTGTG
>JBARSW010000238.1:0-20802 GCA_049644925.1 Chitinophagaceae bacterium | reverse complement strand
GAGCAGGTGAGTGGCCGTGCTGGGCGCAAAGAAGAAACAGGAAAAGTGCTGGTTCAGACATCGCAGCCAAAAAATCCTGTGTTACAGATTGTGCAGCAACATGATTTTAAAATAATGTTTGCAGAAGAGATTAAAAAACGAAAAGAATTTTTCTATCCGCCATTTTCCCGCATTATTCATGTTACGTTCAAACATAAACTGAAAGAAGTAGTAGAAAGGGCTGCGCAGTATTATACCGATACATTAAAAAACAAATACGGCCAGTATATTGTTGGCCCGGCCGAACCTGTTATTGGCCGAATTAGAAATCAATACCTAATGGAACTCTTACTAAAATTACCCCGTGATGGTAAAACCATCAACCAATGTAAAAAAGATTTACTGGAACAGGTGGCTATCCTGCATCAGAATAAAAGTTTCAGAAGTGTGACGGTGGTGGCAGATGTAGATGCGGTGTAGCTAACAGTTCCCAGAAAGGCTAAAATGATATTACAGCTTTGAATTAAAACCGAAAGCCAACGCCGAGACGAAAATTGTTTCGTTTACCATCGTTAATGTCAAATGATTCATCCCTAAACTGTTTTGACAATCCAATGGAATACCGTCCTTCAGCAAATATTCGTTTGGCAAAATTGAATTGGGCACCCGTTTCTAAGGATACACCACAAAAGCCTGATTTACTTTCTTTGCTATTATCAAATTTATCAGCAGCAAAATCCAGTTTTGGCCCAAGGAACACACCCAACCTGGGATTCAGCATTTGCTTTATATGAAATGGAATTTCGATAAAATGCCAGTCATTAACCCATGTAAATAGTAATTCATACGCTAAAAAAGTGGTAGAATCGATATGAGTTTCTGCAAAGAATGCACCATACACAGTGGTGCCGGTAAAGCCGGTCTTGTTGCCATTTGTCTCGTATCCATTAATGACAGTATGGTTTAAACCGCCTTTTATCCCAAAACTGGTTTTCTTTTCTTTTTGTGCATTTAATTGGACAGCCAGGCATATATAGGTTAGAGCCAATAAAAATATTTTTTTCATTAAGCTGTTTAATTTTATTAAATAATTTGAGAGTCCAAAATCCGACACTTTCTTAACGGTGTTAATTTCCGGATATTGCATTATAAAAGAATTTTATATCTTTTTTTTCTTTCAGAGTCTTCAAAAACTTATCATTTCGTTGCCGTAGTCCCACAGCCTTGTACCATCTGACACTTGCCTTTGTAATAAAATAACTATAGATATTGAATTAATAACTTGTAATCCAGAATAAAAAATCCTTCATTGTTTTTTTTCGCTACTGCAACCATTGACTTTGCTACATCCCTTGCATGTATCGGTTTATATTTCGAAGGAAACAAAAATGATAATGCCATCATTAATCCTTTACCAATTTTTTCACCTAACCGGAATTCTTTTCTATCTCCCAATAATACAGAAGGCCGCATAATATATACAGACTTCAAACCAACTGCTTTCACCGCTTCTTCTACTTCCCATTTAAGTTTCAAATAAAAGTTATTGCTTTGACTGTTTGCCCCAATGGAAGAAACAAGTATAAATGTTTCGCAACCACAAAGTCTGCCAAGCTTAGCAGCATTTACAGGGATGTCGTAATCCACTTTCCGGTAAGCAACTTTATCGCCTTTTACTTTTTTTTGTGTGGTACCAACTGCACAAAATATTACATCACTGCCTTCCAGTGCCAGCCGAAAACTTTCTGCATCATTAAAGTCCACCAGTTTCTTTTCCAATTTTGGGTGAGTGATATCAAGGGGTCTGCGTACCAGTATTCTCACGGTATCATAATAGTCGTCTTTCAACAACTCTTCCAATAGGTAGTTGCCAATTAATCCTGTAGCACCGATAATAGTTGCTGTCATGATAAAATAAATATCACATTTTTAATTTGCACCGGCAGTTTGATATTCATACACCACATATCCCCACGGCGCTAACTTCCATTCTTTATCCGTCACTGTTTCATTAGTTCCCATAAAAATATTGTTGGCATTGGCTAACAAACTCTTGTCAGTAACTTTTATTGATTGTTCTTTTTTTGAAAGATTCAGTATAACTAAAATCTTATTGCCATTTTTCTCTCTTACATAACTATAAATGGCCTTGTCATCACCCAGTGTCACTTTCTGGAAAGAAGCATCAGCTGCAAGGGCTATATTTTTTTTACGTAACTCCAATAGTGTTTTATAGAATTTGGCTCTTTCAAATTTTCCAAAGCTGATAGGATCTTTTTCAAAGAACTCCAGTTTTCGCAACAAAGGTTCTTCCTGGCCACTATAAATAAGTGGCACTGTTCCACTCATAGTTTGACTGAATACCGCAAATGGAGCATGAACAGGCCCGGGAAAAGTTCCATAGTCGGATTTATTCCAGCTGTTCTCATCATGGTTGCTGGTAAAGTACATTGGTATGGCGTCTTTGGGATAAGCCGTGTCGTATTTGTATTTTACAGAATCTAATGCAAATGCTGGTCGTTGGCCGCTGGCAACTTTTATCATCATCTTAAACATTTCCCAGGGATAATAAGCATCGAAGCCACTGGTGAGCAGGTAAGATTTATCACCTTCGGCTAAAAGAAACATATTGTTATTCAATGCTTTTAGTTGAGGAACACATTTGTTCCAGAATTTAGCAGGTACATTCCAGGCAACATCCACCCGGTATCCATCTATACCGGTTTCGCTTAGCCAGAATTTCATGGAAGCAACCATACTATCCTCCATTGCTGAATTATTAAAATCTAACTGGCGGGTATCTGTCCAGTCGAAAGGGACAGCCGGTTTGCCGGTGCTGTCTTTAACAAAAAACTCCGGGTGGCTGGTAATCCAGCGATGGTCGGCACCGGTATGATTAGGCACCCAGTCGATGATTACTTTCATTCCTTTTTCATGAATAGCTTGCACCAATTGTTTCCAGTCGTTCAGAGAACCGAATTCAGGGTTGATGGCTGTATAATCCGCCACAGCATAATAACTGCCCATAGTGCCCTTTCGTTCCAATTTACTTATTGGATTGATGGGCATGAACCAAAGAGTTTGTACCCCCATTTCTTTCAGCCTGTCGAGGTGTTTGGCAAATGCATTGAAAGTGCCTTCGGGAGTATATTGACGGATATTAACTTCGTAGATATTTCCCTGCATGATCCACTCCGGATGGGCAGATTTTATTTCTTCCGAGACAACAACCGATTTTTTACTTCCGGTTTTGCAAGAAAAAAAGGCAAGTGGTAAAAGCAACAGAATTAGTATTCTTTTCATCGTTAGACTTTTAAAATATAATGAACAAAGGCCTGTTTGTTTTGCAAATATCTGTCAGAAAAATTTGTTCTTTCAACTATAACCAAAAAATCAGGAAGTTTGCAGTATGAAAATGCAGGAAAACATTTCGCTGCGACCGCTAAATACTTTTGGTATTGATGCCAAAGCAAGATTCTTTGCTACCTTTAAAGACACAAATGAGCTTTCGGAACTACTGACACCGGACTCCCGGCTTCAGACGCTGATTCTCGGCGGAGGTAGTAATATTTTATTGACAAAAGATTTTGAGGGGCTGGTATTGAAAAACGAAATCAGAGGTATTGCCGAATTGCATGAGGATCCGGAATATGTTTATGTAAGAGCAGGAGCCGGGGAGAACTGGCATCAGTTTGTGCTGTATTGTATAGAAAGAAACTGGGGAGGGATTGAAAATCTTTCACTGATACCCGGAAACGTTGGTGCATCTCCCATGCAAAATATCGGTGCATATGGGGTGGAGATTGATGATGTATTCTGGGACCTGGAAGCATATCATTTAAAAGAAAAAAAAGTAGTAACATTTACACCTAGTGATTGTGAATTTGGTTACCGGGAAAGTGTATTCAAAAGAAAATATAAAGACCAGTTTGCGATTCTGAATGTTACTTACCGGTTGAGAAAGAAACCACGGTTTAATACAAGCTATGGTGCTATTGCACAGGAACTGGAAAAAATGGGAGTGAAAGAACTTTCTATAAAAGCTATATCTGATGCAGTTATAGATATTCGCACTTCAAAACTACCAGACCCGAAAGAGATGGGTAATGCAGGAAGCTTTTTTAAAAATCCCACCGTTTCAAAAGAAAAATTTGAAACGCTAAAAAAAATGTTTGAAAACATCGTTGGACATGAGAATATTGATGGCTCTGTAAAACTTGCAGCTGGTTGGCTGATTGAACAATGTGGATGGAAAGGTTATCGTAAAGGAGATGCCGGCTGTTATGATAAACAGGCATTGGTACTGGTGAATTATGGAAAAGCTACTGGTAAAGAAATCTACAACCTGGGCGAAGAGATATTACAAAGTGTGAAAGAAAAATTTAATATTATATTGGAAATTGAAGTGAATATCATTTAACTTTAAAAGAGATTTAATTTGAATTTTTAACCAAAATCTACGATTATGAAAAAAATCTTTTTTGGAATGGCTTTTATTCTTTCTGGAACAGTCTTAGTAAATGCACAAAATAAGGCAGTCTATGGTGAAATAGGTGGTAATGGTGTTGTTTTTTCTGCCAACTATGATATGCGTTTTACCAAAACTGAAAACGGATTTGGTTTCCGTGTAGGGGTAGGATTTGCCGGTGGTACAGGTTCATCAATTTTTACTTTTCCTCTTGGATTAAATTACCTGACTGGTAAAGGTGCTAGCCATCTGGAAATTGGATTTGGTGTTACACCTATTACTGCATCAGTAGAACTATTTGATGATGAAAATGAAACCGGCAGTACTACTTTGATTATGCCAACAGTTGGGTATAGGTATGGAAAAGTTGGTAAAGGCTTTGTTGGACGTATTTATGTTGGTCCGGTAATTGTTGGTGGAGGATTTTTTTTCCCTTTTGGAGGTATTTCAGCGGGAATAAAATTTTAGATAAATAAATTAAAAATTAATAGCGTCAGCAAATAAGCTGACGTTTTTTTTATGCATCTTCATCGAATTCAAAATCCTTTTCGCTAAAATTCATCATACTGTCCATCAGGTCTTTGAATTCAATCTTGTTCTCAAAAATTTTCTTACTGATAAGAGAATAGGACGCAAGTCCGTGCAACACAAATTCCATCAGTAATGCCGCCTGTTCTTCATTGGTTTTCGGAAAATATTTTTTAACCAGGGAATTTAAGCCATCTACTTTATACAACAGTAAGATTTTTTCTTTATCGCTGGTGTTAAAAGAAAGGTTCAGGCTGTTGCCTTTGTCAAACCAACTGGTAATGGAGCGAAAAATATTTTCTTCTTCTTTTCCTTCCGGCGATGGCTTGCCAGAAGTTCTTTTTTTCTTTATTGTATCAGGGTTGGGGAAATACTGAGAAAATTGAGAACGGATAGCTTTGTCTACGAGATTCATTGCCACCTGGTAAGGGCCCTCCTGTTCCCCTTCGTATACCAGTTCCACTTTTCCGGTGATGGAAGGAATAATTCCAACAAGGTCACTCATCCATACCTGAGTTAGGTTTTCATTGTTCATTATAGCCCTTCTTTCTGCAGCGCTTACTGCATTTTCAAAAGCAGATATTGTAAGCCTGGCACTAACACCACTTTTCTTGTCCACTAATTCGCTGTTTCTTGCTTCGAAAGAAACTTGTTCAATTAACCGTTTGATCAGGTCACTAACTTTAACCGTGTCTTTTTGTTCATCACTAACCCTGGCTTCCTGTTCGGTAATTTCCAGCGCATTTTCAAGTGACTTTGGATAGTGGGTTAAAATCTGGCTTTCTATCCGGTCTTTCAACGGGGTTACAATTGAACCACGATTTGTATAATCCTCAGGATTTGCAGTAAATACAAACATAATATCGAGCGGCAAACGAAGCTTAAATCCCCTTATTTGTACATCACCTTCTTCTAAAATATTAAATAATGCTACTTGTATCCGGGCTTGTAAATCAGGCAATTCATTAATAACAAAAATACCCCTGTTGCTTCTGGGGATGATGCCATAATGCAATACCCGTTCGTCTGCAAAACTCAGTTTGAGATTAGCTGCTTTTATAGGGTCTATGTCGCCAATCAGGTCAGCTACGCTTACATCAGGTGTTGCCAGCTTTTCTCCATATCGTTCACTTCGATGTATCCAGTGGATGGCAGTTTCATCACCATGAGTGGCAATTTCTTCCTGTGCATATTTTGAAACCGGGTTAATGGGGTCGTCATTTATCTCGCTGCCGGCAACACAAGGAATATATTCATCCAGTAATTCAGTCATTTGTCGGGCCATTCTTGTTTTGGCCTGGCCTCTTAATCCCAGGAATAAGATGTTGTGTCTACTTAGTAATGCTCTTTCTACATCAGGAATCACCGTGTCTTCATAACCAACAATGCCGGAAAAGGTGAACTCTTTCTTTTTCATCTTCGCAATAAGGTTCTGCCGTATCTCTTCTTTGATACTTTTGGGAAAGTAGCCGCTTGCTTTTAGTTCACCAAGAGTTTTTATTTTTTTAATGTTCATAGCCTAATTTCTGTTTTATTTACGAAACTTAAAAGCTGCTACCTGCCTACTGGTAAGCAGGTCATCCTTCCTTTCGTGGCACTCTTTTTTTGATTCTGATTATTTTTGAGCAACACACCCCAGGCTGTTTTAGCGTTTAGTATTTCTCTAAAGTAACCCCCTCCAGTGAAGGGGTTCTTAAAAAATATTATTTCTAGTTCCATTACTCACCGTGAATTTCTGAAATATACAGAATCAGTAATCAAAGTTCTCCTTAAGGGGACAGAGGCTTAGTATTAATAAACTGTTTTCCTTTTTCCACTTTCAAAATCTTTAAAAATAAATGCACCCAACTTATCCAATGAAGCAAAAAATGCTTTCCCGTTATTTGTTTCTGTAAATTCCTGTACAAACTTTTGCAGGTAAGGGTCCGTAGCAATCATAAAAGTGGTTATAGGAATTTTCAGTTTTTTACATTGTGCTGCAAGGTTAATACAACGGCTCACTACTTTTCGGTCGAGTCCAAAACTATTTTTATAATAACGCTTGCCAATTTTCAGGCAAGTGGGCTTTCCATCAGTGATCATGAATATCTGTTTATTCGGGTTTTTCCTTCTTCGTAGAATATCCATTGCAAGTTCTAATCCTGCAACTGTGTTGGTATGATAAGGCCCAACCTGCAAATAAGGCAGGTCTTTTACTTCAATAGGCCAGGCATCATTTCCAAACACTACAATATCTAAAGTATCCTTTGGATATTTTGTTTTAATCAGTTCACTTAAAGCCATTGCCACTTTTTTGGCAGGTGTAATTCTATCTTCTCCATATAAAATCATGGAATGGGAGATGTCAATCATCAGCACCGTTGATGTCTGTGCTTTAAAATCTGTTTCTCTGATGCTTAAGTCATCTTCCTGCATTCTGAAACTTTCAATGCCATGGTTTATCTGGGCATTGCGGATGCTTTCTGTAAAATCAATCTGTTCCAGCATATCGCCAAACTGAAACTGTCTTGTTTCAGGATTTAATTCATCACCCTGGCCAGGTTTGAAACTATGATGATCTCCTTGCTTTGTTTTCTTTAGTTTTCCGAAAATTTCTTCCAGGCTTTTTTTACGTATGCCCTGTTCAGTTTTGGGAGTTATTTTTATTTGCTCTTGCTCATTACTTCCGCTTATATAACCTTTCTCCTTTAGAGCATCAATAAAATCTCCCATACCATATTCATCATCGGTCAACTGGTACTTTTTATCAAGTTCATTCATCCATTGCAAAGCTTCACTTGCATCCCCATTGGTATAGGTAAGTAGTTGCATAAAAAGGTCTAGCAATTGTTCAAACTTGCTTTTACCTTCTGAATCGGGGTTATATTTTGAGAAACTAAAACCTTTCATTGATTTTACAATTTACGACAAATACTTTGCCGCATGAATAGCTTTATAACAACTTTGCAAAGCAGAAGTTTAAAATAGAAAACCCTCCTGTTGGAGGGCTTTCTAGGAAATTATCAGAAAAAATTATTTGACTTTAATTGTATCTTTTCCTTTTAAACTATCTGGTTTTACAGGATTAGTAATTGAGGTTTCACCTTCTTTAACTGGATTTTGCAACGTTTTCGGTGCATATTTCTTTTCTACAGCATCCAATACCATTAGCATAGCCTGGTTGATAGGTGCTTCTGATCTTTCAAACCCACCATATAAATCGGGGCGGCTATCTTTTATATAATTATAATATTTTTCCTGTTGTTCCAGGTCCTTCCGGATTTCTTTTCTGACTTTTTCTGCCAATTCTGTTTTTCCTGCTTTATAACAGGCTTCCAGGTAAAGCAATCCTGTTTGGTTATGGCTGTTGTACCTGCTGGCCTGTGCATAAGGAAGATTATCCGGACTGATTCCTGCTTCAACTTTATCAATCAATTTTTGTGCATCATCTTTTCTTCCTTCGTCTGCCAGGTTACCGGCTGCTTCACCAAACAAGGCCCGCAAATTCAGAATATGACGACGGTTTTCTTCATCATAGTACATGCCTTTTTTATTGGCCCCGCCAAATTCAAATTTGGTCAGCAAATTATTCAGCATAATGTTGCTGTTATTATCCCGTATTTGAGTTCCACCCATTCTTACCTGGCGTAGAGTTTGATCCACCACCCAATTTTGCTGTGGATATTTATTTAACACTGGTACTAAACGATAGGCCAAACCGTCTTTTCGGAAATATTGGCCAAATCCAAGTTCACCCATTGGTGCAGTAAAATAGATTGGTCGTTTCCATGCGTTAGAAGCGATAAAATTCAGAATCATAAAATCACTTCTTACAAGGCCGCCATCTAATTTTTCTTTCGGAATTTCAAATCTAAGTTCAGAAAGCACACTGTCTGTTGCGTTTACCGTTCCGTTCTTTTTTACAAGGTCAACATCAACCGGCACTTTGAATTTTCCCACAGGGAAACTACCAAAGCCAACATCACGGCCTGTTTCAGGATCAATATTTGGTTTACCTAAAACATTTTTCATTACATCGTACAAATCATAGTACTCATTTGCATCACCTTGTGCACGGTAACGCAGATATTCCCTGTTGTGACCCTCTATTTGTTCAGGAGACCACAGAACGTCAATAGAATCCGCATTATTAACTTTATTTCTGAGCTGGTTTATATACCAATCTATTCCCAATAAGCTATTATTGATCACCCGGATATCTGTACGGATGCCTTCCACTTCCTGTGCATACCATAATGGGTAAGTGTCATTATCGCCAAATGTGAATATGACAGCATTAGGAGCACAACTTTCCAGGTAATCTTTGGCCATATCTGGTGCAGTAGTTTTGCTGCTGCGATCATGGTCGTCCCATTCCTGCTGTGCCATTAATAATGGAACGGCAAGACAAATTACAGTTGCAGCAATATTTAGTGTACCAGAATTTTGTCCTCCGGAAGAAACAGCTCTGATAAGTAATGTAATGCCGGCAGTTACAGCTGCAAAAAGAACAGTTGAAAAAATGGCAGTCATTAATGCATCCCCAGGCACTCCGGGGAAGGAACTCATGAAAGTAATCAGGAAGGTAAGTATGCTTCCATAAAGTAATGTATTCTGAAATGTCAGTTGATCTGCTTTTTCCCTGGCCAATCTTACAAAGCCTACTACCGCCAATCCAATCCAGATGGCAAATGCATAGAATGAGCCAACGTATGCATAATCCCTTTCACGGGGTTGATTGCCGGGTTGATTAAGGTATAACACTACTGCTATGCCTGTAAAGAAGAACAAAAGGAAACTTACAATCCAGTCGTTCCTGTTTTTGAAAAAATGGTAAATGCAACCTACAATTCCTAAAATGAAGGGTAAAAGGAATAGCTTATTATGAGCTTTATTATTTTTGATACTATCAGGTAATAGAGACTGATCACCAAGACGTTTGTTATCTATAAAAGAAATACCGGTAATCCAGTTGCCGTCACGTTTATTTCCCAGGCCCTGTATATCGTTTTGTTTTCCGGAGAAATTCCACATAAAATACCGCCAGTACATCAGGCTCATTTGGTATGAGAAGAACCAACGAACATTATCACCATAAGAAGGGGCTTCATATCTTCCGGTTTGCTGATCCTGATCCAGGCTTAACCATTCTGCATAAAAATCTGCATGGTATTGGTCATTACTGGCATCCCACACCCTGGGAAACAGTTGCATGTCTTCACTTTTGTATTGTGGTTTCTTTTCACGGCCAATGGGAATATACTTGTCTTTGCCTTTTACATATTTCATTTCGCCATCTTTCATTTTCACATATCCGTCATCTCCATAATCATATTCTGCTGCGAAATGAGGGCCATAAACCAATGGCGCTTCACCATATTGTTCTCTGCTTAAATAGTAAACGAGATTTATAGGATTGTCCACATTATTCATATCTACAGAAGGGTTGGCATTGGAACGAATCATCGTAGTGAAATACAGGAAATAACCCAGCATCATAAAAGCATAACACCATAATGAAAGCTTTAATATTCTTAATGCACCGGCTTTAAGGAAATAACCTGCTACCACGCCAATTCCACCTATTAATAAAAATTTTAGAATTTGTACAGCACCCGAACCCAGGCTGACAATAAAAGGTAAGGCGGATAATGCAAGGAAAAGTCCAAACCAGGTAGCGACTTTTGTATGTGAAATATTTTTTTCATTGAAACGAAGAGCCCAGTAAATTAATCCAGCCAGGGCCAGAAAATAAATAGTAAATCCGGAGAAGAATGGAAGCCCTACAGTGTTTACAAAGAAAACATCAAAAAGACCTGCTGCTTTCATTGAATACTGAATAACGCCTAACTGAACCACACCGGTTATCAGACAACCAATGAGGAATGCCCAAATTGCACCTTTGGTGGTTACTTCAAACCTGCGATAATAATAAATCATTACAATAGCGGGAATGGTTAACAGGTTCAACAAGTGAACACCAATGGAAAGTCCCATCATAAAGAAAAGAAAAACAATCCATCTGTCGCTCCTTGCTCTTGCGTAAGTATCTGTTCCTGCATGTTCATCGGCATGTTCCCATTTTAGCATAATCCAAAAAACCAATGCAGTGAAAAAAGAGGAAAGGGCATAAACTTCTCCTTCGCCGGCACTAAACCAGAAAGAATCACTGAAAGTGTAAGCTAATGCACCTACTATGCCAGCGGCCATTACTGTAAATGATTGATGGTCGGATAAATCTTCACCCACTTTTACAAACATCTTACGGGCAAAGTGAGTAATGGTCCAGAACAGGAATAAAATAGTGGCGGCACTTGCCAATGCACTCATAAAGTTTACTGCATTGGCAGCTGTATTTCCATTGTCACCAAAGACGATGATAAAAAAGCGGCCCAGTAAAACAAATAGTGGGGCTCCCGGTGGGTGTGGTAATTGTACTTTGTTGGCACTTGCAACAAACTCACCACAATCCCATAAACTGCCTCTTGCTTCACGGGTAATAAAATATGTTGCAAAGGCGATAAAGAACACAACCCAGCCGGTAATGTTATTGACTTTTCTGAACTTCATAAAGCGTTGATTTTGAGAGATAGCAAAAATAGGGGATTAAGCGTTAAAAGATATGTAAGTATGAAGGTGGTTTTGCACCTTTTCAGAATTATAAAATGTTGCTGGTTTTTCCAGTAGCGGCATTTAAATAATGGTGGATATTATTCAAAATATACTTTGATCGTCTGGTAGGAGAGCTGTCCCTGCCTGTTTTTCTCGGAATAACCTTTAAGGCCGAATAATCCGGCAGCATTACCTTTATTGATAGCAATTTCAAGATAACCGGCACTGTTAAAAAGTGCCAATTTTTCACCTTCCGGAACATCGGCATAGCTTTCACTTATATGCTCAATCATTTCATCCCGTTTAAAAACAATTCTGAATTTTCTGCCATTTCGTTGTTCTTCAAACTGCCGGTTGGTAATATTTACAATTACATTCTCAAAACTGTCAATAAAAATAATTTGACCTTCAATTACATTATTGTCAAATGCAGGACGTAAATGCCTTTTTTCCATGTAGGTCACATCAGGTATTCCGATATCTTTTATGGACTCGCCAAGTACCAGTTTATTTATCGCTTTGCCCATAATACTGGTCAGGTAAATAGTATTTTTTATAGCTTCTTTATCGAGAGGAATGCCAATAATTAATTCAGGTTTTTCTTCAAGTATCATAGTCAATAGTCCATTGTCAGCACAAACGAAATACTGGTTATGATGAAATGCCAGCAATAGCTGTTCCGGTTTTTTTTCAAACAGGTTTACTAAAATAATATGATAGGTAAAATCCGGAAAGTTCTTTATTGCACTTCTGCAAACGTAGGCTGTCTGCGGGTAATTAAAAGGTGGTATGTTATGGGAAATATCAACGATCTTAAAATCAGGATTAATCTGTAATAACTGAGCTTTTACAGCACCAACCAGGTAATCCGGACTGCCAATATCTGATGTTAGGGTGAGTAAAGGCATTTATCAGTCTTATTTTTAATATAACAAATTGAAATGCATTTAATCACCTATAATTTAAATGAAACGCAGTGCTTTATTATTCGAAATCATTTATTTAATAAGATTGCCGTCTTTAAAATAAAATTTACGAACAAGTTTATCTGTTAAAGAAGGTAATATTCGCTGAAGGAAAACAGTTCTTTTACCGGTAAAAGTCATAATAAGGGTTCTTCTCTTTTTTCTGATAGCTCTTAATATTCTGGTTGCGGCCTGTACCGGGGTCATCATTTTGGTTTCATCCATAGTTGTTTCACCAATGGAAGTTGCATCTTTATTTAAAGCTGCATTTCTGATATTGGAGGTTGTAAATCCGGGGCATACCCACATTACATGAACGCCATCATTCCATAATTCCGTTTTCAGCGATTCCAGAAAGCCCTGCACAGCAAATTTACTGGCAGAATAACCACTTCTGCCCGGCAACCCTCTATAACCGGCAATAGAAGATATGCCAACTATGGTTCCCTTTCTTTCAATAATTGATTCCAGTGCATATTTGGTACAATATACAGTGCCGTAATAATTAATATCCATAACCTTCCGGATCACTTCAATATTCGATTCTTTCAATAAAGCCCTCATAGAAATACCGGCGTTATTAATCAGAATATCTATACCACCGAAATTCTTTATGGTTGTTTCCATAAACCTGCGGCAATCATTTTCACTGCTTACATCTGCTACCATTGTATGCAAAAAAGCAGAAGGGAATTCTGATTGCATAGCATATAGTCTGTCGTGGTTACGGCTGCAGGTAGCTACTTTAGCTCCCATTCCTAATAAAGAATCTACTAATGCTTTACCGATTCCATCAGTACCGCCGGTAACAACAACAACCTTGTCTTTGAAATATGATGACATAATAAATGATTAATTCTACAAACCTACTTAAAAAAACAGGCAAAAGAAAAGCCTCCTTTAAAGGAAGCTAATATTTTTTCGGGTTTTAAAGTAGTGACTGTTATTTAAATAAAAAAAGCCGGGTAAAAACCCGGCTTTCTGGTGATCCCGCTGGGACTCGAACCCAGGGCCCCAACATTAAAAGTGTTGTGCTCTACCAACTGAGCTACAAGATCAACCTTTCCCTTTTTGGGAGTGCAAAAATACAGGCTCTGAACCTTTAAGCCAAAACTTTTTCTAATAATTATCAACAGTTTTTGCTATTCCAGCCAACTCAATGTAAATCCTCAGGAATTTCACCCTTAATTTTATTCTCTTCGTTAAGAATTGCGAGTAATTTATCCAGCATTTCTGCATATTGAGCCACTTTTCCATGTTGGGTTTCAATATTAACATAACGCCGGTTAATATCGCCAAAGTAAATACTCAGCGATCCATCTTTTTTTGCATTTATATTATCCTGCCAAATGCTATTATACCGGTTATCAGCCATTTTTTGAAAAAGCAAACTGTCAGTAGTAAGAATAATATCATCAACATCCTGAAGGCTATCGGCAAAAACGGCTTTAGCATCCCGTTGCCTGTTACCTCCGGGCAGGTAACTCTTAATGGAAAATGCTTCTTCTGTATTATTATGCAGAGCTACTACACACTGAGTGCTGTCTGGAATAAGGGATAATAGTTGTTGTGCAAATTTTTCAACTTCAGGAATGCAAACGGGGCTGAATTTGCGGTGTTCTTTTAAAGTTTGTTCAATACCAATTTTTGAAAACATCCTGTTTGGGTCAAAACTGTATAATACTCCTTTCAATCGAAATTGGATTAGCCTTTGTTTGTTATTCTCAATTTTTATTAATTTGCCACCTCTTTGTTTCAAAATTGACTTTGCTGCTTCCACAGAGGTCCCTTCGTTATCATGCAGGTTTATGCAGACCAGATTGCCGGAGTCACCATATTGAAAGATTTTTATGGCAAAATTTCTGTCACCAATTTTATGAGTGATCTTTTTTTCTGTTGCGGTATAAAGTGTCTCTGCGACAGCAGGTATATTATTACCTGGTTGTGCCAGAATATCCAGTGTGAAAAGAAGTGTAATGGTAAATGTGAATGAAATCTTCAAGTGAATAATTTTATTGAGTTAACAAGACTTCAATTTTCAAAATACTTTTTGGCAAATATATTTTTATTGCTTAATGTTCAAAAATCAGGAAAGCTCTTCTTTCATTTTTTGCATTACATCTTTTTCAATCATAAGTTGAGCAAGGTGTATCATATTCATAAAAGCCCGGGCTCCGGAAATTCCATGGCCAATGATAACAGGTTTGGCCACGCCAAGTACGGGGGTGCCACCATAATTCTCAAAATTGAAGCGTTCGAAATATTCATCTTTAATCATCTTTTGACGGCTGATATCATATAATGATTCTGCCAATTTAAGAATGATATTTCCGGTAAAACCTTCGCAAACCATCACATCAGCTTTGTCCATCAGTACATCACGACCTTCAATATTTCCAATAAAATTGATGTGTTTATTTTCTTTCAGCAATGGATAAGTTGCTTGTGCCAGCATATTTCCTTTCCCTTCTTCTTCACCAACATTGATGAGGCCAATTTTTGGATTATAGATACCTAAAATAAGTTGGGCATAAACAGAGCCCATAATGGCAAACTGGTTAAGTTGCTCAGGCTTACAATCGGCATTAAGGCCTACATCCAGTAATAGACTGCTGCCGCCGTTTGCTTTTGGGATAATAGTAGAAATAGTAGGTCTGATAACACCTTCCAGTGCCTTGATGGTGAACATGGCGCCAACCAGCATCGCTCCGGTATTTCCTGCACTGATAAAAGCATCCATTTTTCCGGAAGCTAATAACTGAAAACCGATAGCAATGGAAGATTGTTGTTTCTCCCGTAATGCTTTAGTAGGATGCTCATGCATATCAATTACCTGGTCTGCATGAACAATACTAATGTATGATGAATCTATCTGGTGTTCAGCTAATAAAGAATCTATTTTTTCTTTATTACCAATTAGCAGGAGAGAAGATGGTGTAGTATGATTGGACAAATACAAAGCAACACCCTTAACTGCTTCCAGTGGGGCAAAATCGCCACCCATCATGTCTAAGCCTATTATCATATTTCTTTGCTATATGATTAACAAAACAACAAATTCCAAATACCAAAAGGCAATTTAGCCCAAAGTATTTGGAATTAATAATTTGCTTAAATAAAGCAACGCTTATTGTGCCCTTAAAGGAGCTTTTTCAGCAACTACTTTACCTTTGTAAAACAATTTTCCTTCACTTACATGGGCACGGTGGCGAACATGTATTTCACCAGTTGTGCTGTCTGTTGTTAATGTGGCAGCAGTAGCTTTATAATGCGTTCTGCGTTTTGCACTTCTTTGCTGACTGTGTCTGCGTTTGGGATTTGGCATAACTCAACTATTAAAAATCAAAAATTACTTATTAAAACTTATTATATTTTATCAATCTTATCCAGGTTACCGGAATGGGAAAGGTTATTCGAAATCTTTAAATTTCTCCAATCCTTTCCAAATGGGATTTTCATTACTCTTTTCTTTTTCTACTTTGGGCTCCATTTTTTTCAGCAAATCTTTTACCTTTTTATTGCAAAAGGGGCCATTCATTTCTTCAAATTCACAGGCTTTTTGCAGTGGAAGAGACAAGTTGATGAATTCATAAATCCAGTTAGCCACATCCAGATGACTTTCGCCTTGTGCGATATAGTACATATCCGGATCATCTTCCTGTTCATTCATCAAATCAGGTTCTTCTACCATTTTTACTGTGATAATAAATTCATCCCACAGATTTAAAGGCAGATTGCTGCTACAGCGATCACAGGTTACCTCTAAAGTTCCGCCAATTTCAAATTTTAGCAACATAAAACTGCTTTTTTTATCAAGCAATAATTTTACATTGGCATTGCAATTCCGGAAATCCTGCTGCTGGAACGGCTCAAAGAACTTATCATCAATAAAGTAAGAATACTCATGAACACCGGGCTTTAATCCCACAAAAGCTATCTCAAACTCCCTCCGACGGCTCATTTGTCTACTTTTTAAAGAGTGTGCAAAGGTAGGGTAAAGTGAGGAATTGAGGATAAGGAATTTTGATTTTTTTGTTGAAATGTCATTACTTTTATGTTGTTACATTAATCCTTAATTATTAGTTACTTGCAACAGATTCTTGTCCGGATATTTGCCCGATTGATGAAAAGCTGGAGTTGGGTCTTGCTTATTCTACTTTCAATCTTCATTAAATGGGCATCCCTTTACCCAAATTGGATAGAAAAAAATTACAGTCAGGGTGTTTACCCGGTGATTTCCAAAATACAGAGGCTACTATTCAGTTGGGTGCCATTTAGTATCGGAGATGTCATTTATGGCCTTCTCAACCTGGTAATTATATATAAAACGGTACAGTTTATCCGGTTCCTGATAAAACGAAAGGTAAACAGGCATTATTTTAAAACCGGACTTCAGCAACTGATATTCTTTTTCTTATTTGTATATGTTTTTTTTAACCTGTTATGGGGTTTAAATTATAACCGGAAAGGAATTGCTTTTCAATTGGGACTTGAGGTGAAGCAATATACACTGGCAGATCTGGATACCTTAACAACAGTTATAATAAGCAGGGTGAATGAATATGCCGGATTCGTAACGGAAGCACAGCGGGACTCATTCAATAATAAAAAAAGATTGTTTAATTCAGCAGCTGATGCATATACAAATGTATCTCAGAAATACTCTTTTTTGAAGTATTCCACCCAATCCATTAAGCCATCTTTGTTCAGCTACCTGGGTAATTACCTGGGATTTCAGGGCTACTATAATCCTTTTTCTGGTGAAGCACAGGTAAATACAACTATACCCAGGTTCTTAGAACCTTTTGTTACTACTCATGAAATTGCTCACCAGATAGGCTATGGTAAAGAAAATGAAGCAAATTTTGTTGGTTTTCTGGCATGCAGGGAATATGATTCAAAAGCTTTTCGTTACTCTGCATATTTTGATATGTATAATTATTCAATTGGAGAAGTTTACAGAAGAGATACTGCTTTGGCTAAATCATACCAGGAAAAAGTACATCTGCAGGTAAAAAAAGATCAAAAGGAGTTCAGAGACTTTTACAGAAAATACAGAAACCCGATTGAACCGGTAATTATGTGGGGGTATAGTAATTTTTTAAAAGCGAATAATCAACCGGCCGGAAAAAGGAGTTACAATGAAGTGGTAGCCTGGTTGATTGCTTATTATAAAAAATTTGGTGTGGAGGCCCTTTAAACAATATCCTGTTAAGTTTGTTTACGCTATATGAATAATATTCTGAAACTAATAATTTCCCTTGCTATTCCACTTGCAATTGGTGCGACTAGCGGTTTTTTTACAGTATCCGGAGTTGAAAGTTGGTTTCAAACAATAAATAAACCGACATGGAATCCCCCAAATTGGATTTTTGGGCCCGTATGGACAACACTTTATGTGATGATGGGAATTGCTTTTTTTATCATATGGAAAAGTGAGATTCGTTCAGAACTAAAAAAATCAGCTATTGTTTTATTTGCAGTTCAATTGGTTTTAAACTTTTTCTGGTCATTTATCTTTTTTAATCAGCATGAGATAGGCTGGGCATTAGTGGAAATAATTGTAATGTGGTTTTTTATCCTGTTTTCAATTTTTGCTTTTGGAAATATCAGTAAAACCGCTGCCTGGTTAATGGTGCCTTATATAAGTTGGGTAAGTTTTGCTACTATTCTTAATTATACAATCTGGCAACTTAATAAATAAGATACTGATTTTAAATTTTTAACTTTTTGATTTTAAGTTAAAATTCATTCTTCCACATCATACTCTCAATTGGTCTGTCAGGTTGATTGGTATATTTTGAATTTTTCTTTTTATCGTACGAAATTTCTATTTCTCCTTCCACCGGAAAATAAATTAATTGCCCGATAGGCATCCCTTTATAAACTTTTACAGGTTGTTTTACAGAAATTTCTAATGTCCAGTTTCCACAAAAACCAACATCTCCCTTACCTGCGGTAGCATGAATGTCAATACCCAGGCGACCTGTTGAGGATTTACCTTCTAAAAATGGAACATGGGCATGAGTTTCTGTATATTCAGCAGTAACGCCGAGATAGAAAATATGAGGATATAATACAAAACCTTCTTCGGGTATTTCAAAATATTCAATCTCGTTATGTTTTTTGGCATCCAGAATATGTTCTTTATAGGTGGCCATCAATTTACCGAGGTGAACATCATAAGAATTACTACCAAGGCTTTCTCTGTCATAAGGAACAATTTTGATGGTGCCTTTTTCAATTTCTTCGAGGATTCTTGTGTCTGATAAAATCATGTTTTGGTTATTTTTTTTCTCTTGCTGTACAAATCTCTATCTGCTTTTTCCCGTTGTTTGATCGGTATCATATCTTTACCTGTCCGCCGACAGCAGGCCCTACATTTTCAAAGTGCCAAAGTAAAGACGAAACAGTAACTAATGCCAATTTTTTTTCAACATCAAATTAACGAGAATACCAGGCTGGGTATTTGGAAGATAGAAGAGACAGAAAATTTCTTTAAAGGAAATGTACCTCTGCACCGGGATGTAACCCATCCTCATAAACGATTACAGCATTTGGCAGGCCGTTTCTTGTTGCAATATCTTTTTCCCAATTTCCCCTATAACCTGGTGCAGATAGCAGATACCCGAAAACCTTTCTTGCCTGATGAACAGTATCATTTTTCTATTTCACACTGTGGTGATTTTGCAGCAGCTATTGTTAGTAGCAAGAACAGGGTAGGGGTTGATATAGAAATCCCGGTAGAGAAAATTTTGGCTATTCAGCATAAATTTCTTTCTGAGGAGGAGAAAAGAAATTTCTTGGGAGAAATCCTTTCCACCAATGTGCCATTAACAACCCTGTTGTGGAGTTGCAAAGAAGCGGTATTTAAATGGTATGGAAATGGGAATGTTGATTTCCGGCAACATATTCAACTATTCAATTGGCAGGAAGAAAAAGAAACCATTGATTGTTTTTTTTCAAAAAATAAATCTGAACTGAAAATAAATTATCGGTTATTTGAGCATTTGGTTCTTGCCTGGGTGGTGAGTTGATTATTCCAGTTGGATACTATCATTTTCATCACCCAACAAATTCAGATCTACATCAGTACCAGAAATACCTTCAATAGAACCTCGAACATGTGCTGCACTAATTAATACTTTTTCCAGTTGTTTTTCTCTTGCTTTCCACAATTTTTCCATAGCATCCCTTTCTTTTTGAATTGAGAGTTTCATATTCATAAATCCTTCACGGATGGCCTGCCATTGTTCTGCAAATTCCCGGCTGGTTAAGTAGTTGTAAAGCATGTGTACTTTATCGCCTTTGTTTTCCTGGCTTTTTAATGCGGACGAAATTTTTATTATACCATCACGCAACATTTGTACTACTGGCTTTGCCTCAGCAAAAGAACAAATCCAAACTCCCTCTTTTTCGCCAAAACGGTCCATATCTTTTGGTAAAGCTTGTGTAACAATCACTGCTACATCTGCACCTGTGCTGCGCATATCAGCTTTCAGTTTTTCAATCCAGTCAATGGCAAAGTCTTTTGTTCTTTTACTTTCAAAAATGATTTTCCCGCATTCCTGTCCTAAATTATTTCTAACCGTTTGAATACAATCTGCACCACGAACACCTTTGCCTACTTCACTTATAACATCGAATGGAAAAGTAGCTTTTAATAACTCTTCCAGAGCCAATTCCTGTACTTCGCCCTGTAATTGCATGGAACCTTGCTCAGATTTCCGGCGCATTTCTTCGGCCAGTTTTTTCTGGTCGTCCAATTGTTTTTCCAATTCTTTTAACCGCATTTGGTATTCTGTATCCTTCGCTGCTACTTTTTGTTCTTCTATCTTTCGAATATCTTCTGTTAGTTTCTCACGGTCTTTTTGTAATTGTCTTTGAACAGTCAAATCAATTTCGGCTTCTTTATTTTTAAGTTCCTGTTCTTTGCGAAGAAAGTCGGCTTCTTTTTGCCGGGATAATTTCAATTTTTCTTCAGTGTCTTTTTTATTTTGCTCAAGCAAACGAAGTTGGGTTTCAAAATCAGAGGAAAGGGTTTTGCGGATATTTTCTTCCAGTTGTTTTTCTTTTTGCTTTTGCCAATCCTGCATTTTAGAACGAAGTTCCTTTTCTATTTCTTCCCTGATAGATTCATTGGGTTCAAACTGGTGGCCACAATTGGGACATTTAATTTCGGTTGGCATATATTAATTTCTTTTTTTCAAATCTACAAACAAAAAAAGCGACTCAATTTAATGAATCGCTTTTAAAAAGTGCCCCGGAACG
>JBARSW010000237.1:0-6731 GCA_049644925.1 Chitinophagaceae bacterium | reverse complement strand
TATGCACTCTTTTGAAATGCTTATGAACCAGTGAAAACCATCCCTTATCATTCCCTTCGATAGTACTGAAGCCTATATCTGCAAGTACAACAGCCTGGGCACTGCTATCAATTTCATAAACTTTTTTGGCAAAATCATTTACAGTTATATCGCCAAATTTGATTTTCGATTTTTCCTGTGAGAAAGTATAAACTGATACCAGGGTAAAAAAAGTAAAAATGAACAATTTCATAGTCCGGCTTATTAAGTGGTAGAAAAGATGTCAAAAGAATTACCAATTTTAAAAAGATTTACCCAATCTTGCATTGATTTTAATCAGGCATAACCATGATTTATAATATGACAGATACAACTGATGAATAAATTGTTGCATAATTCAAATTTTATCAGGCAATCAAGCCGCCGGCTGGGTTTTGATTTTTGCGGTATTGCCCCTGTACAAAAACTGGATGATGATGCCCGCAGGTTGGAAAGCTGGCTCAAAAAAGGTATGCAGGGTTCTATGCACTACATGGAAAATAATTTTGACCTTCGCATTGATCCATCGCTTTTAGTACCCGGTGCCAAATCTGTCATTACTTTATTACTGAATTATTTCCCCCAACAACAACAGCAGGATGGCACACCGAAAATTGCAAAATATGCTTTTGGAAAAGATTATCATGATGTGATCCGGGAGAAGTTAACAGAATTGATTGAGCTGATCAAAGAAAATACAGGAGAAATAAATGGAAGAGGTTTTGTAGATTCTGCACCTGTATTGGAAAGAACATGGGCGCAAAAAAGTGGTTTAGGATGGATAGGAAAAAACGGCAACCTGATAACGAAACAAAGTGGTTCTTTTTATTTTATTGCAACACTGATAACAGACCTTGAACTGGAATATGATGACCCATTTGCAAAAGATTATTGCGGATCCTGCACACGATGTATTGAGGCATGCCCAACCAGTGCTATTCTGCCTGATAAAGTAATTGATGGAAGCCGCTGTATCTCCTATTTCACTATTGAATTAAAAGAAATGATGATCCCGGTTGAGATGAATGGAAAATTTGAAAATTGGATGTTTGGCTGTGATACTTGCCAGGATGTATGTCCCTGGAACCGATTTAGTAAACCGCACCAGGAATTGCATTTTAATCCAATTCCGGAAATTCTGAACCTCACAACAAAAGAGTGGGAAATGATGACCGAAGAAAGTTTCAGGAAAATTTTTAAAGACTCACCACTTAAGCGTTCCAAATTCAAAGGCATTCAGCGAAACCTGCAATTCATTAAACTGTAATAATCAGAAATCACTGCTTTTCCTTATTTCTAGTAGGTTTTTGCTAAAAGCAGCCCACACTTTCTTTGCATCCGGAAATTTGTAGTACTTATAAAAAAGCTTTTGGGTCTCCAATAAATTTCTGCCAAATGAATAATAATAGACGGCCAGGTTCAATGCATATTCTTTACGGAATCCATTATCATGACCAAGGTCCGGGTCAATTTTTTCAAAAGGCAGTTCACTTAATTTTCCCAAATTATCCCGGATGGTACTTTTTAAATCCACATCACCGGGTGCCACACTCATTTTTCCTTTTTTATATTTCAATATAATATGGCTTAGACTAACAGGCCCGGCATCACCAGTATCCTCAAGTCTGCAGGCAAAGCAGGTAAAGAAATAACCAAACTGTTCATGAAAGCCATAAGCAAACTCTTTTTCCGGAGTTATAATTGTATTACCAGCAAATAGTTTTACAACATGCTGGTATTTATTGGCTGCAATTCTTTTGAAGATATAAATCTCATCACAGCAATGGGCACCACCAGTGAAATCATAAATAACTAACTCCTTAATACCATCACTGTCCAGGTCTGCTAATACATGCTCCGGATACATTTTATCTTCTGCTTTCAGAAAAGCAGATAACTTAACCGATTTTTTTAGTTTAGTAATTAAAATTGTTTTGGCAAATACCTCATCAGTCAATTTTTCATTTTCCTGGAAAAACAGAACTGTTGGATCAGTTTCTGGAATAATGGCGCTGTCCTGCTGGTAACGAACACTATCAACAGGCTCCTGTGCAAAAACCTGCGTTACATTTAAAATAAGTACCAGAAGAATTGAAATTATATGATGTGTTTTCATTTTGTATTATTAGTATGCCAAAGTTATACCAAACTGCTTTGTTTGTTTCAATCTTTGTAGCAGAAAGCCTCTGAAGAAAGGAAAACAAGTAAAATACTATTTGTTAAATAATTTTTTAAGATCCAACAGGCCTTTTTCCATCGTTGGGCCATACCGACTCTCCAATAAAAGACTGGAAAATTTTTCCCAGGGATACCATCGCAGATGGATGTCCATATTCCATTGAACAATGGTGGTATTTGATTCTTCTGTATAATAAAAGTTCCAGCTTGTCTCTCCTCTTTTTCTTCCAGGTTCATCATTAGAAGCTATAACAGTGCTGTCTGTTACAGCAGTTATGATAGTAGCTTTCATGGAATCTGCACCAGGATACCAGTTCTTCCAGTTGGAGATGTTTTCTACCTGGGCCATCACAGAATCTTTATTTGCGGCAATATCAATTGCTTTTGTAATCCGGATATGAGAGGGAAAGAACAGGGAAACTCCTGTTATCATTAAAGCAAAGAACACAATACTTATCAATCCAAGTTTTATTAATCTCACTGTTTCGTTATTTTAAAAGGATTTTTACAGACTTAAATCGCTCAATTATTATTTTGCATTGATCACAATGACTTATTTACCAATTTTACTTTCATTTCCTATCTATTCCCACTTCAGCACTTTCACTGCAATCAAATATGTAATGGCAATCCAGATTCCCAGAATGCCAATTTCTTTCCAGCAGGAAATTAGACTCAATCCCTCAAAAGAAATTTTTCTTACCGCATCATTATATTGTGTAAGCGGTAGAACCTGGCAAATTTCCTGCAACCACTTTGGAAATACTTCTATAGTAAAAAAGGTGCCTGATAGCATCATTTGAGGCAAAGCAAAAATATTTATCAACAAAGGAATAGAAGAATCCGTAGATACTATACTGCTGAATATCAGGCCAACTCCCATCAGGAAGAATAACATGATCAGCGTCAAAACAATTATTTCTAAAAATGTGAAAATACCCTTGTGCAATGTAAAATTCATAGCAAAATGACCAAACAATAGCAGCACGGTTACACTTAAAAGCTGAAATGCAAGACGACTGAAACCAATTCCCATCAGAATATTGATTTTCTTTACGGGAGTAGCATAAAATCGCTTCAATACCAGTTGTTCTCTTAAACCAAAGAAAGTAAACGCTATTCCAAACAATGTAGAAAAAAGAATGGAAAAACCTAACTGACCGGGCAGAATGAAATCAATAGCCCTGTATTTTCGCACCGTTTCAATGAGAGGTTTTTGCACTTTCACCAGCTCTTCTGAATCCCCACTGAGCATTTTCTCCAGTTTAAGTTTTACCAATTCTAAACTTGGCAGAAAAGTATAAATGGTATTATTACTTGCAGTAGTGGTTCTTACTCCTATCAAATAATGTAATTTGCCTGTTGAGTCTGTTTGTTTATCAATATTTATTATTGCCGTTAACCTGCCCTTTATCAGATCTTCTCTACGTTCTACCGTATCAGCATAATCTACAATTTTAACTCCCGGTATTTGCAACAAAGCATTGTAAAATGAATCGGCCAGGCTTACTTTTTTTTCTAAAGCAATTCGGTAAGAAACACCTCCCCCGCTTCCAAAAGCACCAAAAATCAAAACAAAAATGATAGGAAAAAGTATACTGAAAATTATTGCACTTGGATTTTCAAATATTGCCCTGAAACTGGCCCTGGTAATTGCCAATAATGCCTTAAATTGACTGTATTGCTGCACTGTTTGTTTTAATTTCAACAAATGTATTTATTTTAAACTTCAACACAGAAATTAAAGATATTTGCCGCAGCATATATGAATACTGCATTTTTACTTTTAGGAGGAAATTTAGGCAACCGTACGGGAAATCTTGCCCAGGCGAAAGAATTTATTTCGTCTGAATGCGGCAGAATTCATGCTGTTTCATCTCTTTATGAAACAGCTGCCTGGGGAAATACGGAACAACCATCTTTTCTGAATCAGGCCCTAAGCCTGTCAACTGAACTTTCGGCAAAACAACTCCTCCGCCGATTGTTGAAAGCAGAAAAAAAAATGGGCAGGATAAGGGAAGAGAAATATGGCCCCCGGATAATAGATATTGACATTTTATTTTTTAATGCCGAAATACATAACTCCACTATTCTCAAACTACCCCACCCCGAGATACAAAACCGACGTTTTGCTCTATTACCATTGGTTGAAATTGCCCCAGATTTTATTCATCCGGTCTTAAAAAAATCAATAACTGAACTATTAAAGGAGTGTCCCGATACATTGCCTGTAAAAAAGTATTCCTGATTTTTTCCACAATCTTTCTGCATCAATCTTCTGCCATTGCATTTAGATTAATTTGCGAACTCTAATGTTGAAACAGTCATTCATTACAGACTACTCACCATTCACCTGATGAAATATAACTTTATTACCATAGAAGGAAATATTGGTGCCGGCAAAACAACTTTAGCCCACCTGCTCAGCAAGCATTATAATGCCCGGTTGATATTGGAAGAATTTGCAGACAATCCTTTCCTTCCAAAATTTTATGAAAATCCCGGACAATATGCTTTTCCGCTTGAATTGTTCTTTATGGCTGAACGATTTAAACAACAAAAAGAACTTTTGCAGCAAAAGGATATGTTTCAGTCATTAACCATTTCAGATTATCTATTTACCAAATGCCTGCTATTTGCTAAAGTAACCTTGCCAGATGATGAATTCAGGCTATATCAAAGACTGTTCGATATCATTCATCCGCAATTGGTACAGCCCGACATACTCCTATACTTACATGCACCGGTTACAAAATTGCAGGCCAACATTAAAAAACGCAACCGCTCCTACGAACAGAATATTCCAGACGATTATTTATTCAACATCCAGGAAAAATATACCAATTATATTAAACATCATAATGTAAAAACGTTGATTGTGGATACAACCCATGCTGATTTTCTGGGTAATGAAAAACACCTGCAGGTAATTTATGATGCCCTGGAAAAAGATTATGAAACCGGGCAACATTATATTACACTTCCATGAGTAAGCGATTTTTCATAAAAAATATTTTCGCTCCGGTTATTAATAAAGAGTTTACCTGGTACATCACAGCCCGAATCCTTTTTATCGCTGGTTTGCGAATGACGCCTGTTTTATTGGGGTGGCGCCTTTATGAGATTACCGGCAGTAAACTTGCATTGGGAATTTTGGGATTGGCCGAAGTAATCCCGGCAATTGCACTGGCACTACCTGCTGGTGTTACAGTAGACAAAAGCAATAAACACAAACTGATCAGCTTTTGCATCTTTCTTTATTTCTTTATAATGCTCGGCCTGCTGGTTGTTACATCACATTGGATGCAAAATAATTATTCAAGAGCAGTTGTAGAATGGAGTATTTACGGCCTTGTATTTATTACAGGTGCTGTACGGGCATTTACAGGTTCTGCATTTAATGCATTCATGGCACAGTTAGTTCCTGCCGAGTCTTTAGTAAAAGCAGTATCTGTAAACAGTATGGTTTGGTTGATAGCAGCAGTTATCGGTCCTGCTGTTGCAGGTATATTAATGGGATACACAAATATCACTATCGCATTTATTCCTGTATGTGTGCTAGTGGGTATTTCATTTATATTCTTTCAAAAGATAAAACCAAAACCCATTAGCTGGCAGGGTACCAGCAAAACATGGGATGGCATGAAGGAAGGGCTACGCTTTGTATTTAGAAATAAACCACTTTTCGGAGCATTGAGCCTTGACATGTTTGCTGTTCTATTTGGTGGTGCCGTTGCCTTGCTCCCGGCTTTTGCCAATGATATTCTGCATGTGGGACCACAGGGATTAGGCTGGCTGGTAGCAGCCAGCTATCTTGGTAATTTTATTGCTATTGCATGGCTCACTACACATCCAATGAAAGGAGGCCAGGGCAAAATTCTACTTTATGTAGTAGCTGGATTTGGTCTCTGTATCCTTGTATTTGCCATTTCACAGAATTTCTGGCTGAGTTTTGCCGCTCTGTTTGCAAGCGGATTGTTTGATGGTGTAAGTGTTATCATACGTGGTACAATTGTTCAATTATTTGTTCCCGACGAAATGCGGGGAAGGGTTTCATCAGTTAATTCCATTTTTATTAATTCTTCCAATGAACTTGGTCAGTTTGAAAGTGGTGTTGCTGCCACCGCAATGGGCATGGTACCATCTGTTATTTTTGGTGGCTGCATGACTTTACTGGTTGTTGTAGTCACCTGGTTCAAAGCACCGGGATTAAGAAAGTTTGAGTATTAAAACTCATCAAAATATCAAAACCCCGATTGGTAAAAAATAATTGAATAACAGTGTACCTTTAAGAATAAAACAAACCTTAAACCTTAAACCTTAAACCTTAAACCTTAAACCTTGAACCTTTAACTTTCAAACTGATTAATATGAACCGTCGCTCCTTTATCCAAAACTCAGTACTCACCTTTGGTGCATTGACGTTTACACAAAAAAGTCTGTTGGCCAATTTATTTGAAGACCCGTGGAAAATAAAAATGCTGACAGATAATCTGGGCATCTTTTCTGAAAGAGGCGGCACTATCGGTTTTCTG
>JBARSW010000236.1:0-5200 GCA_049644925.1 Chitinophagaceae bacterium | reverse complement strand
TGGTACACCCACACAGGACAAAGAACGTTTTCGGTTGGCGATGGAAGCCATAAAGAAATCTATTCCCGATGCCATTATTCAACCATCTACAGGAGGTGCCGTAGGTATGTCAAATGATGAAAGGTTACAACCAACAGAGTTAAGACCCGAAATGGCTACACTGGATTGCGGCACACTGAACTTGGGCGGCGATGATATGTTCACCAATACCGAAAATACTATCAAATACTTTGGGCAACGGATGATTGAGCTGGGAATAAAACCAGAATTAGAAGTATTTGACAAAAGCATGATTGATATGGCACTGCGACTGCATAAAAAAGGGTTTATACAAAGTCCTATGCATTTTGATTTGGTGATGGGGGTTAATGGTGGAATAACCGGTGAACTGAGGGATTTTGTTTTTATGCGTCACAGCCTTCCGGCTGATGCCACATATACCGTTGCCGGAATTGGCCGATTTGAATTTCCATTGGCAATGGCTTCCATCATCGATGGTGGACATGTTCGTGTTGGACTGGAAGACAATACATATATATCAAAAGGTGTACTGGCAAAATCAAACGCTGAGCTAGTAGAAAAAGTTGTCCGCATGGCAAAAGAACTGGGCCGTGAAATTGCCAACTCGATTGAAGCAAGAAAAATTTTGGGATTGAAACCGCTTGTATGATTTACTAAAAACCCTAAGAATGAAGAAAGGAAATAAATATGGAATCCATCGTGTTATTGAGCCATTGGGTGTGCTCCCGCAACCGGCCAATAAACTCGACAATAACATGGATGAGATATACGACAACGAAATATTGATAGATGTAAAAACACTGAATATTGATTCTGCAAGTTTCACACAGATAGAAGAACAGGCCGGTGGAGATGAAAGAAAGATCGCTGAAATTATGCTTGATATTGTAGCAAAGCAAGGCAAACACCGCAACCCGGTAACCGGTTCAGGCGGTATGTTATTGGGTGTAGTAGAAAAAATTGGCACTGCACTGGAAGGAAAAATAAACCTGAAACCCGGCGATAAGATTGCCACCTTAGTTTCTCTATCATTAACTCCGTTACGTATTGATAAAATAAAAGAAATAAGAAAAGAGGTTGACCAGGTAGATATTGAAGGAAAAGCTATTCTGTTTGAAAGCGGCATCTATGCAAAAATTCCTGATGATATGTCGGAAAAACTGGTGCTCTCAGCATTGGATGTAGCCGGGGCACCTGCACAAACAGCTAAACTGGTAAAACCGGGAGATACCGTTTTCATCATCGGCGCCGGAGGAAAATCAGGTATGCTTTGCTGTTATGAAGCAAAGAAAAGGACCGGAGTTACCGGAAAAGTAATTGGATTAACACATAGTGAGAAAAGTACCAGGCGTTTGCAGGATTTAGGTTTTTGCGATTACATATTTGCTGCTGACGCTACCAAACCTGTGGAAGTTATTCAAAAAATAGAAGAACTGACCAATGGACAGATGGCTGATATCACCATCAATAATGTAAACATTCAGGATACTGAAATGACAAGCATTCTTTGTACAAAAAATGATGGCCTTGTTTATTTCTTTTCTATGGCAACCAGTTTTACAAAAGCTGCATTGGGTGCAGAAGGTGTAGGCAGCGATGTAACGATGATTGTGGGCAATGGATATACAAAAGGCCATGCAGAAATAACACTGCAATTGCTAAGGGAAAGTGATAAACTCCGTAAAATATTTGAAGAACTGTACGCTTAAAAATATAACAATGACTCAACCAATAAAGGAATTAATGAAAGACAGAAGACATATCCTTTTTCCAGATGTAACAGATGAACAATGGAATGACTGGAAATGGCAGGTAAAGCATCGGATAGAAACATTAGAACAGTTAAAAAAAATTACACCCCTAACGATTGACGAAGAGCTGGGAGTTAAGAAATCTCTTGAAAATCTCCGAATGGCCATTACGCCATATTATCTTACATTGATTGACCCTGAAAATCCGGATGATCCAATCCGTAAGCAAGCCATCCCGACAGGATATGAAACACATATTTCTGCCGCCGATCTGGTTGACCCTCTGCATGAAGATGTAGATTCACCGGTGCCGGGATTAACACACCGCTATCCCGACAGGGTTTTGTTTCTTATAACTGATATGTGCTCCATGTATTGCAGGCATTGCACCCGCAGAAGGTTTGCAGGACAAAAAGATTACAACTCGTCCTCCGACCACATACAAGGTGCCATTGATTATATAGCGAGAACACCGCAGGTAAGAGATGTGCTGCTTTCCGGGGGAGATGCTTTAATGGTAAGCGACCACCAGCTTGAATCAATAATAAAACGGCTGAGAGAAATACCACATGTAGAAATAATACGCATTGGTTCCAGGGTACCCGTTGTATGCCCGCAGCGTATAACACCTGCTTTGGTAAATATGCTGAAGAAATATCATCCCATCTGGCTGAACACACATTTCAATCACTCCAATGAAATTACACCAGAATCAATTGCAGCATGCACCTTACTTGCTGATGCAGGCATTCCTTTGGGCAACCAATCTGTGTTGCTTCGTGGTGTAAATGATTGTGTGCATATAATGAAAAGACTGGTACATGCATTGGTAAAAATCAGGGTTCGCCCTTATTACATATATCAGTGCGACCTTTCAATGGGATTGGAACATTTCCGCACACCCGTTTCAAAAGGGATTGAGATTATTGAAGGATTAAGAGGTCATACCTCCGGATATGCCGTGCCAACTTTTGTGGTAGATGCACCGGGCGGTGGTGGAAAAATTCCGGTAATGCCTGACTATCTCATTTCACAAAGTCCGGATAAAGTACTACTGAGAAATTTTGAAGGAGTAATAACCACTTATACACAACCACTGGAATATAAAAATGAATGTACTTGCCCGGATTGTATGAAGCATAAAAAGATTAATTCTTTATTAGCCGACAAAGAAGGTGTGCTGGTCCCAAAAATTTCTGGAAGAAAATAAAGACATAGAAAATAACGGTAAAAAGAAGCAATCAGATTTAAAACAAATGCCTTTCATAAATGAAATATTAAAACACAGAAGTGTTGCCATCACAGGGCTTGAGAAAAACACCGGTAAAACGGAGTGCCTGAATTATATTGTAGAAAAACTGGCTTTTGTTGGAAAAAAGATTGCCCTCACTTCCATCGGTCTCGATGGTGAAAGCTTTGACCAAATAACAAACTCACACAAACCAGAAATAACTTTATACGAAGGGATTATTTTTATTACCAGTGAAAAACATTTCCGGCAGGCAAAAATAGATGCAGAGATAATTGACATCAGTACGCAGCGCACAGCCTTAGGAAGGTTAGTAATCGCTGAAGCGAAATCTACTGGTAAAGCTATTATCTCAGGGCCCACCAATACCAGATGGCTGAAAGAAATAATCGACAAAATGTCTGTTTACGGAGCACATACTACATTAGTGGATGGGGCTCTATCCAGATTAAGTTCTGCTTCGCCGACAATTGCAGAAGCAATGATTTTAACAACTGGTGCTTCTTTATCGGCAAATATGGATGAACTCGTCAATAAAACAGATTTTGCTGTAAAGCTTATCAACCTGCCGGAATATGTTTCACCATTGGCAGATTGTATGGCCGCTTTGGAAGATGGTATTTATTCAGTAGATAAATCTGGTAACTTTTTTGATACCGGAATAAAATCAACCTTTCTACTCAATAACCAAAAAGAGTTTATGGATAATGCCACAGTGATTTATACAAGTGGTGCCGTTACTGACAAACTGCTAAATTTTTTACGATTGCAGAAGAAGATGCCTCAGCTGCTTTTAGTGGTGAAGGATTTTACAAAAATATTTGCATCCAAAATGGTATATGAAGCTTTTGTGGCTAAAGGCGGAAGAATAAATTTATTACACAAAAGCAAATTGCTGGCTGTATGTGTAAACCCGGTTTCACCACAAGGGTACATACTGGATACAGAATACCTATGCAAAAGAATGCTGCAGAAAATGAATGTGGCTGTTTATGATATAATGCAAATGGAAAATGAATAAATTCAGCGACATAGTAAAATCTTTTAGTGAGCTGCGTTATATCGCTAATGCACTAAATTTTTATTCCCCCCTGGGGCGAAGCAAAATGCTGAACCAGGAATTCCTGACGGAGGCTGCACTTATTGAAGAAGAGCTTCATAAAACGAAAAATGTCCTTTCATTTATTTCCAATCAGCAACATAAAAAAAATGTTTCCGGTATAAAAGAAATTTTACACCAAGTGCAGGATATCTCGGGTAGCCTGAGAAACTTACAGGCAGGAATGACGCTGGATGATATTGAGTTTTTTGAAATAAAAAAATTCGCATTACTTATTACCGAACTCAGGGAAACTTTGCAAGGTTATGATATCATTACTCTTTCGGATACTGAAGCAGCTATTAAAATTCTTGACCCGGAAAATAAACGGATACCCCGGTTCTTTATTTACGACGAGTACGATGAAAATCTTATACCGTTAAGAAAAAAATTAATGCAATATGGACTTTCATCAGAAGAAAAAGAAACGCTGGAACTTAATATCCTGGTTATTGAAGACAGAATAAGAGAGAAACTTTCAGCGAGTTTAGTTACCTGTCACAAAAATCTTGAACAGTCTTTTGAGGCTGTGGCAGAACTGGATTACTTGATTGCAAAAGCCGACTTTTTTATCTGTAAAAAATTAAGCAGGCCGATGGTATCAAATACCAGCACAAAATTTACAGGACTCTTCAACATAGAAGTACAGGAGATTTTACAAAAAAAGGGAAAGGTTTTTCAACCGGTTGATATTATTATAGAAGCCTCGCCCTGCATCATCACCGGTGCAAATATGGGTGGTAAAACTGTACTGCTGAAATCTGCTGCTCTGGCACAATATCTTTTCCAATTTGGTTTTTATGTTCCGGCTACTGCTGCAGAAATAGTTCCGGTAAAAAAAGTAATGTGCAGTTTCGAAAATTTTTCAAATATTAAAAGCGGCTTATCCTCTTTCGCAACAGAAATAGTGACTATCAACGACATTATCCATCATTCAAAAAATAAAGAAAATATCCTGGTGCTTATTGACGAACCTGCACAAACAACCAATCCCGAAGAAGGCGTTGCTATCGTTTCAGCCATTGCTGAAATACTAAGCGAAAATAAAACCCGAAGTCTCATTACAACACATTACAACAA
>JBARSW010000235.1:0-2163 GCA_049644925.1 Chitinophagaceae bacterium | reverse complement strand
CCATCCAGGAACCATAATTTACATGCAGGCATTACTTGCAGAATGATGCGGTGCAGCTCTTGCATGTCACTGCGTTTTGGTTCAGGCTGGCTGGTAATATACTTTTTGATTTGTTCTTGTACGTTCATTTACTTTCTTATTATCCTTCGTGACCTTCGGTCATAAACTTACGCACATGCTTAGGACCGTTGTGATAATGATGCCAACAGGTTTTCCAAATTGTTCATTGTCATAGTAAATCCTTCTTTGAAACCCATTTCAATCATCTTCTCCATGCGTTCAAGGGATTCATTATAAATAGTAACACTCACTTTTGTCCTTCCGTTTTCTTCGCTGAAATTCAGGTCCCATTCTGAACCTGGTAATTCAGGATTTTCGGCGGCGTCTGCGAAAGCATTCAACATTTTGAAATTGGTTTTTGGGCTTATGGAAGTGTATTGCTGAACGGACCAGCGTTCTAGTCCTTCCGGGCTTACCATCGCATAAAATCTTCGTCCGCCCACTTTAAAATTCATTGCTTTTGTTTTTGAGGACCAGGGTTTTGGTGCCCACCACTGGTCAAGAATTTCGGGTTTGGTAAAAGCGTCCCATACCAGCGAAAGGTCAGCATCAAATTCCCTGTTTATGAAAACCTTTTTTGTTGCTTTGTCAACAGTAAAATCAAATAATAAGTTGTTCATTTTTTTTGTTTTTTAATGGTTGATAATAAGTTGTCGAGTTGATTAAACCGGTCTTCCCAAATTTTTCTGAATTGTTCGATCCACTTATCTAATTCTTTCATTTTTTTTACTTCTAATTGGTAATAAATTTCTCGACCTTCTTGTTTTTGTTGCACCAATTCGCATTCTGTCAATATTCTCAAATGTTTTGAAATAGCTTGTCTTGTTGTGTCAAAGTGTTCAGCTATTGCATTTGGTGTCATAGCCTGAAGGGCAATAAGAGTTAAAATTGCTCTTCTTGTTGGGTCAGCAATTGCTTGAAAAATATCTCTTCGCATTTTAGATAGGTTTGTATATCAGAGTAATTATACCACATTCAAATTTTTTAACATCAACAGTACTGAATTTTTGCATTGAAGTAAGTTCTTTAAAGATTGGCATTCCGTTTCCTAGTGCAGAAGGATTTATAAATAAATGTAATTCGTCTATAAGCTTATTTTTAATTAGTGCAGAAACAAAAGTCCCCCCGCCATAAACTATAATATCTTTTCCTGCTTTGTTCTTTAAAGTTGAAATTTCTTCAACCAAATCACCTTTTGCAATTTCGGTATTGTTCCAAATTGATTTCTCAAGTGTCTTGGTAAATACAATTTTTGGTGTTGAAGTATATTTAAGACCGCCGTCATATTCTAGGTTCTTTGGGTCTTTAACTACATTTTCCCAATGAGGTATAAAACCTTCTGCAAGTTTTCTTCCCAGGATTATTGTGTCAACAGGTTCGGTTATCTCTCTTACATATTCAATAATATCGTCTGACCAAGGGAAGTACATCCAGTCCATTTGTCCGTTTTGTCCTGAAATGAAACCGTCAACGGTCATTTGAACCTGTAATTTTAATTTTCTCATTGCCGTGTTGTTTAAATTGTGAAACTAATCGGTTGCAAACATAGCGCAACCAATCGGTTTCTCAAATTTATTTTCAATTATTTTTTTTGCCGGGCTGGTCCCCACACAGTACAGCGGCGGCAGCAGTATACAGGGTAAGCCCAGGATATACAAAAGGGGTGGTAAAAACTTAAGGGATGTGCTTTATATGTGCAGTATGAATGCGATGAAAACCAATGCGGCCTGCAAGGCCCTTTATGAAAGATTAAGAGCCAACGGAAAAACCGGTAAACAGGCATTGATTGCAGTGTGTAATAAACTATTGAAACTGGTATTTCTTAGATAGCCTTCGGGATAAAAAACAAAAACTTATATAAACAAAATATTGTTCGGCTAAACTGTAAAAAGAACAAAACTTATTTGGTTTTTTAAGCAACTTGTCCCGCTTTGAGGAAATTCATGTTATAGGCTTTTGGGCACACACAGTTATGTTTTGCTTGTCCGGGGGTCCGCTTAAATTAGTACTTATCTATTTTCAGGTATTGCTTCAATTTTCTTGTCCCGATTTATTATAGGTAAAAATAAAAAACAAAGTCCGCCGATTACAATAATTGAAAAG